>CAIVRI010000013.1 GCA_903908265.1 uncultured Pseudomonadota bacterium
AGCCTCCAGCGCTACTCTCGCCTTAAACGCCGGCGACAAATTCCGTCTTGGCTTCCTCATGAATCTCGTACCTCCCGTTGATTACCCGGTCAGCCAAAATCCACCTTATACCCGTGTCTTAAATTCCGAAACCACCTCTTTACACCGATGAGCTATTTGCTGCGAACATCCCGCCATCCCAGGTTGTGCGTGCTTCAGTCAGCCGGCTTGTAGTCGACGTCGAGCGATTTGATGAAGATGCACTTGAGCCGATGGCTGCCCGCGGGATGGGGGTCATCTATACCAAGACGCACTCGGGTGGCTCGCTACGCGCCGAGCTCTCGGGAGACGAGCGCAGCAGCTACTTGGCACGATGGTATCAGCCGCATCATGCGCGCTTGACCGCGCGCGTCGCGGCTGCCATAAAAAATCACAACAAGGCGTTAATCATTGACTGTCACAGTTATCCACCCGAGCCGTTACCGTACGAGACCGACCGGTCGGGCGATCGGCCAGAGATCTGCATCGGTACGGATGCGTCGCACACGAGCAAGGGCACCGAGTCGGCATTCGTGACCGCATTAACGCGAGCAGGTTACGAGGTTGGACTCAATGTCCCATTTTCAGGGGCATTAGTCCCCGTGCCCTTTTACAAACACGATGTCCGTGTCGAATCGATCATGATTGAAGTACGTCGTGACCTGTATATGGATGTCAGCACTGGACAGCGGCAGGCGAACTTTAAGGATCAGTCAGCCACGCTACAAAAAGCCATTAGCGCAGCCATGAGAGCGTGCGGATATCAATATTGAGTCCTATGGAAAGGCGCTAAAGATGGGCATGACGATGACCCTTCAGCCGGCATTGATGATGCACATGCCGCCGCAGGTGAAGGTTCGGCATCTCGCTGCGCGAGCGCACTCGGCGTTGGAGCCGCATTCGTACTGCATGGCGCTCGCGTTCATGCAACGCTCTTGGGACTACAAAAAACGAGCGGTCGCATAAGCACCTGCTCTTCGCAGTCGATCCGCCGATGACAGCGACGTGACTGCATACTCTGTAATCTGCTGTGCTCCGGATCACACGTTGATCCTGACACGCGCTATAAAGATCTCTTATGGCAATCCTAGTCGAGCAACTCACCGTTGTGGTTCGTCGCGAGGCGATCGAACGGTGCATCTTTGGTGGGTGGGAGCGCTTCCAAGCACTCACCGATTACGGACGTATAACCCCAAATCCAAGTATCGATGTTGTCGCCGCTGGATTGAAGGGACGTTTGGTCTACCGCCAAGATCGATCCATTTGCGGCTGAGGCAATTGGAGCCCACGCCGCCCTAGCAACCACTGCTTGCAGCTCCGGATTTTGAATTGGCCCGGCTGCGCATCCCGCGGCTAGCGCCGAGGCGCCGAATAGGATGGCTAAGAGCAAGCGGGTGAGAATGGCCATAAGACGCCCTCCGGAATTGCATGCGGAAGCCTTTCAATGCCTAATACTGGTTGATGGCCATAGGGTCCCGCTCGCGTAGATGCGAGGTTGGCCCGAAAAGTTACCAGCCTTCACAGAAATATAGGTCGTGGTACGGGCAGGAGGTACGGAGTCCCTAACGAGGGGTGTTCCTAAATGACCCCCGGGGGGGGCACCCCCCTCGACTTGGCAAACACTGGCATCGTTTGAGCAGATCCAAGTGCAAGGCCGCGCCAGAGGGACCCGTTTGGAAATTGGGGGGTGCCGGTACGGTGGGGCTGCCGGGGGGGTATGGCGGTGTTTGTTATCAGCGTGGGGATGTTTGTGAAGCCAGCGTCGATCACAAACAGGATGATACAAACCGCCAGCAACCGGCGACCGTCTCAAACTGATGACCGCGGACGGACAAAAAAACAGGTGCTAAGCCGGGCGGCACTGGTCTCGTGACCGAAGGTAGTACGCAGAGTTAGGTATGCGGGTTGGTATGTAGGAATAAAGTCGCGCTCTAAACGCTTGATTCCATTCAAGACTTGGCGGAGAGTGAGGGATTCGAACCCTCGAGGGACTTTTGGTCCCTACGCCCTTAGCAGGGGCGCGCCTTCGACCACTCGGCCAACTCTCCGGATATACCGTCCCGGGGGCCGGCATGATACGGGGCAGAGGGAACCCGGGTCAAAGGAAACCCCGCGTCTGGGGCAGAAAAACCAATCGGTCAGCCCACAGATCCGGACTTGTCACCGCCACCTTGCTCGCGGCGAATGCGATCAAAGATCTCTTCGCGGTGCACTGCGACATCCCGCGGCGCATCCACGCCGATCCGAACCTGATTACCATGCATGCCCAATACGGTGATGGCAATGTTATCGCCCACGATCAGTGTCTCGCCCACACGGCGACTTAGGATTAGCACGCGGCCCTCGCTCACTTCTTGCTGATTCGGTGGGCGACTATAAGGTCATGCACGGCGCCAGACAATTGTATTTTGGTGACGTAGATCTCAGTGATGCCATGCGAGCGTGGCTGCCCAGAACAGGCGCACGCCGTAGCGCGCCGCGTCGCCGGCGCAGCCATTATTTAAAGTACTGATTATTATTAATATTTTGTATTTTTCTGGCTCTCTCCTGCGCCCCGGCCACACGCCGGGCGGCCGACGCTCGGGCGCCGCCGAAGCGCGCAACGAGGGGTCCGTAGCGGAAAAACACTAATTTTTCCTAGTACGACATACAAATGTCCTTTTTCTGGTCAGTATCGACCCGGATGCGAGTGCCGTGTAGTGGCCAAGTGGCACAGGAACAAACCTAGCAACCAACAACGGGGCGGTGCGACGGCCGTCGGACGCGCCGTCACAATCCCCCAGACCCCCGGTTATGTTTTGGCTGCCCGCTGCGGTCTTAGCTGAACCGGCGAGGACAGGGCGCAAGCGACCCGGAGCAAGGTCCGGGCCTTCGCGTATCACGATGCATGGAGCGATGCACGCAGGCCTAGCGGGCCCTCGTTAATTGGTCAGCTTGGCCTGCACCCATCCGAGCACGCTGTCCAAAGCGCCAGCAATGGCCCCCAAGTCCGTGCCCCCTGCCTGCGCAAATTCAGGTCGCCCGCCACCCTTACCGCCCACTTGTGCCGCAATGTAACCGATCAAATCGCCCGCCTTCACGCGACCGACAAGATCCGCCGTCACACCCGCGACCAGGGTGACTTTGCCATCCTCACCAGCCCCCGCAATCACGATCACCGCCGAGCCTAGTTTTTCCTTGAGCGCGTCAACCGCCGCCCGCAGCGCCTTGACGTCCAGACCATCCAACCGCGCCGCGACGACCTGTACCGCGCCGACCGCCACGGCCCGCGCGGCCAGATCCGCGCCTTCCGCACTGGCCAATCGCGCCTTCAAGGCATCGATTTCGCGCTCCAGTTTCTTCGCGCGATCCGCTAGCGCCGTGACCTTCTCCGCTGCATCCTCCCGACTACTACGCAACAGCGCACTGATCTGGCGCAGCGAAGATTCACCGGCATTGAAAAAGGCCAAGGCGCCTGCGCCGGTGACCGCTTCGATACGCCGTACACCCGCCGCGATGCCGCCTTCGCTGGTGATCTTGAACAGACCAATATCACCCGTACGCGCCACATGGGTGCCACCACACAACTCCGTGGAGAAGTCGCCAAAACTGAGCACACGCACGACAGCACCGTACTTTTCGCCAAATAAGGCCATCGCGCCTGCGGCCACCGCTTCGTCGTAGCCCATCAACCGAGTCACCGCCTCGCGGTTCGCCAGAATTTCCGCGTTCACAATCGCTTCAATTCGCACGACTTCCTCTGCGGTCACCGCTTGGAAGTGCGAGAAATCAAAACGCAGACGTTCCGGATCGACCAACGAGCCTTTTTGCTGGACATGCGTGCCCAGCACCTGCTGCAACGCCTCATGCATCAGATGCGTGGCCGAGTGATTACGCGCCGTGGCCGCGCGCCGATCAGCCACTACGGTCGCCGTCACCGCGTCGCCGACACGCATTTCACCGGCCGTCACCGTACCCACGTGCGCGAAGGCATCGCGCAATTTCTGGGTATCGCTGACCGCAAAAGCACCGCCGACTGCAGCCAATGCGCCCGTATCCCCGACCTGGCCGCCGCTCTCGGCATAAAACGGGGTCGCATCGAGCACAACGCGCCCCACAGCGCCTGCGCCGAGCGTAGTCACTTCTACTCCCGATGCATCAATCAATGCGAGCACCCGGCCGCTAGCCTCGGTGGTGGCATAACCTAAGAATTCACTACGCACATCCAAGTGCACGGTTTCGCGCAGGTCCACGCCAAACCGACTGGCCGCGCGCGCGCGATCGCGTTGCGCCTGCATCGCTGTCTCGAAGCCCGCCTCATCAATGGAGAGGCCTCGCTCACGTGCAATATCGGCAGTGAGATCGACGGGGAAGCCATACGTGTCATAGAGCTTAAACACCATCTCGCCGGCGAGGGTTCGAGCGCCCGCCAACGCGGCGATCGCTGTGTCCAGCATCGCCATGCCCGCACTGATGGTCTCGGCAAAACGAGACTCTTCTTGCGCGAGTACTTGACGGGCATGACCGGCGCTCTTGACCAGTTCCGGATACGCCGAGCCCATCTCCGCGACCAGCGCATCCACAAGCGTCGAGAAGAACGCACCCGTCTGTCCGAGTTGATAGCCGTGCCGGATCGCACGCCGAATGATGCGACGCAGCACATAGCCTCGTCCCTCGTTCGAAGGCAACACCCCATCGACGATCAAAAAAGTACAGGCCCGAATGTGATCGGCAATGACGCGCAGGCTTGGCGAGGACAAATCGGTCGCGCCGGTCGCTTGCGCCGCTGCTGCGATCAATTGTTTAAACAAGTCGATGTCGTAGTTGGAGTGCACGCCCTGCAAGACGGCGGCGATACGCTCCAAACCCATGCCGGTATCGACCGAGGGCTTCGGCAGCGGGGTCAACGTGCCATCCTGAGAGCGCTCGTACTGCATGAATACGAGATTCCAGATCTCGACATACCGGTCGCCGTCTTCATCGGGTGAGCCCGGCGGCCCGCCTGCAATGTCAGCGCCATGATCATAAAAAATCTCGGTGCACGGACCACAAGGCCCCGTATCACCCATTGCCCAGAAGTTGGACTGGGCCCCGAGGCGCGTGATGCGATCCGCTGGGACGCCGGCTTCGGTGCGCCATAAGTCAAACGCCTCGTCATCGGTCTCAAACACCGTGACCCAGAGTCGCTCTTTCGGAATACCGAGTTCGCCGGTGATGAACTGCCACGCGAAACGAATCGCGTCGCGCTTAAAATAGTCGCCGAAGCTGAAGTTACCCAGCATCTCGAAGAACGTGTGATGACGCGCGGTGTAGCCGACGTTCTCCAGATCGTTGTGTTTGCCGCCCGCGCGCACGCAGCGCTGCGAGGTCACCGCACGCGTATAGGCGCGCTGCTCCTTACCAAGGAAAGAATCCTTGAACTGCACCATGCCGGCATTGGTGAACAGCAGTGTCGGATCGTTCCCCGGCACAAGGCTGCTCGATGCCACGACCGCATGACCCTGACGGCGGAAGTAGTCGAGAAATAGATCACGAAGTGCAGTACTGCCCAGAGGGCGCGGGGTGACAGACATGGGCGAGGCCTTAAGCGGGGCAAGTCGTTGAAGATGCCCGTGATTCTAGCCGACCCACCTATGGGTTGTGGAATCAATCCGTCCCATCATCCGCGTCAAAGTCGACCGGCTCGTCCTCTAGATCCAGCTCCTCCGCCACCCCTGCCGCACCCAACGCAGCGCGCACCTGCGTGCCGGTAAAACCGCGTTGCAGCAAAAACCGCACCTGCCGGGCCCGTTCCCGGGCATCGACGGGTGCCACCGCACCGAATCGACGCGTGCGCAAGGCAATGGCGTGGTCGATCCAATCGGCATGCTCTCTTTGAACGTAAGCCGCCACCAGCTCCTTCGGGCAGCCCCGGCGCACCAGTTCGATGGTGATGCGGACCGGGCCTTGACCACGGGAGGTCCGGCCGGCCACCGCGGTTTCGACGTACCGTTCGTCGTTCACGAAACGCTGGTCTTCGAGATCCGTGACCGCCGCCTCCACGGCACCGGCTGCAAAGCCGGCCTCGCCCAAACGATCGCGCAATTGTTTGGACGGGTAGTCGCGGCGCGACAGCAGGCTCAAGGCCTTGCCGCGAGCGGCAGCGCCGCTCGCGGGATCTGCCGGCGGCTTCGGGGTTCGCCGACGGAATCCCCCGCTCCACCCACCGCCGCCGTTCACAGCGCGATCAATCCTCGGACGGAACCAGCGGGGCGCCGGTCTGTCCGCGCCGCGGTGCCAGCAAGCGCGTGCGAATCTCGCGCTCCAATTCCGCGGCGATTTCCGGATGACTCTTGAGGAACGCGCGCGCATTGTCCTTGCCCTGGCCGATGCGCTCACCCTTATAGGCATACCAGGACCCTGATTTCTCAATCAGGTTCTGAGTGACCGCGAGATCCACGATCTCACCCTCGTGCGAGATACCCTCGCCGTAGATGATTTCGAATTCCGCTTCGCGGAAGGGCGGCGCCACCTTGTTCTTGACGACCTTCACGCGCGTGGCGTTACCGATCACTTCCTCGCCATTCTTAAGCGCGCCAATGCGCCGAATGTCGAGGCGAACTGACGAGTAGAACTTCAACGCGTTGCCACCGGTGGTGGTTTCGGGGCTACCGAACATCACGCCGATCTTCATGCGAATTTGGTTGATGAAGATCACGATCGTGTTGGAGCGTTTGATATTGCCAGTGAGCTTGCGCAGCGCCTGACTCATGAGTCGAGCATGCAGGCCGACCTGCAAATCACCCATTTCTCCCTCGATTTCCGCCTTCGGCGTCAACGCCGCGACCGAGTCAACCACAACCATGTCGACGGCGCCGGAGCGAACCAACATGTCGGTGATCTCCAGCGCCTGCTCGCCGGTATCTGGCTGCGACACGAGCAAGTCATCGACCTGTACGCCGAGCTTCTCCGCGTAGATCGGATCGAGCGCATGCTCGGCGTCAACGAAGGCTGCGGTGCCACCCATTTTCTGACACTGCGCGATGACCTCCAGCGTCAGCGTCGTCTTACCGGACGATTCCGGACCGTAGATCTCAACAATACGTCCGCGCGGCAACCCACCGACACCGAGCGCGATATCGAGGCACAAAGATCCGGTCGGGATGACATCAAAATCCATTGCGGCAGAGGCATCACCCAACCGCATCACGGAGCCCTTACCAAACTGCTTCTCGATCTGGCCTAGAGCGGCGGCGAGCGCCTTCTTGCGATTGTCATCCATCGTGGGAAATCCTCATGTCAGTGAAAGCCGATTATCGCACCGGGGGGCGCCGGGTGTTAGCCGCATTTCTGGGCAAAACGCATCCGAATGCAGCCGTCAGATCAGTTCGTGATCCACCAACAGCGCATACCGGGTGGGCCCGACCGTCGGTAACGATTCGGCAAGGGCAATCCGACGGATCGGCCAGACACAAGAGACCCCACCGGACAACGCCGGTGCACTGGACACCGCACGGGCTATGGTCACATGCGGGCGCCAGGGGCGCGCATCCAGGCGCCAACCAGACTCTACGAGACCCGCGCACAACGCCGCCTGCGCCGCCACCAAGGCCGGGGGCACGTGACGGGCCTCCAGTACCAACATGGAGGCGTCCTCCCACCAAGACAGGGCGTCCAGGACCAGCGGCGCGGACAACACGGGAAAGTCGGCTAAGCGCGCCGCAATGGACGCACGCGCGACCTCCGGCACCGTGCCTAAAAAGGCAAGCGTCACATGCCAATCTGCACTGACCAAGGGGCGGGCGCCCACCGGGAACGTCAGGCGCGCGAGCGCCCCCGCCAAGTCCGCTCGCGTGGCCGCATCTGGCCACAGTGCCAGAAACAGACGGCGACTCTTCACGCAACTCATCGCGCGAGCAAAACTTGCAGCGCCCGCGCCACGGTACGGCGCCGCACCGCCTCGCGGTCCCCGCGGAACGCGCACAGAAAGGCCTCGACCACAACACGGCGACCCACCCGGTGCGCAAGGCCAATCCAGACCGTACCGACCGGTTTGGCCACCGACCCGCCGTCAGGACCGGCGATACCCGACACCGACACCGCCCAGGTGGCGTGCGCCGCGCGCAGCGCCCCAGAAGCCATGCGCCGCACCACCGGCTCGCTCACCGCGCCGTGCCGGGCCAGCAGCGGCGCCGGCACACCCAAGAGCGCGGTTTTGGCGCGATTGGCGTAGGACACATAGCCGGTCTGGAACCACGCCGAACTACCGGGCACGTCGGTCAAGCACTTCGCGATCCAGCCTCCCGTGCACGACTCCGCCGTGGTTACCGAAGCGCCCTCGGCCTGCAGCGAGCGGCCTACCTGCGCTGCCAAGCGGCGCAAACTGCGGTCTGTCGGCAGGGTCATGCCACCGCTCGCAGCAGGGCGCGCCAACGACCAAACCACCCCACCGGTGGCGCAGGCAATACCCCGTCAGGCGTCAACTCATCCACCACACTGGGCAGGACCCCGGCTAACAGTTGCGCCAACAGCGCCGGTTCGCGTCGCGTTGCGCGTGCTAACGCCGCCAGCGAGCCATCCAGTGCACTGGCCACCGCAACCGGACTGATCGGCAGATTCGGGCCGTGGGCGACCCAGGAGTCGAACGTCGCCGCCTCGCCCACCCGCACAAACGCGTCACGCAAGCCGGCAAGACCGCCACCGCCCAAGCGGGTAGCCACCGCCACGGCGCGTCGCACCAGCGCTACATCATGCGCATCCTTCATGGGAACGACGCCTCGCGCGCATCGATCGGGCACACGGCCACGCGCGGGGACAGCGTACGCACCAGCGCACAGGCAGGCAGTGGCTTCCCCGTCACAGGCGCTCCACCACAGATCGAATAACCCCGCGTGTACTGATCACAGACCAGCAGCAACTTGGCCGGACGCCCTGACGCCTCGTGCTGGACGACCTGCAACGCCGCGTGTAGTTCCGTGTCCGTACCGCCGATCTCAAAGTTGCGCACCGGCGCTGCCGCACCGATACGGAACAACACCGCTTGATTCGATGCCATCAAGGTGCCGCGCGGCCCGACCGCAGCATCGATCACCTGCGTATCAGCCGCCAACACCTGCCACCATTCTGCCGGTGCCATACCGACGACCCAGGCATCGTGGACCGACAGCGCCGCTACGAACGCGAAAAAAACCAGCCCCGCCCGACGCAAGCCTTGCACGATCTTCAGATCAAACACGACCGGCACAGCCAGTAGCAATGCGAACACCAACGCCCACGTGTACTGCAACGTATTGCGCTCGTCGATCGTGTTGCCCCACTCGTAACGACTGCGAGATACCACCAATAGCAGCGCACCACCCGCCGCATAGCCGCCCAATAACAGCAATAGCGCACGCCGCTTTGGATCGGAAGAAAGGCGAAAAAACGCCACGGCAAGCGTGCACAAGACGCCTACCATCACGATCGGGGCCACCCAGTGTGGCAATGGCTCGGCCACCTGCCAGGGCATACCCAAATCGGTGAAGGTCGCGCGCGCCCAGTCCATGACATTGACAGTCCAAGGACGCGTCGAGGGCGGCATGGCATACGGCTGCCATTGACCGAAGGCTGCCAAATTGTAGGCAATCAATGCGGTTAGCGGCGCAGCCGCGCCCACCACAACCGCCAGCGCTTCGCGCCAGGCTGCGCGCCGCCACAAACTTTCCGCGAGCATCACCACCGTGATGGCCAAGACCGCAATACCGGCGTTGCGCACCGTATAAGCACTGCCGGCGGCGAGCCCTGCGAGCACACACCACGCCAGCGGCCGGCGCGCTGTGGCCACCAAGCCCAGACCACGCGCGAGCGCACCGAGCGCCAACACGGATAATGCCAAGGCGGGCACGTCCGAGTAGGCCATAAATTGCCAGCCGCGCACCCCGGAGGTCAGCAGCGTGTAGAGCGCGAACAACGCCAGACTGCGGGCCGGCATCACCCCTGCAAACAGCGCCAGCACCAATAGGGGCAACAGCATGGCGGCGAGCCGCGGCGGCACCAAGGCTGCCGTGCGCGCAACGCCCGTGAAGGGAATAAAAGCAGCAACAAGTACCGGATAACCGGGGGGAAATAATTTCTGCGGCATCTGCTCAGCAGAGCCTTCCGAAAAATCCCACGGTGTCACCAGCGGTTGCCCCTGGTGATACAACGAGTCGGCCATCTCGATATAAGAACTGCTGTCAGCGGCATAAGGGTAGCGCTTACCCGTCCACATCGCGTCGAAACACAACACAAATAAGACCGACAAAAGCAGTATCACGAGCCGCAGTTGTCGCGAAGGGGCGGAGAAATTCACCATACCGCTAGCGCCGAGATCCAGATGCCCATGATCGCAAGCAAAGACACCCAGCTGGCGCGATCCTTCAAGCTATAGACGATCGGGTCGTGATGCAGCTCGCCGCGCGCGGTGATCAGCCACAAACGCGCCAGCCAGAACCACAGCGGTGCACATAACAGCCATAACCGCTCGTGATGCGGGTAGGCATGCAGTGCGGCGGTCGAATCCACGAACAGCGCCAGCACCAACACCGACACGGTCCCCGTCGCGATGCCAAAACCGAGAATGGCCGGCAGATCACGGCGCCCATAACCACGGCCCGGCAACAGTTGCTCGGCAGGCCCGTGGTAGGCCGTTAACTCCGCGGCACGTTTTACCAGCGACAGACTCAAGAATAAGAACGCGCCGAAGCTTAGCAGCCAGTTCGACAAGACCACGTCAATCGCCGCAGCGCCGGCAACGAGCCGCAACACCCACAGCGACGCCAACAGGAGTACATCAAGCAACGCCACGCGCTTGAGCGCCCGGGTATAGAGGGTGGTCAACAACACATACAGCGCGACCACGAATAGAAAGTGCCGTCCCACCGTCGCGGCTAGACCGGCGCCTAGCAACGCCAAAAACCCAGCAACACCGAGCGCTGCAGGGACGCCAATCGTGCCGGCCGCCAACGGCCGGTGTCGCTTTGCCGCGTGCGCACGATCGTGCGCAAGATCGGCCAAATCGTTCAGCACGTAGGTCGCCGACGCAATCAAGGACAAGGACAACACCCCACGCGCCAGCGGGTAGATCGCATCGGGCCGTAACCAGGCCTGCGCCGTGAGGTACGGCACGGCCAAGAGTGCGTTCTTGAGCCAATGATGGACCCGCAGCAACTGCAGCCAGCGCGCCAGACGAGGCACGGGGGCTCGCTGGACCGATTCGACACGTTCATCTGGGCTGTGCATAGGGGTTCCGTCAATTTCGGTCAACCACAGGCTAGGGCGTAGCGGCCTAGGTCTGCCGTCGGATTAAGCAACTCGATCATCCGCCAGTCTGATCTGCCAAGGGTAGCCGGTAAAGCGCCCATAATCCCGGGAAGACTGCTGCTCGCCACCTTACGGGTACGCGGCTCCTTTTTGCGAGCCGCCCGGCGATCGCGTCGATTTCGCCAGCGATGGCCGCCAGCGGCTGCTCGCGCGGTGTTTGCCATGGCGTGTAGACCACGTCGATGTCCACCGACAGGCGCGGCATATCGCACCACGCCGATAACGGTCCCGCCAAGGCGCGCCCTCATTCGCGCTCGCGGGGTCGAGCACGCGCCGGTTTGGCGCGCGGCGCAACGATTCCCGCCACAGGCTCGGCCGACCGATCCCGCCACTTGCGCATCTCGTCGGCGTAGGCATAGGCGTTGTAGACGCCCGCCCTTTGAGTTATCGGGATGCCACTGGTGTGCCGCTACGGACGGGCATCCTACAACCCTTAACGCTTACAGGCGGTCACCTCGGTCACCTTCCGGGCAAACCAATTGCTCAGGGCGCGGAGCCGCTGTGATGTCAAAGCCGAATAATTTTCCTCATCGGGCAACCCACTGAATCATGGCCTTTACCTCATCGCGGGTGGTTCCAGCCCAGCGCCCGTGATCGAATTGGCAGGTTGTGCAAGTGCTGCCAGTCGCAGATCCAGGACCGACAGGTACTGTTTCATCTGGGCGCGCGTCCCCGCGGCCTGTGCTTCGTCCTCACCAAGCAATTGAATCAGCGATAGACGCGCACTCAAACCCTCGAGATCCACGAGCACAGCACCCAGAGCACGTAATTCCACACCGATCGCGTTACGCTCCCAGGGAGCTGGAGGCTCGGCGTCCGCAACGGCGATTGCCGCCACTGCCGCCAACCTGTCCCGCTGCACCGCCATACACCAAGGACTGCGTACAGCCGTCGATTCCTTATCAAATGCCTGCTGCAAAGACTCACGCAGTCGGCCACTCATACTGGCCAGATGCCCCAACGCCGCCGTGCCGGATCGAACCGGCATGATGTAGGCGCTGAGCAGGACGAGTCCGCAACCGAGCAGCGTAGCAATCATGCGCGCATCGGCCAGTTCTTCCGTATACCCGCCCATGGTCGCGGACAGCGAGAGCACCAGCACCGTCACGCCAACGACCGTAAGAGAATAGTTCGCGAACAACGTCGCGCACATCACAAAGGCTCCGAGCCCGGTCAAAATCATCAGGGGCACTGGCTGGGTTATGAAATGCAGCAGCACTGCACCCAAAAGCACTCCAAATACCGTGCCACACAAGCGCATGCTGAAGCGGCTAATCGATCCAGCCACGTCGGGCTTGCATACCCACGCCACCGTCAGCGGGATCCAGAAGCCATGTCGATCCAGCATCTCGTTCAGAGGACCAAGCGCAAGCGCCGTCCCGACGGTGTAGGTCACACCGAACTTCAAGGCGTGGCGGACGTGAATGTCGCGCCAGTGCAGATGCTGACGCAGACCCGCCAGACCTGCGATACCACGCCCCCCCTCCTTAGTTGGGCATGCGTGCTGACCAATCGGCCATCGGCACGTGAGCAGTTTGACCGTCCTGGAAAAGCTATCCAACAGTTTCGTGGCAAGAGCGCGCACGGCGGGTTCCACACAGGACTCGCACATACGCTTGAGCGCGCTCAATTCCTCTCGCATACGCGGGGTACTGTGTGACCAGGTGAGGCTGCGCTCGACCTGGCGGCCCAGCGCACTCGCCGCGGCAAGCACGTTCCCAATGGCCACTGCCTCCATGTTGCGCGCGTTCGACTGCGCGAGCGCACAGAGGATCACGCGGCTCACCTCGACCTCGTCGAGAAGCGCTTCCAGCCATTGTTGCGTCTTATCGCTCGCGCCGCTGTTGACGATCGAGGCGCTGGCCACACCGACGGCTGAGACAACCCGCAAGTCAGCGCGACGGGTGCCGCCCTCTGTAAATGCGGTCGCGAGTTGCCGGAAACCAACCCCTATCTTGCGTCGTGTAGGGTGATACCGGGCAAACATCCAGGCCGCGCATGCGATGACCGCGCTAAGCAGGCCACTCGCGAAGTACCAAGCGGCGTTTGTGAACGCGCGACCCAAAGCGATCGGGTCACCTGAGTAAAAAGAAAACAGCGCCAGGCAAAAAAGCCCGACGAGGGCGGATCGCGGACCAATCGCCCCAGCGTAACCTACGAGCATGGCAACACTCAGCCCAACGACAAGATGCAGCACTGGATACCCGGACACCAAGCCGCCGAGCAAAACCGAAACAGCCGTAACGGCGGCTGTAAGACTCATCGCACGCAGACGCTCCCCGTAGGGTTCCGAAAAGTCTGCGAGCGTTGTTAGGAGAACACCGAGCGCTGCCGGAGTGCTGATTTCGTTGTGTCCTGTGGCACGGCTGACATACAGAACGAAAAACATACCCAGGGCGGCACGCAGACCTGAAGCCAATGTCAACAGTGCAGGATCGACACGGACGCAGGAGCGCAGAACCTGCCGGCCAGACTCAAAGGTGAGGAGCAGCACAAATGTCAGCGCGCAAGCGCAGATGAGTATGAGGGTATTCAAGTGAAGATGGCCCCGTGCCCGTTGTCAGGGCCGCCAGGACAGGGCATGGCGTGTCCTGGCCGGATATTGCTTGCGTACTGCTTTCAATTTGCGTTCCATTTCGTTGGCGAGGTTAGGGTTAATCGCGGCTGGGCATTATTGCCCAAGTCACCCCAACATTTAAGCGGGCCAAAAATATGAAATTTCCGATTCATCTGGTCCCTATTGCCCAACCCATATGGCCAATCAATATGCCTGCGCGGGTTTGAAACAGCCCGGTGCGTCTGCACTCGGACCCATCCGTTACGACGAGCAACGTCGTAGAGTACATTGCTGGTCCAATCTTTCCGTGGTTACCGAAGGTAGGACTAGAATATTGGCGGTGATGACCAATCAGGAAAATCGGCACTTACCCAAGCTTCGTCGCATTAGTTTCGATAGTGCTGCACAAGAGGCGCGAGGCGACACCTACATGCGAACTTTATTAATCCACGGAGCCAGAAGTGTCCTGCACCCGACGCCCCCCTGAAATGAGTCCCCAAAAGGTACGAGACACATTGATTTACTTTGAGTTGGTTTGAATCAGATTGGAGCAGCGCAACGTCGCTAAGTTTTTGATGAAAAAAGAAAAAATAGAAAAAGCAAAAGCCCCAGAGGGACTCGTAAGTCATACCCCCATGATGGCCCAGTATCTGGCACTCAAGGCCGAGTGCCCGACCGTCCTGCTGTTGTACAGAATGGGTGACTTTTACGAGTTGTTCTACGAGGACGCCCGCAAAGCCGCGCGACTTCTCGACATCACGTTGACGGTGCGCGGCCAGTCCGCCGGCGCGCCGATCCCTATGGCCGGCGTCCCGGTGGGCACCGTCGAAACCTACCTGGCGCGACTGGTCCGGATGGGGGAATCCGTCGCCCTGTGCGAGCAAATCGGGGAGCCGGGCAAGAGCAAAGGCCCGGTGGAACGCAAAATCATTCGGATCGTGACGCCGGGCACCGTCACCGATGACGGTCTCCTAGAAGAGCGGCGCGCGACCTTCCTAGCGGCCGTCGCTGCCTCAGGCGACACCTTTGGTATCGCGTGGCTCGAATTGTCCTCAGGCCGTTTCAGCGTCATGCAGGTCGAGGGCCGGGCAGCGGCCGAGGCGGAACTGGCCCGCTTACGACCCGCAGAATTATTGGTCGCAGAGGGCAGCGTCGTCGAGAACCTACCTGGCGCCACCCGGCGCGCGCCGTGGCACTTCGAACGCAACGTCGCAGAACGACTCCTGACCCAACAATTCAACGTCCGCGACCTCGAAGGCTTCGGTTGCGCGGCGCTGCCGGGCGCGATCACCGCCGCCGGGGCGTTGCTGCAGTACGTGCAGGAAACCCAACGGGCCGCGCTGCCGCATCTGACGGGCCTGACGACCGAGCGGCGCGATGACGCGGTACTACTCGACGCCGCCACCCGTCGCAACCTCGAACTCGAGCAGAGCTTGGTCGGACGCGAGCAGGCCACCCTGATCGGCGTGCTGGACCGCACCTCCACCACCATGGGCGGCCGCGAATTACGCCGCTGGCTCGGCCGCCCCTTGCGCGACCACCACCCGTTGCAGCGGCGCTTGCATGCCATCGGCGAGTTACTCGCGTCGGACCAGGCGGATGCGTTGGCCGAGCACCTCGCCGGTATCGGCGACCTAGAACGTATTCTGGCGCGGATTGCCCTGAAGACGGCACGCCCACGCGACCTCGCCCAACTGCGCGGCTCGCTCGCCGCCTTACCCGCCGTCGGCGCGCTCGTCACCGCCCACGATTCGCCGCTGCTCGACGAGGCCGCTCCGGCGCTACAAGGCCATCCGGCGCTGGTCGATCTGCTCACACGCGCCGTCGCCGAGTCGCCACCACACCTGCTGCGCGAAGGCGGCGTGATCGCGGCCGGCTTTGATGCCGAGCTCGACGAGCTGCGACTGATTGCCACCGACACCGACCGTTACCTACTCGAGCTGGAGACCCGTGAGCGTGAGCGCACCGGATTGCAGAGCCTGAAACTAGCCTATAACCGCGTGTCGGGTTACTACATCGAACTTAATCGGCGCGACGCCGACAACGTCCCGGCCGACTATGTCCGGCGCCAAACCGTCAAGAACGCAGAACGATTCCTGACCCCGGAACTCAAGCAGTTCGAAGACAAGGTGCTGGGCGCCCGGGAGCGCTCGCTGGCACGTGAGCGCTCCCTGTACGAAAGCCTGCTCGAGTCCCTACTTGAAGCGCTGCCCGCGCTACAGGCAACCGCCAATGCGCTTGCACTGGTCGACGTGCTAGGCAACCTCGCCCGCCGTTCGCGCGCGTTGCGTTGGAACGCGCCGGAATACGTCGACACCTCCTGCCTCACCATCGTGGGTGGTCGTCATCCGGTCGTGGAGTCGTTGCTCGATTCGCCCTTTGTACCCAATGATCTCGTCCTTGACGAAACACAACGCATGCTGGTCATCACCGGTCCGAACATGGGCGGCAAATCGACCTACATGCGCCAGACGGCGTTGATCGTTTTGCTCGCACGGATCGGCAGCCACGTACCGGCGGAACGGGCTGTGATCGGCGCTATCGATCGGATCTATACCCGTATTGGTGCGGCTGACGATCTGGCGGGTGGACGCTCGACCTTCATGGTCGAGATGACCGAGGCTGCCAACATCCTCAACAACGCGACCACCAACAGTCTCGTCCTGATGGATGAGATCGGCCGCGGCACCAGCACCTTCGATGGCTTATCGCTGGCGTACGCAGCGGCGGACCACATGGCGCGCCGCACACGCGCGTTCACGCTGTTTGCAACGCACTATTTTGAACTGACGGCGCTGGCCGAGCGCTGCCCAGGCGTTGCCAATGCGCATCTCGATGCCACCGAACATGGTGACGGACTCGTGTTCTTGCACGCGGTCAAAGCGGGACCGGCCAGCAAGAGCTACGGGTTGCAGGTCGCTCGCCTGGCCGGCGTACCGCGCGAGGTCATCGCAGCGGCTCGGCGTTATCTGGCGGAACTGGAAGCCAAAAGCGCGGCGGCCGAACGGACGTCGCCCCAGGTGGAACTGGCGTTTGCTCCCGCGGCATCCGCACCAATCGAGCCGCCCGCGCAGGATCCGGCGGCGCACGCCGTACTCGATGCAGTGCTCACCTTGGATCCCGACTGCCTCACGCCCCGCGAAGCGCTCGACGCACTCTACCGATTGCGCAGTCTCAGCCGACCTACGCACTGAAGGCGCTCGCGCCCAAACGACGGCCATTGCGACCGCCGTCGGCGGGGATTCAACTGGCGATCACGGCTGGGCGCAAGCGGATGTGCAGGTCTTTGAGCTGCTGCTCACTGACCGGCGTCGGCGCTTCGGTGAGCGGACAGAACGCGGTCTGCGTCTTCGGGAAGGCAATGACCTCGCGAATGGAATCTGCGCCCGTCATCAGCATGATCAGGCGATCCAGACCGAAGGCAATCCCGCCATGCGGCGGCGCGCCGTAACGTAAGGCCTCGAGCAGGAAGCCGAACTTGCGCTGCGCCTCTTCCGCTTCGATACCCAGCATTCCGAACACGGTGGACTGCAGATCTTCGCGATAAATACGCACTGATCCGCCACCAATCTCCGAGCCATTGAGTACGCAGTCATAGGCCTTCGCGATCGCCGCGCCCGGATCTGCCGACAGCGCAGCCGGATCTTCGTTGACAGGCGCGGTGAAGGGGTGATGCATGGCCACCCAACGCTGCGCGTCGTCATCGCGTTCAAACATCGGGAAGTCCACCACCCACAACGGCCGCCAGCCGGCTGTAACCAACTTGAGATCAGCACCCACCTTGAGACGCAACGCGCCCAATGCGTCATTGACCACCTTGGTCTTGTCCGCACCGAAGAAGATCAGGTCGCCCGACTGCGCGCCGGTCCGGGCGAGGATGCCCTCGACCGCAACATCGGACAGGAACTTGAGGATCGGCGACTGCAGGCCCGCACGACCCTGCGCCAGATCATTCACCTTGACGTAGGCCAAGCCCTTGGCGCCATAACGGGCCACATAAGCGGTGTACTCGTCAATCTGGCTGCGCGACATCGCATTGCCACCGGGGACCCGCAATGCAGCCACGCGACCATCCGCCGCGGCAGCAGGACCGGCGAATACCTTGAAGTCGCAGTCGCGCACGAGATCGGCCACATCGACCAATTCCAGCGCAATGCGCAAATCCGGCTTGTCCGAGCCGTAACGGCGCATGGCCTCCGCATAGCTCATGCGCGGAAACGCGGGCAGGTCGGCGCCGAGCACTTCCTTGAACAGGTGCCGCACGAGACCTTCCATCTCAACCATGATCTGGTCCTGCGACAAGAACGAGGTCTCGATATCCACCTGCGTAAAATCCGGCTGCCGGTCAGCGCGTAGATCCTCATCACGGAAACAACGCACAATCTGATAGTAGCGGTCAAAACCGCTCACCATGAGTAACTGCTTGAAGATCTGCGGTGACTGCGGCAACGCAAAGAACGAACCGGGATGGGTGCGCGAGGGCACGAGGTAGTCACGCGCGCCTTCGGGCGTCGCCTTGGTCAACATCGGCGTCTCGATGTCTACGAAGCGGTGCTCATCCAAATAATTGCGGATCGCTCGGGTTGCCTTGTGCCGCAGCAACAGGCGGTCACGCATGACGTCGCGACGCAGGTCCAGGTAGCGGTAACGCAAGCGCACTTCTTCGCGCACGTCCTCATCCAACTGGAATGGCAGCGCTTCGGAGCGATTCAAAATCGTCAGCGTCCCACACAACATTTCCACTTGGCCGGAGGCTAAGTTTGCATTGGCCGTCCCTGCCGGCCGCGCCCGCACCACGCCCTCAATCGACAGTACGTACTCGGAACGCACCCGTTCGGCGGCTGCAAAAGCCTCGACGTTGTCGGGATCAATGACCACCTGCAGCAGGCCGTCACGGTCTCGCAGGTCGATGAAAATGACGCCACCGTGATCGCGGCGACGGTGAACCCAGCCGGCCACCCGCACCGTCTGACCCGTGAGTGACTCGTTGACCTGACCGCAATAATGGGAACGCATGGAAAGCCTCAACCCCGTCTGGGGAACCGTTAATTTTACGGCCCAGCTTCTATACCTCGCAAGGCGAGCCGCTGCGCGCTGGAGACTGGCCCCTCAGAATCAGCTTTTGGCGGTCTTTTGGACCGCGCGTGGACGCGCAGCGGGCTTGTTCGACACCGGCGCCTTGCCCGTCACCTTCGGCTTGACCTTGGCTTTGGCTGCCACCTTGGGCTTTGCCTTGGATTTGGCCTTGGATTTGGCCTTGGCCTTAGCCTTGGGCTTCCCCTTGGCCTTAGCAGCGGCCTTGGCCCTCGCCTTTACCGGCACTGGCTTTTTGGCCTTCTGCACGACCGGCTTTACCGCCTTCTTGGCCGCCTTGCGGGGGGACTCCGCTTCGCTCTCGCTGGCCGTCTTCTCTTCCCCGCCCGCCAGATTGCGCTTGTTTTCCTTGTCCGACTTGAAGTCGGTTTCGTACCAGCCGCCGCCCTTCAGACGGAACACGGGCGCCGAGATGAGCCGGACCAAACGGGGCTTGCCACAATCGGGGCACTTCCTGAGTGGCGCATCGTTCATCTTCTGCATCGCCTCGTGGTGGGCACCACAGGCCTGACATTCATACTCGTAGAAGGGCATCAAAACCTCCGCAGACTCGGTAGACCCCTGCATGCGTCCACCGTCCGCCTCGTTCAAGGGGCGGGCGGGGGATCATAGCAGGGCGTCAGTGCACCGGCCCACGCCGCTTGTGAAAGTCCAGACCCGCCGAGGCCGCAGAAACGACGATCGTGTCTCCAGACAAGTACTCACCCGCCAACAAGCGCTGCGCCAGCGGGTTCTCCAGTTCGGTCTGGATCGCGCGTTTGAGCGGGCGCGCCCCATAGACAGGGTCAAAGCCCGCCTCACCAAGGCGATCCAAAGCCGCCACATCCAGGATCAGGTGCAGTTCGCGATCCGCCAGACGCCGCCGCAAACCCTCGATCTGGATATCGACGATGCGCCGGATCTCGGTGCGACCCAACGCATGGAAGACCACAATCTCATCAATACGGTTGACGAACTCAGGCCGGAAGTGACCCGTCACATTCTCCAGCACCGCGGCCTTCATGCGCGCGTAGTCCTTGCCGGCCATTTCCTGAATAGTCTGCGAACCGAGATTGGACGTCATAATCACTACGGTATTACGAAAATCAACCGTACGTCCCTGCCCATCCGTCAGGCGTCCATCATCGAGCACCTGTAGCAGCACGTTGAACACATCGGGATGCGCTTTTTCGATCTCATCGAGCAGGATCACCGAATAGGGGCGGCGCCGAACCGCTTCGGTCAGATACCCCCCCTCTTCGTAGCCCACATAGCCGGGCGGCGCGCCGATCATGCGCGCAACCGAGTGTTTCTCCATGAACTCGCTCATGTCGATGCGCACGAGCGATTGCTCGGTGTCGAACAAAAACTCAGCCAGCGCTTTGGACAATTCCGTCTTGCCCACGCCCGTAGGACCGAGGAACAGGAAGGACCCATTGGGTCGCTTGGGGTCCGACAGACCCGCACGCGAGCGGCGAATGGCATCCGCCACGGCCTTGACGGCCTCCTCTTGCCCAACGACCCGCTGACCCAGCGCCCCCTCCATCTTCAGAAGTTTCTCTTTTTCGCCCTCCAGCATCTTGGAGACGGGAATCCCCGTCCACTTGGATACCACTTCAGCGATCTCTTCCTCCGTCACTTTATTGCGCACCAAGGTCTGTACGGACTGATCCACGACCTCTGCTTCCCGCAGTCGCTTCTCCAGTCCTGGAATACGTCCGTATTGAATCTCGGACATCTTGGCCAGATCGCCCTGCCGACGCGCCTCCTCAAAGGCCTGCCGCGCTTGCTCCAGCGCCTGCTTGATATCCGCCTCGCCCTGCGAGGCGGCTTTCTCACGCTTCCAGATCTCGTCAAAATCCGCGTACTCGCGCTCGAGTTGCTTGAGCGACAGCTCCGCCTGATCCAGTCGTTTGCGGGACGCCTCATCCTTCTCCTTGCGTAGCGCCTCGCGCTCCATCTTGAGCTGGATGATCCGTCGATCGAGTCGATCCATCTCCTCCGGTTTGGAGTCAATTTCCATCCGAATGCGCGAACCGGCCTCATCGATCAGATCGATCGCCTTGTCCGGCAACTGTCGATCCGTAATGTAGCGATGCGACAAAGTCGCGGCAGCAACGATCGCCGGATCGGTGATCTGCACCTTGTGATGCACGGCATAACGCTCCTTCAAGCCGCGCAGGATCGCGATCGTGTCTTCCACCGAGGGCTCGTCGACCAGCACCTTTTGAAAACGTCGCTCTAGTGCTGCGTCTTTTTCGATGTACTTGCGATATTCATCCAAGGTGGTCGCACCAACGCAATGCAATTCACCGCGCGCGAGCGCGGGCTTGAGCATATTGCCCGCATCCATCGAGCCTTCGGCTTTGCCGGCACCCACCATGGTGTGCAATTCATCGATAAACAAGATGACCTGGCCTTCTTGCTTGGACAAATCGCTGAGCACGCCCTTCAGGCGTTCCTCAAATTCACCGCGGAACTTGGCGCCCGCGATCAAGGAACCCATGTCGAGCGCCAGAATGCGCTTGTGCTTGAGTCCTTCGGGGACCTCGCCATTCACAATGCGCTGCGCGAGTCCCTCGACGATCGCGGTCTTGCCCACCCCGGGCTCGCCGATCAGCACCGGATTGTTCTTGGTGCGTCGCTGCAAGACCTGAATGGTGCGACGAATCTCATCATCGCGACCAATGACCGGATCGAGCTTACCGTTGCGGGCGCGTTCGGTCAGATCAATGCTGTATTTCTCCAGCGCACCACGCGACTGCTCGGCATTGGCATCGTTGACGTTGGCCCCGCCGCGCATCTCATCGATCGCTTTCTCAATCGCTGCCTTCTGGCCACCGGCATCCTTCAGAGCACGCCCTAAATCACCGCGATCCTCGATGGCCGCCAGCGCGAACAATTCCGAAGAAATGAATTGATCACCCCGCTTTTGCGCGGCCTTGTCGCAAGCATTGAGCAAGCGCGTCAGGTCATTGGAGATATGCACCTCGTCGCCATGACCCTCGACCCGAGGCAACCGATCTACGGCTTCGACGAGTTTGCTGCGCAATTGGGTCATGTTGACGCCCGCACGATCCAACAGCGGCCGAATGGTGCCGCCGGCCTGATCCACGAGCGCCAGCCCTAAATGGACCGGTTCCAAGAAGGAATGATCACGCCCAAGCGCGAGCGACTGGGCGTCCGCAAGGGCCAATTGAAAACTCGAGGTCAGCTTATCCTGCCGCATACGCTGGCTCCCAAAAGTGAATGTAATTGGAAGCGTTGTGGGGCCCATCGGCCCGAATTCAACTCTCGGTTAACCGAAGCCAATGCCTTCGGCATGCTGGGTAAACCAAATCACCGCCAATCCAGCCAGGATCAAGACGAGTTGCTCCAGCGAACGGCGCGGGTCGACCTGCCGATGTAAGCCGGGGATCAGGTCCGCGACCGCAACGTACAACAAGGAGGCCCCCGCCACTGCCAGCGCATAAGGGAGAAACGGCACTGCGTGGCCTGCCGCCACACAGGCAATAAGGCCACCGAGGACCGCCACCAGACTACTCAACAGGTTCAGCAGCAGAGCGCGCCAGCGATGCACGCCGGCGTGCATCAGAATGGCAATATTGCCAATTTCTTGGGGCAACTCATGCGCGAACACGGCTAGCGCCGTGGCCACCCCGAGTTCGGGTCGGGTCAGGTAAGCGGCGCCCACAATGACGCCGTCCAAGGCGTTATGGAACGCCTCACCGATCAACAACATCGGTCCAACTGCGTTCGGCGCAACGTGCGGCGCATGGCCATGCGGGTCGCCGTGCGTGGGATGTCCGGCACACGGGGCCTCGTCATGACAATGGCGCCATAGCACGAGTTTTTCGAGCACAAAAAATAGCAGCAAGCCGGCCACCACCGCGAGGCCAATACCGCGCACCCCGCTCGGGGGCACGCCTTCGATCGCGGTCGGTATCAGACCGAGCAACGCCGCACCCAGCAGCGCCCCAGTGGCAAAACTGACCAAATGCGGCACCAACGCGCGCCGACCCACTTCCGGCAGAGCGACAAACACGGCGGCCACCACCGTCGAGGCGAGCCCCACCGAGGCGGTAAGGCCTGCAACAGCAAAGAAGGGCGTGACAGTCATGGCCAGAGTGTAACGGTTCAGTCGTGTCGCCAGACCAATGTTGCCATCCGGCCACTGGCAGGGTCCCGGCGGTGCGAATAGAAGCGCTGCGGATCGGCTGCGGTGCACCAGCCACTGGCGGTCACCGCAGCCACCCCCACCCGCGCGAGGCGGCGTTGCGCGAGCAGCGCAAGATCCGCCTGCCAGCGACCCCGCGGATTGGGCACAAAACCCACCGCATCCCCGGGACACGCGCTGACGAAGGCGGCGCGGACCTCGGCGCCGACTTCGAAAGCTGCCGGCCCAATCGCAGGCCCTAGCCACGCCAGCAAACCATCGCCAACACCCCCCATGGCGGCTACCGTGGCTTCAAGCACACCGCCGACTAGCCCCCGCCAGCCCGCGTGCGCCACGCCGAGGCGTTGTCCGTCCCGGCTGACCAACACCACCGGCAAGCAATCTGCTGTCAGGACCGCGAGCACCCGCCCAGGCACCGCGGTGACCGCCGCGTCACAGGGCACAGTGGGGCCTTTGCCGCCGTCATCGACGTGGACTTGAATGCCATGCACTTGTGCCAACCAGAGCGGCTCGCTCGGCAAACTTAAGGCGGCGCGCAGGCGGGCGCGGTTCTCGGCCACGCAAGCGGACGCATCACCCACATGGGCGGCCAGATTGAAGGTACCGAGGGCGCCTACACTGGTGCCACCTGCACGGGTCGTGACCCCGGCGCACACCCCGGGGGGCGCGGCAAAGGGTGCCGGCAGCCAACCAATCGACATCATCGCAGGCGGGGGTCTGCCGGGCCGGCCGCTTTGACGTCTGCGCGCAGCGCCTCGAGGAGCTGCACAAAGTCCGGGGGCAATGGCGCCTCAAAGGTAACCTTCTTGCCCGTGACCGGGTGTTTGAAGGTCAGGCGCCGCGCATGCAGCGCTTGGCGACGGAAGGCCGTCATGGTCTCCACCAATTCGGCAGTGGCCGCACGCGGCAATTGGGGCCGCCGGCCGTACAGCGGATCGCCCACTAACGGATAGCCAATATGGGTCATATGCACCCGGATTTGGTGCGTCCGGCCGGTTTCAAGATGGACCCGGATATGGGTCTGGGCGCGGAAACGTTCGACGACGCGGTAGTGCGTCACCGCCTCACGGCCGGTCTGGCGTACCGCCATCCGCAGCCGATTGGTCGGATGCCGGTCAATCGGCGCCTCCACGGTACCGCCG
>CAIVRI010000014.1 GCA_903908265.1 uncultured Pseudomonadota bacterium
ATCTGCGCCCCGGACCAAGCGCTGGGCCAAGATGCCGCGGAGATATTGCGACAGATCGAGCAATACCTGCGCGTGCTCATCCGGGGGAAACAGGTTGATAATTCGGTCCAACGCTTCTGGCGCATTGTTCGCATGCAGCGTTGCAATGCAAAGATGGCCTGTCCCGGCTAATGTGATCGCTGCCCGCATCGCCTCCTGGTCACGAATTTCTCCGATCAGAATGACATCCGGGGCCGCCCGCATCGCGCTGCGTAGCGCTCTGTGCAAGGTCTTTGTGTCTAGACCCACTTCACGCTGGTTAATAATGGAGCGCTTATTGGCATGCAGGAACTCGATGGGGTCCTCAATGGTCAAGATATGATCCGAAACGGTCTCGTTACGATGGTTAATCATCGCGGCCAAAGTAGTCGATTTCCCGGAACCGGCCGAACCAACCATCAGCACCAAACCGCGGCGGGCAAGCGCGAGCTCCCGGACACTTTCGGGGAGGCCAAGCCGCTCCAACTTAGGCATATCCGCCGTTACGTAGCGCAGCACGATCGCCGGATAGCCTCTTTGATGGAACACTGCCGCACGAAAACGCCCCAAGCCAGGCTCCGACAGCGCGAAGTCAATTTCGAGCTCCTCATCAAAGTAACGAGCCTGCTCGGGGGTCATTAGGCCGTAGGCTGCCTCCTGAACCATTTCGGGAGTCAGGATGTCTTTGTTGACCGGATAGATCTGCCCATCAATCTTTATCTTCACTGGCGCGTAAGACGTGAAGAAAAGATCGGAAGCACGCTTTTCGACCATCAGCCGAAACAGCGGCTTTGTATCGATCGTAAACGACACAGCACTAGCGGGTGCCGCAGCGTCACCCACATTAGGTTCGTTAGCGATCCGATTAGGACTCATCGACGATTTGCAGCGACGCTGCCTCCTCACCACCAATACGATCGAGCCGCTTGCTCTCAAGCTTTACACGCAGGCGAAGCTCATTTTTAGAATCGGCATTCCGCAAGGCATCCTCGTAAGAGATGAATTCCGACTCATAGAGCTCATAGAGCGCCTGGTCAAAAGTCTTCATCCCTAGGCGATTGGAGCGTGCCATGACGTCTTTCACTCCCGCGACATCCCCTTTAAATATCAAATCGGCAATAAGTGGTGAATGCAGCATCACTTCAAGCGCAGCAATGCGGCCTTGATTACCCTCACGTGCAATCAACCGCTGGGAAATAAGCGCTTGTATGTTGAGAGATAAATCCATCAACAATTGCTCACGTCGCTCATCAGGAAAAAAATTGATGATCCGATCAAGCGCCTGGTTGGCGCTATTGGCATGGAGCGTGGCGAGAACGAGATGCCCGGTCTCGGCAAATTGAACGCCGTATTCCATCGTTTCTCGGTCTCGAATCTCGCCAATAAGAATCACGTCTGGCGCTTGCCGTAGCGTGTTGCGGAGTGCCGAGTGCCACGAATCTGTATCGACACCCACCTCACGCTGAGTGACCACGCACTGCCGATGGGGATGCACATATTCGATGGGGTCTTCGATCGTGACAATGTGACCCCGTGTTTGGCTATTACGATAGTCCACCATCGCAGCCAAGGTTGTCGACTTGCCGGATCCGGTGCCACCCACGACGATCGCAAGCCCTCGCTTTAATAAAGCGACATCTTTTAGGACGCTCGGGAGCAGCAACTCGTCCAGCGAAGGGATTCGGGTTGCGATTGTCCGAAGGACGCAACCAGTTTGACCCTGCTGCACAAAAGCGCTGACACGAAATCGCCCAATGCCCTGCGGTGCAATTGCGAATTGGCATTCCTTTGTGGAGTCGAATTCTCGCAATTGGCGGTCGGTCATTATCGCGCGGGTCAGCAGAGCGCTTTGTTCAGGGGTTAGCGGACGTTCCGCTTGCGGGCGTACCTCGCCATCAATTTTGATAGCCGGTGGAAATCCGCAGGTGATGAACAGATCTGAGCCGCGCTTTTCCAGCATACGGCGCAACAAATCCTGCATCAATTTTGTCGCTTGATCCCGCTCCATGGTCGTTTAGCCCTTCCGCCAGAGCGGTTAGATCGACTCCTTGTTCTGCGCCTTCAGGCGCGCTTCGTCCTTGGTGACCATGCCCTTCGCAACCAAGTCCTGGAGACACTGGTCCAAGGTTTGCATTCCAGAGGACTGGCCGGTCTGAATGGACGAATACATTTGGGCAATTTTACCTTCGCGAATGAGGTTTCGAATCGCCGGTGTCCCCATCATTATTTCGTGCGCTGCAATACGGCCGCCGCCGATTTTCTTCAGCAGCGTCTGCGAAATGACTGCGCGCAGGCTTTCTGAGAGCATTGAGCGGACCATGTCTTTTTCGCCGCCGGGAAAGACATCCACGATGCGATCGACAGTCTTGGCGGCCGACGACGTATGTAGCGTGCCGAAAACTAAATGGCCGGTCTCAGCGGCGGTCAGGGCCAGGCGGATTGTTTCTAGATCACGCAGTTCGCCGACAAGAATGATGTCTGGATCTTCGCGCAATGCCGAACGTAGGGCTTCTGTGAAGCCAAGCGTATCACGGTGCACTTCGCGCTGATTGATCAGGCAGCGCCTAGATTCATGCACCGCTTCAATCGGGTCCTCAATGGTAATAACGTGGTCAGGACGCTCGTTATTGCAGTGGTCGATCATCGCAGCAAGCGTCGTGGACTTACCCGACCCGGTCGGCCCGGTTACGAGGACCAACCCACGGGGCAGCATGCATAGGTCGCGGAAGACGCGCGGCGCGTGCAAGTCCTCGAGTGACTGAATTTCACAGGGGATCCAGCGGAAGACTGCTCCCGCACCGCGATGCTGATTGAAGGCATTGACGCGAAAACGCGCCATGTTTGGGATTTCAAAAGAAAAGTCGGTCTCGAAGAACTCTTCGTAAGCCTTGCGCTGCTTGTCATTCATAATGTCGTACACCATGCTGTGTACATCTTTATGAGACAGTGCTGGCATGTTGATCCGCTTCATGTCGCCATCGACACGGATCATCGGCGGCATCCCCGCAGAGAGGTGAAGGTCCGAAGCGTTGTTCTTGACCGTGAATGCCAGCAGTTGTGCGATATCAACGGTCATTAGGACCTCACGGGGAACAGGTCGCCGGCTCGGTAGGAGCAGAGTATAGTCATGTGCACCCGGACTCGATATGTTAACTAATCCTCAGTTTTCACCTCTGCGCCTGACGGCGGTCCGAGAACGCATCGCGCGGGCGGCGGTACTGGCGGGCCGCCAGTCGGGCGCCATCGCCCTCATTGGGGTCACGAAGACCCAGCCGGCATCAGTCGTCGGCGCGGCGATTGCGGCCGGATTAACGCAGATAGGGGAGAACTACCTACAGGAAGCACTGCCTAGAATGGCATCATTGGCCGCATCGCGGGAGCAGGTCTCGTGGCACTACATTGGCCAGTTGCAATCCAATAAATGTCGACCGGTAGCCGAGTTCTTTGATTGGGTCCATACCGTGGATAGGCTCAAAGTGGCTGAACGGCTGTCAGTGCAACGGCCGGCACACGCGCCGGCGCTCAATGTGTGTATACAGGTCAAACTCGGCGACGAGGCCACCAAGGGTGGCGTTCTGCCCTCCGCCTTGCCCGACTTGGCTTCGCGCATCGCAGCGTTGCCGCGGCTGCGGCTAAGGGGCCTGATGTGTATTCCGCCAGAGACTCCAGACCCGACGCTGCAGCGGCACTATTTCGCTGCACTGCGTCAATTACGGGAAGATTTAAACGGCCAAGGGCTAGGTCTTGATACTCTATCCATGGGGATGAGTGCAGACCTCGAAGCGGCGATAATGGAAGGTGCGACGCATGTTCGCATCGGCACGGCGATATTTGGTGAACGGACAAAGGCATGAAAAAACGGAATGAAACTTGGCCTCGCGTCGCAATCATTGGCGGCGGACAGATGGCCAGGGCCCTGGTGGGTGGCTGGTTAGCACGTGGAGCTCCCGCCGAAAATATCGCGATTGCGGACCCTGCGGAGGCACAACGGGATTGG
>CAIVRI010000015.1 GCA_903908265.1 uncultured Pseudomonadota bacterium
AACCCGACATGTCGAGTGCCTCAGCCTATTTAACAATAATCATTCCGTATTAACTTATCATTGACGTCAAAAATTCGTCCATGTAGAAAGTGGGTCTGGCTCGCTCGCCGGCATCCCACATCAGGTGGGTCCCAACTCGGGAAATCGGGTGGTCCTCAAGCCGGAAATCGCGCATGACGGTTCGCAAACGCTGGCGTCGGCATATCTCGGCGTATCCTTGAGTGCCTTGGGCGAATCGTTTTACGTCGGAGTTTCTCAATTCAGGTATCAGGTCTGCGGTTCTGACCTGACCTGAGATTCCTGATCCAGGCTGATCGACGTTACCCCACTATTGAGTAGCCTAAAGCTTTGCGTGAAACGTTAACCGACACCTCTTCCAGAGCAGATCTCAGGGCCCCGCGAAAACTGCCGAAAAATTTCTCTAGGATTTCAGCGACTTTGCGCCCATCGCGGAAGTTGTTGCACTGCCACCTTCAGGCATACTGCAGATTCGCTACCCTATCTGATTGAGGAGTTTGTCTATGATCGGTTACGTCACGCTCGGCACCCAAGACATGGCGCGCGGCGCCGCTTTCTATGACGCCCTGCTCGCCGAATTCGGCGCTACGCGCGGCTGGGAGACCGAGCGCTTCATCGCTTGGAATTTCACCAACGGCCAGATGCTGTTGATTATCAGCCCCATCAATGGCGAGGCGGCCTCGGTGGGCAACGGCATGATGATCTCGTTGACCGCGACGTCCGCAGCCCAGGTTGATGCCGTGCACGCCCGCGCGTTGGCACTCGGCGGTAAAGACGAAGGTGCTGTGGGCCCACGCGGTGATGGCTTCTATGCCGGTTACTTCCGCGATCTCGATGGCAACAAACTCGCGGTCTACTTCATGGGCTGAGGGTTGCGTGCAGTGCACGTACGCCCTACGGAGTCGGCGCCCCAGCGGGGGCGCCGACTCAGTGACTGTGTAAGGGGCCGTAGTGGTTGTGGAACAGGCGGCCGCGTTCGGCCAGTAGCACCAGCGATAGGGCGACGAGGCCCAAGATTAGAAAAACCAGTGGCAGCAGGCGAATCGAGCCGTGCCAAAAACTGCCACAGAGCGCACCCAGGAGCGCGCCGCCCAAGCCCATCGACATGCCTTGTAGCGAAGCGGCGCTGCCGGCCACCTTGCCCATCGGCTGCATGGAGATGGCGCCGAAATTGGCTAAGCACAAGCCAAAGCACAACATGGTGAGGCCTTGCAGTAGCGTGAAGGTGAGGATGCTTTCCGGTCCGTGCGCGGCGACTAGCGTGTGTACGGCACTGACGACCAGTAGGCCCAGCAGGGCGCTATGTGAGATGCGGTGCATGCCGAAGCGCTCGACGATTTTGACGTTGGTAAAGGAGCCCAGCCCCATCATCGCCGCGACGGCCGCAAACCCCGGTGCCATACGCGTAGGCGCGTGAAAGACGTCGTTAAAGATCTGCGGCATGGTCGCGACGTAGGTCAGTAAGGCGCCAAAGAGCACCATCATCGCGCCTGAATACAGCAGCGAGGACGGGTGACTGAGCACGAAGCGTGCCGTGGCTACCACTGGCCCAAAGCCCAACGGATGGCGCCGTTCGGCCGGCCACGTTTCCGGCAAGCGCAGCCCCACCCACCCAAACAGCAGCGCCGCCATCAGGGCCAGGAAGCCAAAGATATAACGCCATGGTGCGATCAAGAGAATCGCCTGGCCAATACTCGGCGCCAAGATGGGCGCTGCCAAAAAGACGATGAAGATCGTGGAGGAGACTTTGGCCATCCGGCTGCCGGCGTACTGATCCCGAATGATGGCACGCGAGAGCACAACGGCCGCCGCCGAGGCCATGCCTTGCAGCACGCGGGCGATGAACAGGATCGGTAAGGAGGGGGACAGCGCGGCGACGAGAGACAGCAGGGTATACAGGCCAATGCCCGTCAGCAGGACGCGGCGTCGGCCGTAGGTGTCGGACAGCGGACCAAAGGCCAGTTGGCCTATGCCTGAGCCCATCAAGAAGGTGGTGACGACGTACTGCAAGCGGTTGGCATCGGTCACCGCAAAAGCGCTGCCGATGGCGGGCAGTGCCGGCAACATTGCATCGGTGGCGATGGCGCCGAGGGCGGATAGGCACGCCATCATCGCCACAAATTCGGCATACGGAATAGTGCGACGCTCGGCCTGGCGGTTCGGTTCGGTCATGCTCAGGCGGGTCGTGCTACGCGTTGGGCACAAATTTTAACAGTTTCAAACCGGCTGCGTGGTGCGCAGGCTCTCGACGAAGGCGCGCACGGCGGCGGAGGGATTGTTGCGCCGCCAGGCCACGGCGAGGTCCGCGGTGGCGACGTATGCCTCGAGCGGTCGGTACGCGATGCCGGTGAGTGCGAGCGCAGTGACCGAGTGCGGCACCAAGGCGACGCCGTAGCCGGCGGCCGCCAGGGTGATGGCGGTAATGAAATCGCGCACGCGTAGCACCGGACCGGGACTAAAGGCGCCAAGTTGGGCGAGCGCGGCCCAATGGCCTTCGAAGCCGTCCGCTTCTTCGAACTGCGGCACGATCAAGCGCTCACCGGCCAGCAGTGCCGGCAGTACCCGTCCGTGCGCGAGGCGGTGGTTCGCACTGACCCCCAGCAGCAAGCCCTCGCGGTGCACGATCAAGGCGTCGACTCCCTCGGGGTAGGTCGAACGTGGGCGTAGAAAGCCGATATCGAGGGTACCCTCGGCCAGTGCCGCCAGTTGGCGCGGGGTTTCGACGGCGGCCAGTTCCACCTCGACTTCCGGGCGCGCCACCCGAAAGCGGCTGAGCGTTTTGGGTAGCACGCCGGTGAGCGCGGCGGAGGCCACGTAGCCGATGGCGAGCCGACCGACTTCGCCGCGCCCGGCGCGGCGCGCCACCACCGCCGCGCGCTCCAGTTGGGCGAGGGCGCTGCGGCTTTCGGCGAGCAGCGCCTGTCCGGCGTCGGTCAGGCTCACGGCCGAGCGCCGGCCCCGCTGTAGCAGGCGGGTGCCGAGGGTCTGCTCCAGGTCCCGAATTTGGCGGGATAGCACTGACTGGCCTAGCGCCAGCCGATCGGCGGCCCGGCCAAAGTGCAGGGTGTCGGCGACCGCGACGAAGGCGTGCAAGAGACGGCTGTCGATCATCATTGATGCTCAAAGTGGATCAAAAACAAATATTAAAGCATTGAATGCATCAAAAGAGTCTGGCGTAATCGGGATAGACCCCCCACCTGCCGTCGGGCGAAGGCCCGCACCGAGGACGCTTGCCATGGCCGATCACGCTGCTTTTGACTGGGCTGACCCGTTTCGTTTTGCCGAGCAACTGAACGACGAGGAAACGCAGATCCGCGATGCGGCGCGTGCCTATGCGCAGGCACGCTTGATGCCGCGGGTGACGGATGCCTATTTGAATGAGCACACCGACCCGGCGATCTTTCGGGAGTTTGGGGAGTTGGGCCTACTCGGCGTGACCATCCCAACCGAATACGGCGGGGCGGGATCTTCTTATGTGGCCTACGGACTCGTTGCGCGCGAGATCGAGCGCGTCGATTCGGGTTATCGCTCCATGATGAGCGTGCAGTCCTCGCTCGTCATGCATCCGATCTACGCCTTCGGTAGCGAAGCGCAGCGGCAGCGCTATCTGCCAGGCTTGGCCTCGGGCGAGAAGATCGGTTGCTTTGGCCTGACCGAGCCCGGTGCCGGTTCTGATCCGGGTGGTATGAAGACCCGCGCGGTCAAAACCGCCACGGGCTATCGCCTCAACGGCGCCAAGATGTGGATCTCCAACAGCCCGATCGCCGATGTGTTCGTTGTCTGGGCAAAATCCGAAGCGCATGACAATGCCATTCGCGGCTTTGTGCTCGAGAAGGGCATGGCGGGACTGTCGGCGCCGAAGATCGAAGGCAAGCTCTCCTTGCGCGCGTCCATCACCGGCGAGATCGTGATGCAGGATGTCGACGTGGACGAGAGCGCGTTGTTGCCGAACGTTGCGGGTCTGCGCGGCCCGTTTGAGTGCTTGAACCGCGCCCGCTATGGCATCTCGTGGGGCGTCATGGGCGCGGCAGAGGACTGCTGGCACCGCGCCCGCGACTATGGCCTCGAGCGGCATCAGTTTGGGCGACCGCTGGCGCAGACGCAGCTGTACCAGAAAAAACTCGCCGATATGCAGACTGAGATCGCGCTGGGTCTGCAGGCCTCGTTGCGCGTCGGTCGCTTGTTCGATGACGGCAAAATGGCGCCGGAGATGATCTCGATCGTCAAGCGCAACAACTGTGGTAAGGCGCTCGACATCGCGCGCATGGCGCGCGATATGCACGGCGGTAACGGCATTCAGGCCGGCTATCACGTGCTGCGCCATGCCCAGAACCTGGAGACCGTGAATACCTATGAAGGCACGCACGACGTGCACGCGCTGATCCTCGGCCGGGCCCAGACCGGTCTGCAAGCGTTCTTCTGAGTTGCAACCTATGCGTGCGCCACTCGAAGGATTGCAGGTGGTTGAGTTGGCGCGGATTTTGGCCGGTCCCTGGATCGGTCAGACGCTCGCGGATTTGGGTGCGGAGGTCATCAAGGTCGAAGCGCCCGAAGGCGACGACACCCGCAAATGGGGCCCGCCCTTCATCGAGGGGGCCGATGGCGCGCGCCTCGATGCGGCGTACTTTCACAGTTGCAACCGCGGCAAGCGTGCCGTGGTGGCCGATTACCGCAAGCCCGAGGATCTGGCCTTTGTGCACGCCTTGATTGCCAAGGCCGATGTGGTGATCGAGAACTTCAAGACCGGCGGCTTGGCCAAGTACGGGCTGGACTATACGAGTCTTGCCGCCAAACACCCCCGCCTTGTGTACTGTTCCGTGACGGGCTTTGGCCAGAACGGACCCTATGCCGAGCGCGCCGGTTACGATGCGATGATCCAGGGCATGAGCGGCATCATGTCGCTGACCGGGGAGCCGACGGGCGAGCCGCAAAAAATGGGTGTGGCCTTTGCGGACATTTTTACCGGCGTGTACGGCGTCATCGCCGTGCAAGCCGCGCTCGCGCAGCGCGAGCGCACGGGCCTCGGTCAGCAGGTCGATATGGCGCTGCTCGATGTGATGGTCGGGGTGTTGGCCAATCAAGCGATGAACTATCTGGTCTCCGGGGCGGTGCCCACCCGCTATGGCAATGCCCATCCGAACATCGTGCCTTATCAGGTGTGCGCGGTCGCCGATGGGCACGTGATGCTCGCAGTCGGCAACGACGGTCAGTTTCAGCGCCTGTGCGCGGTGTTGACGGCGACCGACTTGGCCACCGATGCGCGTTACACGACCAACGAGGGCCGCGTGATCCACCGCGCGGAGTTGGTGCCGGCGCTGAGCGCTTATTTGCGCCGCTGGACCCGCGATGCGTTGCTCGCCCGCTTGGCCAGCGTCGCGGTACCGGCCGGTCCGATCAATACGGTGGCCGATGTGTTTGCCGACCCGCAGGTGCAATACCGCGGACTGCAGATCGAAATGACCGCGCCCCAGGTCGCCGGCGGTACCCTACCGGGTGTGCGCACCCCGATCCAGTTCAGTGGTGCGGCCTTGGCGACGGGGCGGCCCGCACCGCGCTTGGGGGAACACAACGCCGAAGTGCGGCGTGAGTATGGCTTTTGAGTTGCGTTTGATTTTACCGATGTAAGGATCTGTCCCGATGCAGCACGCCGACGTGAAACGGAATCTGATTGATGGGGTGTGGAGCACAGGCGTGGGGGCGACGGATAACCGCAATCCCTCCGATCTCGAGCACAGTCTCGGGCAGTTTGCGCAAGGCACTGCCGCCGATGTCGATGCGGCGGTGGCCGCTGCGCGCCGGGCGCAGCCGGCCTGGGGCCGTGCGCTGCAGCTGCGCGCGGACGTACTCGAGCGCGCCGGGCGCTTGATCGAGGCGCGTCGCGACGTGCTCGGGCGCTTGCTGTCGGCGGAAGAGGGCAAGACGTTGGCGGAGGGTGTCGGGGAGGTCAATCGGGCGGCACAACTGTTTAAGTTCTTTGCCGGTGAAGTGCTGCGCACGCCCGGCGAAGCGCTCGACTCGGTGCGCCCAGGCGTCGACGTAGAAATCCGCCGTCAGCCACTCGGTGTGGTGGGTCTGATCACGCCGTGGAATTTTCCGATTGCGATTCCGGCGTGGAAAATCGCACCGGCCCTCGCTTATGGCAATGCGGTGGTGATCAAGCCGGCCGATCTGACGCCGGCGTCGGTGCATGCGCTGGCCGAGATTTTGGTAGAGGCCGGTGTGCCGGCGGGGGTGTTCAACCTCGTCATGGGGCGCGGCCGCGTGGTCGGTGAGGCGCTGGTCGATCATCCGGGACTGTCGGCGCTGTCGTTCACCGGCTCGGTGGACGTGGGTCGTGGCTTGATCGCCAAGGCCGCGGCACGGCAGTTGAAAGTGCAGGCCGAGATGGGCGGCAAGAATCCGATGATTATTCTCAATGACGCGGATCTGGATGCGGTCTTGCCGCAGTGCGTGAACGCGGCGTTCTACTCGACCGGACAGCGCTGCACGGCGGCCTCGCGCTTTATCGTGGAGCGCGGCATCTTGGCGCAATTCACCGAGCGGATGACGCAGGCGATGCAGGCGCTGCGGGTCGGGCATGCGCTGGAGTCCGCCACGCAGATCGGACCGGTGGTGTCGGAGGCGCAGCTGGCCAACAATCAACGCTATGTGGATCTGGCGCGTCAAGAAGGCGCGACGGTGGTCGGTGGCGAGCGTTTGGAGTTGGCTACGCGGGGCTATTACATGCGCCCGGCGCTGTTCTTAGAGGCGACCAACACAATGCGCACGAGCCGTGAGGAAATCTTCGGGCCGTGTGCGTCTGTGATTGCAGCGGACGATTTTGAGCACGCGCTGGCATTGGCCAATGACACGGCGTTTGGCTTGTCGGCCGGCATCTGCACGCGCAGCCTCAAGTATGCACGCGAGTTCACGCATCGGGCGGAGGCGGGTCTTGTGATGGTCAATCTCGCCACCGCGGGGGTGGATTATCACGTGCCGTTTGGGGGCCGCAAGGGCAGCTCGTATGGGGCTCGTGAACAAGGCCGTTATGCGGTGGAGTTCTATACGACGGTGAAAACCGCCTACACCGCCTACTGAGGGGTGGACGTGCGCGCCTCGCGCGCCAGCAGGCGGTCTTTACGCTCTACGCCCCAGCGGTAGCCGCCGAGGCCGCCATCACCGCGCAGTACGCGATGGCAGGGCACGAGGATCGCAATCCGATTGGCGCCACAGGCGGAGGCCGCCGCGCGCACCGCGCGCGGTGCGCCGATCGCTTGCGCGACGTCGCTGTAGGTGCGCCGCGCACCGGGTTCGAGCGTGCGCAAAAACTGCCAAACCTGTAACTGAAAGGCGGTGCCACGCAGATCCAGCGGCAGATCCGGTGCGGGGCCGGCGCCTTGCAGGTGTGTATTCAGGGCTAAGATCCAGGCGTCCAAGTCGGCTCCGATCGCGTTGGCGGGCACGCACTCGGCCTTGGGGAACTCCCGCTGCAACTGCGCCAGGAGCGCGGCCTCGTCGGCGCCGAATTCGGCCAGGCACACCCCCTGTGCGGTGGCCGCCATCAGCAGCAGTCCCTCGGCGGTCCATCGGATGGCGTAATGAATGACTTCGCCGGCGCCGCCGGCCCGATAGCGGCTCGGTGGCATGCCGAGCGTGCGCGTGGCTTGCCCATAGAGGCGACTGGAGGAGCCAAAGCCGGCGGTGGCGATCGCCTCGGTCACCGAGGCGCCCGATTGCAGGGCACCGCGTAGCCGCTGCATCCGATAGCCGTCTTGGTATTGTTTGGGGGAGAGCCCAAAGCGCGCCTTGAAGCGGCGCTGCAAGTGGCTCGGTGACAGGTGCGCCCGGGCCGCCAACTGCGCCAGCGGCAGCGCGGTATCCGCGTGCTCGCGCAGGTGGCGCGCGATGGCTTCGAGTCGCTCGGCCACAGTCAGTGGGGTCGGATCGGGCATGGCCACAAGATACCGTCTCGATCCGGTGTCTGCACTCCGTTTCCTGTGCAGTGGCGGGCATATCCGACGGCCCCGTGGCGCGTTACCGTGGGCCCCAGAGTCGGCCACGAAGTCCATCCGCATTGGCGGCCGAACGCTGGAGATCCCCTCGCGTTACGTTGCCGGTGCAGCGCAGATGGATGGAGCCACGGCAAGGGCAAGCGATCTGGGGCGCGGCAGTGCGCCTGACCATTGATGCGACGGCAGTCGCACGTGCAGCGGCAGCCTATGCGGTCTCGCAAGAGGGTTGCCGGAACGATCTGCGAATTCGGTTAGTTGCGCTAACAGGAATGGCACTGACTGCAGCCGTAGCGGTGCGAGGGCGCGCCTTAAATTAAGGGTCATTCAGGCTAGGGACTGACGTGAGGCCGAAATGTTGATAGGATTTAATCCTACTATGCGGAGCAGTTCATGCGCACGACCCAACAACTGAGCATCACGCTACCAAAGGACATGGCCGAGGTGATCAAGGCTAAGGTTGCGTCCGGCGAGTACGCGACAGAAAGTGAAGTGATCCGGGACGGCATGCGCGTGCTGATGGCGCGCGATCGCGCGATGGAGCAGTGGGTACGCGACCAGGTTGGTCCTGCCTATGACGCGCTAAAGGCCGATCCGACGCGGGCGGTGAGCGGCACGCGGGTGCGCGCACGACTGGCGGCAGAGCACAAGAAGACCCGCGTCAAACCGTGACGACGTATTCGGTCGTTTTCGCGCCCGAAGCTGAGGAGCAACTGGCAGCGCTCTACCGTTACATTGCCGACCATGCGTCCCCCGATGTGGCGCTCCACTACACCAACGCAATCGTTGCCCATTGCGAGGGCCTGAACCACGTTCCGCTGAGAGGGAGGCGCCGCGAGGACATCCGCGCTGGACTGCGAATCACGCATTATAAGGGTCGGGCGATCATTGCTTTTGCGGTCGACGACGCTGCGCAGGTGTCGATCCTCGGTGTGTTCTACGGTGGTCAGGACTACGAGACGTTTTTGCAGTCGGATCCGGGAGCCTGAGGACGTTCCCATACACAGCCCAAACGGGGCCCCAGAGCGGAACTTGGTTGCTGGCAGTTGCTTGCATTGCTGGTGCGAGCAAAAAGCCAACGCTCGTTGATCGGAAAGTGTCCTAGCCGTCGGCGGATCCTGTCGGCCAACTGCGCAGCCGTCGATGCGGGCGACAGTGGTGCGACCGTCGTCCCCGCGCGAGCCAGTGCGCTTTGCGGTCTACTTCCTACCGAGCACTTGCGCGGTGGCTGCCAAGAGCCGCAGCCCCTCCGTGATCCATCGGGTTGCGTAATGGATGACTTGGCCGGCGCCGCCGGCTTGCAGGGCGCCGCGCCGCCGCTGCATCCGGTAGCCGTCTTGGTATTGTTGGGGGGAGAGTCCAAAGCGCACCTTGAAGCGGTGCTGCAGGTGGCTTGGCGACCGGTGGCGCGCGATGGCTTCGAGTCGCTCGGCCAAGGTCCGTGGGGTCGGATCGGGCATGGCCACAAGATACCGTCTTGATCCGGTGTCCGTACTCCGTTTCCTGTGCAGTGGCGGGCATATCCGACGGCCCCGTGGCGCGTTACAGTGTGCCCCGGAGTCGACTTTGCTGAGGGGAACGCATGTCACTGTCACGACGCGAATTTATGTCTGGTGTGGCGCTCGGCGCACTTGGGTCCACGGCCGTGTCCGGATCGGCCGCGGCGAGCGCGGTGATCGCGCCCAAGCAACAGATGCTGGCGGCCCACAAGCCGGTGCTGGTGTGTGCGGGCAACGGGTATGAGTATCTGACGCGCGCCTATGCACACTTGAAGAGCGGCGGCGACACGTTGGACGCTGCGATCCAGGTGGTCAAAGGATGCGAAGACGATCCGAACGATGACAGTGTGGGCTTGGGCGGACTGCCCAATGAGGAAGGGATGGTCGAACTCGATGCCTCCTGCATGCACGGCCCCACCCGTCGGGCCGGTGCTGCCGGTGGTGTGCGCAACATCCGCACCATGGCCGAACTCGCGCGCGAGGTGATGCACCACTCGGGTCACGTCATGCTGGTCGGGGAAGGCGCCGAACGCTTTGCGGTCGCGCGCGGCATGCAGCGCGAGAATCTGCTCACCGAGGACACCCGCAAAGTCTGGTTGCTGTGGAAGGAAGCGCACTCGGACTGGTGGGGGCCGGGGATCTCGAGCCCGCACTGGCGCGATCGCTTTCAGTCGCGCTCGGCCGATCAGCGGCTCGAATTGCACGAGCGCCTGCAGCGCTTGGCCGAGGATCTGGGTATCGACCCGGCGGTACGTTCGGCGGCGATCCACAAGATTGTGTTTCCGCCGACCGGCACCGTGCACTGTTCGGCGCTGGCGGCCAACGGCGATATGAGCGGCTGCACTACGACCAGTGGCTTGGCGTGGAAGTTACCCGGCCGCCTCGGTGACTCGCCCATCATCGGTGCGGGCTGTTACACCGATCAGGATGTGGGCTCGGCCGGGGCTACTGGCAGTGGCGAGGAGAATATCCGCGTCGCCGGCGCCCATACGATCGTCGAGAACATGCGCCACGGCATGACGCCGTTGGAAGCGGGTATGGATACTTTGCAGCGTATCGTGCGCAATTACGACGGCGACATGCATCGCCTCCAATATGTCGACATGACCTACTACATTTTGCGCAACGACGGCGCTTACGCCGGCGTCTCGCTCTGGACCGGCTATGAGCCAGGCCATCCGCATACGATTGGCGTGCACGACGGCACCCTACGCTTGGAGAAAACCGTGAGTTTATTCGAAGGGGTTTCGCAAGAATGGCCGCCGGTCGTGTCGCCTGCGAAGGCCGAACGATGAACCGCGCGTGGTGGATGGCGTGCGCCGTACTCACAGCGTCGCTGGCGGGGGCGACCCCGCCGGTGCCCGCGGTCACGGTGGTATATGCCGGGCACTTGATCGATGGCACGGGCGCGCCGCCACGCGGTCTGATTGCGGTGGAAATCCGTGCCGGTCATATCAGTGCGGTCGTCGACCGGGCGCGCTATGTGGCACCGGCGGGCGTGCAGGTGGTGGATCTGGGCGCGGCGACGCTGTTGCCGGGTTTGATCGATACCCACACGCATCTGTTCTTGCAGGGCGAGGTGCCAGAAGAGGGCGGCTATGACGCGCAGTTGCTCAAGCACCCGCAATCCTTCCGCGCCGCGCGTGCGGTGGTCTCGGCGCGGCGTGCGCTCGAGCAGGGCTTTACGACGCTGCGGGATCTCGAGACCGAAGGGGCCGGCTACGGCGACGTCGGTATCAAGGAAGCGATCGAGGCCGGCTACATCGAGGGGCCGCGCTTGTTCGTGGTCACGCGCGCGATCTCTACCACCGGCGGCTATCCGCTGGAAGGCTACGCACCAGAAATCAACGTCCCCAAAGGCGCGCAACTGATCGATGGTCCGGTCGCGGCGCGCAAGGCGGCGCGCGAACAGCTCGACAACGGCGCGGACTGGATCAAGGTCTACATGACCCATCGCTCGTGGCTGGATGCGGCGGGGCACCTGGTCACGCAACCGACCCTGACGCTAGAGGAACTGCGCGCGATCACCGACGAAACGCACGGCTGGGGCCGCAAGGTGGCCTGCCATGCCTATAACGGCATCGGCTTGCAGCGCGCACTCGATGGCGGCTGTGACTCGATCGAGCATGGTCTGGAAATGACCGATGCGCAGATCGCGCAATTGAAGCGCATGGACCTGTGGTACGTGCCGACACTGGCCGTGTATTACCGCGACTGGGATCCGGCCGGTACGCCGTCCGGCGAGCGGGATCGGGTGCGGGCCGCCGTACACGCAGTGACCTTCCAGAAAGCACTGGCGGCGGGCGTCAAGATCGCCTTCGGTACCGACATGGGCGGCATTCCGTGGAATGAACCGATCGCGCAGGAGTTTGATCGGGAAGTGGCGCTCGGCATGACGCCGATGCAGGCGATCCAATCGGCAACCACGAAGGCGGCGGAGCTGCTCGGGCAAGCGGGGACCTTAGGGGTCGTGGCGCCGGGGGCGCTGGCGGATCTGATGGCGGTCGATGGCGATCCGCTGGCGGATATCGCCCGCTTAGCGCAGGTGCGTTTTGTGATGAAGAACGGCCAGGTGGTGCACCAGCACATGCTGTCGGCCGACGGGGCCAGCCGATGAGTGCGCCACCGCGTTCGATGGTGCGCCTGGCGGCGACGAGTCTGGTCGGCGCGAGTATCGAGTGGTTCGACTTTTATCTGTACGGCATTGCCGCCTCTTTGGTGTTCCCGACGCTGTTCTTCCCCAAGGGCATGCCGGCGGTGATTTCGGTGCTGGCCTCGCTGAGCACTTATGCGGTGGGCTTTTTGGCGCGTCCCTTTGGCGCCGTGGTCTTCGGCTATGTGGGCGATCGCTTGGGCCGCAAAGCGGCGCTGGCGGGGGCGCTGGTGGTGATGGGCACGGCCACCGCACTGATTGGGCTCTTGCCGGGGTATGCGGTGATTGGTGTCGCGGCCCCGGCACTCTTGGTCTTGCTGCGCTGTGTGCAGGGCTTGGCGATCGGTGGGCAATGGGGCGGCGCGATGTTGCTGGTGGTCGAGAGTGCGCCGCCGGCGCAGCGCGGTTTTTATGGCAGCTTTGCGCAGGTGGGTGCGCCGGCGGGTGTGGTGCTGGCGAACTTGGCGTTTCTGATCGT
>CAIVRI010000016.1 GCA_903908265.1 uncultured Pseudomonadota bacterium
CCCCCAAAACCTTCGACTAACGACCGCCGCGCCTCGATACTACGATGCTTCGACATCAGACTGCTCCAGTGGAATACTGGAGCGGTATTGTCCGCCTCGATCAGCGCTCGACAAGTACGTCGCGTAGTTACCGGTTACGTCCCAATCCGCGGCGCCGTCCCTACAGCGCCGCGAGTAACGCGTTGCCGCCACGTCATCGCCGTGCGCGGGGAGAATAACCCCCGCCGCACAGCACAGACGCCTTATGCGCTGGAAGCGGCAGACGCGAAACTGGCGTCACGTCGCCGTCGTCAGCCTCAACCCAGCGCAAACCGACAAAACGGAGAACTTCGAATTAGATAATCAAATCGCAAAATGAACCGCAGTTAAACCACAAATGCGACAATTAGCTTGAAGACTTCCGCTACACCCATCAGGTCTGACAGGTCGCCACCAAATTGCAGGTAGTTTTGTTGGCAGGATTAGCGCAGTCATACACCGTGGTGGTGTGTAGGCCCTTAACATTGCCCTTCACAAACGGACCGGGAGTGATCACCATCGGCTTCCCAACACCAGGTGTCGCTGCCTCGCAGTGCTGGCCGTCGCTTCCGTCCGGATGTACAGTTTGTGAGCAAAGCTTTAGGTACCTGCCCTTAGGAACCGTGACGTTGCAAGTGGTGGCTTGCGCGGTCATCATCGGAAGAGTGGATAGCACGAGAGCGCACAGTGCAATACGTTTCATTGAATATTTCCTGTGATTAGAGATTGTGAGTTTTTAATCATCCGAATAGCAAGCTATTAAAATCGTTGCTCGGCAGCCCAATCACTGACGTTAGCCAGCAGAGACTTCCTACTTAATTTTACCACAGCAACCCGTGGGTTCCTGTCAAATACTGTCAGGCTCTGCGCTGGCCTCTATAACGCCCGTCGTCAAGCTATCTGTCGTCTCAAGTTTTCCATCGTGCGAAGATGGAGACCAAAGAATATTGTAGTCAAGAAGAACAAGGACATACGAGCAAGTTTAGGGGGTGGGCGGTGGCGAAGGCGCTCGAGGGATTGCGGATGTGGCGTCGAGCCTGCACATGAATACCCCGACGTTGAAGGGCTGGATGAAGCAGGGCGACGCAGGGTAACCGGTGACTACGCGGCTTACTTGTCTAGCGCTGATCGATGCGCGCAATGCCGCTCCAGTATTCCACTGGAGCGATCGGCCGGTCGCAGCCTAGAGACCTGGCAGTTACTCGCGATCATTTCCAACAGCGCCATCACCAGCAAAAATGCCATTGCAGGCGCGCATGACACGTTTGTCCCGGCGGCCACGGGTGGAGGAAGTCGAAGTGGACGCCGGGGGTTTGCGCCGAAAATTAGTCTCTCGATCTGCCGTCGGACTGTATTCAAGCGCAGCGAGGCGAGGGTTATTATTTGACTGTCAAACTGCTTGTTCGATGAAATTTTGCGATGCGATGTAAGGACGGTCGACGCGCCCGAATAGGTGTCTGTGGCGTTCGGTTGCCAGCTTACAAAGAGTTTTCAAGTCGGAGCTATACAGCGCAAATCGGTTGCTGACGCGGTTTTCTATTTTTTTCATTGTTCAGTGCAACAGAATCCTTTGGACATCTGGCGTATTGAGTGTGGCCTCAAACAGATCCAGCGCGCTGTCTTGCTCGGCTTCAAAGAGCTGATCAGGGATTGTCGCGCGCACGTAGTCATGCGCAAACTCTATATCCAACAGTCGGGCGGTGCCGGCGCCCAAAGTCCCGATATTGATGACCCGTCCTGGTGTGAAGGTTTCAATTTTCAAGATGTCAGGTCCGCCACTCAAGGACAACATTTGCCGCGCAATGGCCGTATTTTTCAAACGGTCTAAATCGTCCTGTCCTTCGATTACGATAGTGTAAGTAAAAAAATGACATAATCCTTCTTGTGCGTCTGGCATGTTCTGATGCCAAACGAATGCGCTAGTGGTGTCTTCGCCCATATCTACCAGTTTGATCACCGGAATATACGCCTCGTCACCTCGGCCTGGCCTTGCGTGCACGTCGGGTACGCCAAAGGTCATTGTTAATGCCTGACGAGGCTTAAAGAACATTGATTTGTTTGTGTTGCCGCCAAATCGATTGACGATAGCGATCAGACTTTCTTTGCTCAAAACACCACCTGCATCGCGCCGATAAACGAGCAAATCCTCATTGTTCATGGCACCAGAATCAAGCAGCTTCAAGCGCGCTACAATTTTGCTCAAGCTGTTGAAGACTAACGTGTCTTCACCCGGGATATTCTTGTAGGCCAGTTCAGTAATTGCTGCTGTTTTAGCGAACTTTTGATCCTTCGATATGATCAGATCGGCGGCGCGCTGCGCGTCGGTGAGACGCTTGCTGGTGTAGAACGGGATGGAGTCCTGCGTGGTCAGTCGATACTGGTCGCGGAACAGCCTGTCCGAGAGGCGGTTGTAGAGGGGCGAGTCTTTCGGATAATTCATCTGAATCTCGCGCTTGGACTCGGGGATGACGGTCGGCGTGAGCACGATTACCACTTCCGTCTTGTTGGCTTGTGGGCTCTCGTAGGAGAACAACTTACCTAGCCCTGGGATTGCAGAGAGATAGGGGACGCCGGAGGTTTGAGTGGACTTGGTTTCATTGACCAGTCCGGCGAGGATCAAGGGGTTGCTGTTGGGCACCCGCGCGTAGGTTTCCACCTTTCTGGAGTTGATCGTCGGTGCGCTGGTTAGGACTTGGCCGGTGGCATTGGTGATCGAGACGTCGGCGCCGGGCACTACAGTCGTCACCGAGGCATCGATCAGCAGACTGATTTCACTATTGTCTTGGGACACGCGCGGTCGGACATTGAGCGAGATGCCAGTAGACTGGTAACTGAACGAAGACGAGGAAACACCTAGATTGGTAGTGGTATTCGCAATCGGAATATCGGTGCCTACTTTGATAGCGGCCTGGCGGTTATCGAGTGTGATGACGCTCGGACGAGACATGATGGTGGCCAAATTCTTGTTGACCAGGGCGTTGATCGTTGCACTAAATGAACTCGGGGCGGAGTCGTTCATGCTATGGAACAGTAGCGCTTGGCCATTGCCGGCAGCGATCGGACCTAAGGCGCCGATCGTGAGTGAGTTCTTGCCTTTGGCGCCTTGCCACTGCACACCCAATTGCCGCAGTGCGTCGGTGTCGACCTCTATGATCATTGCTTCGATGTACACCTGCTTGGCGGGTTTATCGACGATGGAGTCGATCGCGGCACGGATCCGATAGAGCTGGCTTGGATCATTGGGGTCGGACAGGATCATTAGTTGCGCATTGGCGCCGTTGGTGACCGGTGTAGCTAACGGCGAGGTCATGCTCATCCCGGCAATTGAGGCGTTGGCCATGCCGCCGCCGCCGACCCCAGAGCCACTGCCACCACCCAGGCCGCCGCCGCCATATCCGCCATAGCCACTACCGCCGCCATATCCGCCCATCATGCCACCCATCATGCCACCCATCATGCCGCCACCCATCATGCCGCCCATTGGCGGCATCGAGCCGACCAAGCCGGTGCTGTACTCGTCGGCAGCAGGCATTTTGAGAATCATCGGCAAGCGTTTGTAGGCAATCGACGTCGGCAGTTGGCGAATCGTGGGGTACTTGCTCGAGGTCGGGAGCGAGCTGGTGCCGGCGCCCCCGCCCATGCCGCCCATGCCGCCCATGCCGCCCATGCCGCCCATGCCGCCCATGCCGCCCATCATGCCGCCCATCATGCCGCCACCCATCATGCCGCCACCCATCATGCCGCCACCCATCATGCCGCCAGCATTCGGGCCTTGCTGTCCGTTTTGCGCGGCCAGAGCGGCCGCGGCAGCGTCACCGGTAAGCCCCATCCCGCCCGCCCCCGGCTGGGGCGGGCCTTCGGGCGGTGCGTTGCCTATCATGCCTTTGAAGGAATCGTCCTCGAACAAGCCCTGGTCACTGGTGATGGCCGAGAAGCCCATCGCGCGCAGGGCGTACAGCGCCCCATCGGCATCGACATAGGACAGATTGATCACATCAGAGCGCAGATCCTGCAGGGAAAGGTGGGCCTGATAGTCGGCCGTTTTGGCAAACACCGCTTTGATCACGCCGTCCAGCAGGGGCGAGGTGGCTGATACATCAAGCCCGCTGGGCAGGGGTTGTTGAATGTCGGAATACACCCACAGTTGCGGACTTTGCCGGGGTAGGAAGAGATATCCAAAGTAGACGACGTTAGGGTAATCGCCGGTACCGATCGCCACCGACCGATAGATTACCGCTTCATCGACTGGGGCGACGGCTGGGTTGGCGCGGCTACGATTGCGCTGAAATCCGTAGTTGAGCTGCAGTTCGGAGCAGATATCGTCAATCAGGTTCTCGACCTCCTTGACCCGTAACTTGGGTAGGACGATGAAGTGGGAACTGGTCGTGACAAGGCCGGGGTACCCGTTGCCGATTGGTGGCTGCGCGAGGCCGGCGCTGAGTCCGGTCGCGATCGGCGGGCTTAGAGGCGCTACGGCAGGCACGGTCTGGGCATCTACGGGTGCGCCGAGCAACAAGGCACAGCACGCGCCCATGCCGGTACTAAGCAGCCGCGAGCGCAGGCGCAGCCAGTGGGTAGAAGGAACGTCGATGCATGACATGGCATTGGCCTAGATTGAAGAGCCCATAAGGAAACCTCAGGGCTTGAGCGTCAGCGCGAGATTTCTGAATACCCCAACTATTCGTCGGGCCTCGGACAAATCGGCGAAAACAATACCATTGCCGCACATAGATTCCTATCGTTCGCTGACAACGTAGAGACCATCCAATCACCGCGCAGCGCGCCGGCAGATGGGCCGCAGTGAGTCGTGCCCAGCCCTCGAGGTCACCGGCACTTTTCGACCAGGGCGAGTAACCATGCCCCGGGAGGTCCAACACATGGACCCGATGGGTAGAGGCCAGCGCGGTCGCCAAAGACGCGAAGACCCCGCCATGCAAACCCCATCCATGCAGCAAGGCCACATCCGGACCGGCCCCGCTGATTGACCGGTAGAGGCTCACCAGTCAGTGCGATCGGCAAACTACGACAGCACGATCATTAGCGACCAGAGCCCCCTCGGCGCCTGACCCAATGCCCGCCGCATTCGCTTCATCCGTATCAATATGCATTTCCAACTGAAACCGGTCGCTCACCCGCACCCGCACGTCCCCGAATGTCAGTGCGCGTCCGCCGCGCGAGCCGGTATGTACAGCGACCATATCTCCATCGGACACGCCGAAAACCTGCGCGTCCTGCGGCGTCATGTGCACGTGACGTTTGGCGAAAATAACACCCGCGGACAATTCCAAGACACCGGCCGGCCCCTCCAGGCGTACCCCCGGTGAATCGGCGATATCTCCCGACTCGCGGACCGGCGCCGTGATGCCGAGGAGAAAACCATCCGTCCGGGAAATTTCCACTTGATCGTAAAAACGCTCCGGACCGATCACACGGACCCGGTCGATTGCGCCCTTCGGCCCCACCAATCGAAGACACTCGACCGCCGCAAACTGGCCGGGCTGCGAGATCTCACGGTACACCGTGAGACGGTGCCCGACACCAAACAGCGCTTCGACGCTGGCCACGGTCAAGTGGATATGGCGCGCGGACACGGCGATGGGGATGGGCGGTGCAGCAGAACGATCGCGTTGCTCTTGGAACCACCGTGCCACGGCCGCCGCTGCAGTGGCGGCCTCTTCTGCAGCGAGGACGGGCCCATGACGGTCCACAGCGCTAAACGCCACCCCGATTGCCGCCGCAAAATCAGGCGCGTCGACCGGTCGGCTCGTTCGATCCGCCGTTAGGGTAGCCGTCGGGCCGAACCCTTCGACCGACAGGTTATCGATCTGACGACCATCCGCGGCGATGACCGCCAGTTTCACCGACGAACTGCCGCAGTTCACAACGAGGGTCACGAAAGGCATATGCGATGTTAGCATCGCGACCCTCGTCTCCTCCACCATGAAATCATCTCCGAACCCGAGCCCCACGTGCCGCACGACGAACTCATTGCCAAACTTAACGAACCGCAAGCAGCGGCCGTTTCCGCTCCGGCGAAGCCCATACTCGTGCTCGCCGGCGCCGGCAGCGGCAAGACCCGCGTACTCGTGCATCGGGTGGCCTGGCTGATCGCGCGCGAAAATGTCTCCGCGCACTCGATCATCGCCGTGACTTTTACCAACAAGGCGGCGGCCCAGATGCGCAGCCGCATCGAAGGCTTGCTGCACCTCTCGGGTGGCGCGCTCTGGATCGGCACCTTCCATGGCCTTGCCCACCGCCTGCTGCGCCTACATTGGCGCGAAGCGGGGCTACCGCAAACCTTTCAGATCTTGGATTCCGACGACCAGTTGCGCTTGATCAAAAAGATCGTCAAGGCACTCGAGCTCGACGACACTCGCTGGGTACCGAAGGATCTACAGTACTTCATCAACGCACAGAAAGACGAGGGCCGCAGACCCAAAGCGCTCGGTGATGATGGGGATCCGACGCGACGCACCATGATTCGCGTCTACTCCGCGTATGAGGATCTCTGCCGCAAGAATGGCGTCGTGGACTTCGCTGAATTACTGCTGCGCAGCTTCGAGACACTACGGGACGTCCCGGCATTGCTAGCCCATTACCAGACGCGCTTCCGGCACGTTTTGGTAGACGAATTCCAAGATACCAACGCGATTCAATACCAGTGGATACGGCAGCTTGCGGGCCGTGACAGCATGCCCTTTGTGGTCGGTGATGATGACCAATCCATCTACGGCTGGCGGGGTGCCCGAGTCGAGAATATTCAACGCTACCAGCGTGATTACCCGGGCACAGCCGTTTTCCGCTTAGAGCAAAATTACCGCTCCACTGCCACGATCCTGAATGCCGCCAATGCGCTGATCGCGAACAACAGCGAACGCATGGGCAAAACGCTCTGGACAGACGGCGAGCGTGGCGAGCCCATCCGGGTATATGCCGCCTTTAACGAACGGGACGAGGCCGCTTTCGTCGTCGAACGCATCCACGAGTGGCGGCGCTTAGGTGGTCGGCTACAAGACTGTGCCGTGCTTTACCGGTCCAACGCACAGTCTCGTGCGTTAGAAGAAGCGTTTGTCCAAACGGTCCCGAAGATCCCCTACAAGGTGTATGGCGGTCAGCGATTTTTTGAACGCGCCGAAATCAAAGATGCACTCGCCTATCTTCGCTTGTTATCTAATCGCAGCGATGACGGTTCTTTTGAACGGGTCGTCAATCTGCCGACCCGTGGCATTGGCGCAAAGAGTCTAGATACCGTACGGGATACCGCTCGCGCACAGTCCTTGTCGATGTGGGAGGCGGCGGCGACCGCGATTACGGCCGGCACGCTGGGGCCCAAAGGGGGCGCCTCTCTACACGCCTTTCTTGCACTGATCGAGCGGATCGCACGCGAGACAATCGGACTGCCACTGCATGAGATTGTTGACAAGATCATCATCGGTTCTGGGCTCATCGAGCATTTCCGCAAAGAGAAAGGCGAGCGGGGTGAGGCGCGTGTCGAGAACTTGGAAGAACTCGTCTCAGCGGCCCGTGGATTCCAGACGGACGAATCCGAGGAAGGCTTGAGTGAACTCGATTCGTTCCTCGCCCACGCCGTGCTTGAGAGTGGCGAGTCGCAGGCCGGCGAATGGGAGGATTGCGTCCAGATGATGACGCTGCATACCGCCAAGGGCCTCGAGTTTCCAGTCGTCTTCATGAGTGGGCTGGAAGACGGTCTCTTCCCCCATCAGCGGTCGATCAACGATATCGGCGGCCTCGAGGAGGAACGCCGTCTGGCTTACGTCGGTATCACTCGGGCCATGCGCCGGCTGTACGTGACGTACGCCGAGCAGCGGCGCCTGCATGGTATCGACCAGTTCGGCACGCCCTCGCGATTCATTGCCGAGCTTCCTCCGGAATTGATTGAAGAGGTGCGGCCCCGCGTGCAAGTCAGCAGGCCCCTCACTGGACAAGGCCAGGGGCGCGACAGCTGGGGTGCAAGCGAGAGTTATGGCGGCAATAGCGGGTGGGGTGTCAGCGAACGGCGCAGCGCCAGCCCCTCCCAGGGCGGCGGCTATGGACGCTCCGCCGGTTCGTCAGCGCCGTCGCCCCGTCAGGTGGCTGCCATGGTGGAGCCTGATAATGGCACCGGCCTCAAGCTCGGCCAAAGGGTCCGGCACGCCCGTTTCGGCGAGGGGGTCGTCTTGCGTATTGACGGTCAAGGCCAAGGCGCACAAGTCGAGGTCAACTTCGAGCGCACCGGCCGCAAGGTGCTGATGGCCGCCTACGCGAATTTGACGCCGATTTGAGGCACGCGGGTAGGCAGGGGAACCCTGCTAGAATGCGGATCTCGCGACCATCGGTGTGATCCATTGAAAATCATCATTTTGGGCGCCGGACAAGTGGGCCGTACCGCGGCTTACCACCTGTCGCGCGAAGAGGCGAACGAAGTCACCGTCGTCGATTCTGACGAGGCCGTGTTGCAGCAACTGCAGGATCGCCTCGATGTGCGTACCGTCAGCGGCAACGCGGCAAGTCCCTCCGTGCTGGCTGCGGCCGGCTGCGCCGATGCGGACCTTTTGGTGGCACTGACTTCCAGCGACGAGGTCAACATGGTGGCCTGTCAGGTCGCCTGGACACTATTTAAAACGCCGACAAAGATCGCCCGCATTCGAGCGGCTTCCTATGCCGCGCATCCTGAGCTGTTCGGCGAGTTAACTGGGTTCGCAGTCGATACGTGGTTAAGCCCTGAACAATTAGTGACGGAATATGTTGAGCGCCTGATCGAGCATCCAGGCGCGTTACAGGTAGTCGACTTTGCCGACGGTCGTGTGCGCCTTGTGGGCGTTCGTGCAGTCGAGGGTGGATTGCTAGTCGGCCAGCCGTTGTCGAACTTGCCCAAGCACATTCCCGGCGTCGAGACCCGCGTCGCCGCGATGTATCGACGCGGCCGTAGCGTGCGCCCTGATGGGGAGACGCTGGTCGAATCCGGTGACGAAGTGTTCTTCCTAGCCGCCCGCGAAGACATCCGTACCGTTATGAATGAGTTGCGCAAACTCGAAGCGAAGGTGCGTCGTGTGGTCATCGCCGGCGCAGGCCACATCGGCATACGCCTCGCACAAGCGCTTGAGGGTCGCTTGCACGTCAAGCTCATTGAGCGCGACAAACAGCGCGCCCGACGGGCGGCCGAAGTACTGCGCGAGGCTATCGTCCTGCAGGGTGATGCCGCCGACGAAGAACTGCTCATTGAGGAGAATGTCGATAGCGCTGACGTCTTCGTCGCCGTCACCAACGCCGAAGAAGCCAACATCCTGTCTGCCATGCTGGCCAAGCGAATTGGCTGCCGTAAGGTGATGGCCCTCATCAATCGACCTGCCTACGCGGAGCTGATGGAAAGCGATCGCGTCGATATAGCCATTTCGCCGCAGACGATCACGATTGGGTCATTGCTCGCGCACGTGCGCCGTGGGGACGTCGTCAAAGTCCATTCCCTGCGCCGTGGCGCCGCCGAAGCGATCGAGGCTATCGCCCACGGAGACCGCGAAACCTCGCAGGTCGTCGGCCGACCCGTCGAGGCGGTACGACTACCGGACGGCACGACGATTGGTGCCATTGTCCGCGGTGACGACGTCATCATGGCGCATCACAACACGGTCATCGAGGAAGGCGACCACGTCATCATGTTCTTGACAGACCGGCGACACGTCGAGGCCGTTGAGAAACTGTTCCAGGTCGGCGTTTCCTTTCTCTGAGTACCACCGTGCACCTTTTGCTCGTACAACGCATCTTGGGTCTCGTCATTGCCGCTTTCGGAGTGACGATGCTGCCGCCCGTTCTGGTGGGCGTGTACTACGGGGATGGCAGCATAGGCGCCTTTCTGAGCACGGCGGCAGTACTCTGTGGATTCGGTGCACTGCTGTGGTATCCGGCACGTCGTATTGATAGGGACCTGCGTTTAAGAGATGGCTTTCTAATCGTCGCTCTGTTCTGGGCATTGCTAGGGCTCGGGGGCGCATTGCCTTTTCTGTTCGGAACGGAACAGAAAATGAGTTTTACCGACGCCGTGTTTGAGTCAGTGGCCGGCGTCACGACGACCAACGCCAGTGTCATGCTCGGACTCGATCGTTTGCCACACGCCTTGTTGTGGTATCGCCAGCAATTACAGTGGCTAGGCGGTATCGGCGCCATTGTCTTGGCCGTGGCGCTATTTCCAATTCTTGGCATCGGGGGCATGCAACTGTACCGAGGGGACAGTCCAGGGTCCGTGAAGGAGGAAAAATTAGCGCCGCGCATCACCGAGACCGCACGGACATTGTCAGGCATTTATTTATTGATCACGGTCGGCTGCGCGATCGCTTATGCCGCAGCAGGCATGCCGATGTTCGATGCGGTTGCGCACGCATTTTCGACTGTTTCAACGGGGGGATTCTCCACTCATGACGGGGGCTTTACTTATTTCCACTCCGTCAGCATCGACACAGTCGCCATGCTGTTTATGTTCTTGGGCGGCGTGAATTTTGCGTTGCACTTTCTCTCTTGGAGGCGACGCGATTCATCGGCTTATTCGTCCGATCCGCAGTTCCGCGGTTACTTATTTTTAACGCTTGCGCTCGTCGCTGTAGTCAGTATTGAGCTTTACCGCGATGGGATATACGCGAGCCCTATGGAGGCGCTGCATCACGGCGCTTTCGTAGCGATTTCGATGCAATCGACGACCGGATACTTAGGCGCGCCGTTCGCGACTTGGCCGGGGATGCTGCCGATGCTGTTAATGCTGGTGACCTTTGTCGGCGGTTGTGCAGGGTCGACTGGCGGTGGCATGAAGGTGATCCGCTGGCAGCTCGTGCTCAAGCAGGCACGGCGGGAGTTGATGCGCCTCGTACATCCCAAAGCGATTGTTGCAGTGAAGTTCGGCGATAAGGCCGTTGCCGGCCGGGTGCTGGCGGCTATTACGGGTTTTTTCGCAATGTATCTGGTGCTGTTCGGTTTTCTGTTACTGCTCATGATGGCCGCTGGTACCGACCAGATCACTGCCTGGTCGGCTGTAGCCGCGTGTATTAATAATGCAGGGCCTGGCTTGGGCGCTGTCGCTGCGACCTATGCGCACCTACCGGAAGCAGCGAAATGGGTCGCTATTGCAGCGATGTTGATCGGTCGTCTGGAAATTTTTACGGTGGCTGTACTGTTCATGCCGGCGTTCTGGCGGCACTAAGCACCACTGCGTCAACTCTCGATCGTCACCGCGATGCCCGCGATGCGAGCGCGCCACTCCCGGGGTCCGGATTCATGTACCGACTGGCCGCGAGAATCGACCGCCACCGTGACCGGCATGTCTTGCACCTCGAACTCGTAGACTGCTTCCATACCGAGTTCAGGGAACGCGATCACCCGACTGGAGCGAATCGCTTTTGAAACTAGATAGGCCGCTCCGCCAACCGCAATCAAGTAAGCACTGCGGTGCCGCTGGATGGCTGCGATCGCTTCCGGTCCGCGATCCGCCTTACCGACCATCGCCATGAGACCGCCTTTGTCGAGCATCGTCTCGGTAAAGCGATCCATCCGATTAGCCGTCGTTGGGCCAGCCGGGCCGACGACTTCATCGCGTACCGGGTCGACCGGACCGACGTAGTAGATCACCCGATTCTGGAAAGACAGGCCTTCGGGCAACGGTTGGCCTGCATCCAGCAAAGCGCAAATGCGCTTGTGCGCGGCGTCACGGCCGGTCAGAAATTTGCCGTTTAGCAACAAGCGCTCACCCGGTTTCCAGTCAGCGATTTCCGCACGACTGAGCGTATCGAGGTTGACCCGTCGCGCCTGCGCATCCGGGGTCCAGCCCACCTGCGGCCAGTCTTCCAGTCGCGGCGGCGTCAGTAGCGCAGGGCCCGAGCCATCCAGGTGAAAATGAACATGACGAGTCGCAGCGCAGTTGGGGATCACGGCGACGGGCAGTGAGGCCGCGTGCGTTGGGTAGTCCCGCACCTTTACATCAAGCACGGTCGTGAGGCCGCCGAGTCCCTGTGCTCCAATGCCTAGCGCATTGACGCGGTCGTAGATCTCTATGCGCAACTCTTCCGCCTTCGAGGCTGGGCCGCGGGCGCGCAGTGCCGGCATATCAATGGCCTCCATGAGGGATTCTTTGGCCATCAGCACGGCCTTCTCTGCCGTGCCACCGATGCCAACGCCCAACATGCCGGGCGGACACCAACCGGCACCCATTTCGGGCACCCGCGCCAAGACCCAATCCGCCACGTTGTCGGAAGGATTCAGCATTTCAAACATGGCTTTGTTTTCGCTACCGCCGCCCTTGGCCGAGACATCCACGTCGACAGTCTCACCCGGGACCATTTCGACATGGACGATAGCGGGCGTGTTGTCACGCGTGTTGACGCGCCTGCCCGCCGGGTCCGCAACGATGGAGGGACGCAGACGGTTCTCAGGCAGACCATAGGCCAGCCGCACGCCCTCGTTGACCATTTCTTCCACGGTCCGGCGCGCATCCCAACGGGCATGCATACCGATTTTGACGAAAGCGACCACAATCCCCGTGTCCTGGCAGATCGGTCGATGGCCCTCCGCGCACAGCCGCGAATTAGTCAGAATTTGGGCAATGGCATCACGGGCCGCAGGGCTTTGTTCCTGCGTATAGGCCAGCCCCATCGCCGCGATAAAGTCGGGGGAGTGGTAATAGCTAATGTATTGCAGGGCATCGGCGACGCTCTGAATGAAATCATCTTCGCGAATAACCGCCATGGGAGACCCCGAGGTGCCAGCGCCAACTGGGCGCAAGTGCGTATTTTATCAGGTCGCAGCGCGTGAGCGGCGCTGCAACAGCAGCTCGACTTTATCCTTGTGGGTGCGCGACAGCTTGAGCTGTTGGCCGCCGACGAGGGTCAGGAAGTACTCCCCGTTGGCGTGCGGTCGCAGTTTCCGTATGCGGTTTAGATTGACGATGGCCGAGCGATGGATGCGTTGGAACACCTCCGGGTCCAATTCGGCTTCCAACTGTTTCATCGTGGCCCGCAAGATATGGGTTTCGCCGGCTGCGTGCAGACACATATAGTCTCCGGCGGCGTCGATCCAGTCGATCTCCGCGCTCGGGATACGCAGCACGTCGCGACCCGTACGGATCGTGATAAACGCCGAACTGCGCGGCATCGGATCGGCCACGCGTGCGAGCAAGGCATCGGGATCGAGTTCGCCTGCGCCCGATACGTCCGCCAGCAAGCGCAGCAATTGCTCATGGCGCCCCAGGGCATCCCGATCCTGGACCGCACCACGAATGCGCTTGAGCGCCTGCAGGAAGCGCTCATCGTCTACGGGCTTCAATAGATAGTCTAGGGCGTGGCTGGTAAAGGCCTGCACGGCATAACGATCATAGGCGGTGACGAACACGACGACCGGTAACTGGTCCTGCGGGAGGCGAGACACCACCTCAAGTCCGGTCATACCGGGCATCTGAATGTCGAGAAAGACCACGTCCGGTACAAGGGC
>CAIVRI010000017.1 GCA_903908265.1 uncultured Pseudomonadota bacterium
AGCCTCCAGCGCTACTCTCGCCTTAAACGCCGGCGACAAATTCCGTCTTGGCTTCCTCATGAATCTCGTACCTCCCGTTGATTACCCGGTCAGCCAAAATCCACCTTATACCCGTGTCTTAAATTCCGAAACCACCTCTGATCGTAACGCCATGTTGATCCGCCCATTCCATCAGTGCCTTGCCTGTAAATTCGGGCCCGTTGTCGGCCCTAATAACGCCAGGATGCCCACGCTCTGCACAGATCAATCCAACTGAAATTCAATTGAGCTATAACTTTCGCTCAGCAATTTCTTTAGTTTTATTGGCAATTTGATCGGGAGTCAAAATGCGCTTTTCGAGCAACACGTTGACCGCTGAAACAATCCAACGCTCGTAGTACGTAAGTTTCCCAATAATTTCAGATCCCAAACCCTCAACACCTCGACGCTTTTCTTCGGTGTTGACAATTTGATGGGTGGCAAGCACGTCCAATAGCGCGTGACAACGTTTTTCCCAAGGCAGCATCGGATGCTCTTCCATATTGATGGCATCAGCATCTCGCCCACCAATGTCATTGGGTAGATGGGTAATGAGACTTTCTGTTGAGCTCATACGTGACTCCCATTCCTCTGCGCCAATGATGATTTGACAACAGTGACACCAATCATCGAATCGCGCGTCACAAGATCCGCCAATTCTTGTTCAGTCATCTCCTCAGTTCCAGCAGGACGCAGAGGCAAAATAAGGTAGCGCATATTGGCATTTGAGTCATGTACATGGATGCCGACCTCATCCGGTAGCACAGTACCAAACTCTTTTAGAACAGCACGAGGCTCTTTGACTGCTCGAGCTCGATACTGCTTGTTCTTATACCAGTCCGGCGGCAATCCGAGTACGGGGCGTGGATAGCAAGAACAGAGCGTGCAAACCACCATGTTATGAACCTTATCGGTGTTTTCATGAACAATGAGATGCGCACCATCATACATGGTGATTCCCATCTCCTCAGATGCTGCCGAACCATCCTTCAATAAACGTTCTTTAAAATCAGGATCTGTCCAGGCTCGAGCAACCACTTTGGCGCCGAGCAACGGCGAGCGTGAATCTAAGATTTCAATCTGACGACGATGTTCGTCAGCAGTGATCAAGCCTGCTTCAATCAATAGCTCACGAACTGCAAGTTCAAGATTGGCGTAGTAGCTATAAGGCTCTTCATCTTTCGCGACCCCTGGATGAGGATGATCATGATCATGATCATGGTCGTGGTCGTGAGATGGCTGAGCTGGAAGTGTCATATTCTTTCCTTATTTACGCGGATTCAAGCCAATGCTCAGAAATCTCAATCTGGAGTTTATCGTTCGAAGCTCCACGATATTCTGGCCACAGCTCTTGCTGAGCGAAAGACACGCGGTATAGCCGAACCTTGCTACCTGAATTCTTGCCGTAGGCTTCTTCTTCTGGATTGATAAACTCATCCAAAATACGCTCGATGCGACCGGTTTTATTGCGCACATAAAATGGCGTACGATAATGCCCAACCGGAGTTTTATTTTTTATCCTAACTGAGTCATTAACTGCAAAAGCAGTGCGCGAAGCAATGGCTATTTCTGCGCTATGCCCTTTGACTTTCATAGAGTGAGGGATGGCGTCGGCCCGTTGGGTTTCAATCGCAGGGTGCCCCATGGACGGATCGCCGCTGTGGGCGGGCGGGCTTGCCTTGCTACCACCTGCCAGCACTAGACTGGGAACTGACAAGGGAGCTCCCGCAGCAGCTGCCAGCAGCAGCACGTCGCGACGGTTGATAGATTGAATTTCGCTCTCGTCCATTTCGGCGCTCCGATCATCCTTTTATAGAACTATATATGAATTGCTAGCGATCTATCAATTAACTATCTGTTTTTTATAAGTTTTAAATTTTATGAACCGTATTCGCCCAGCGTGACTTGGCAATCCAAGGATCAAAGCCATCAATCAGCACACACAGCTCGTCCAGCGTAAACGCAGGACGACGTTGCGACCTAGAAGAACCTACAGGATCGTCTGCATGGTGCGTCCTACGCTGCGCATCGCAAGGCCCTGAGTGCAGACTTGCCCCTGCCCGGCGCTGTCCTGTGCGGACACTGCGGACAGCAACGAACGGCCTGTGGGTCAAAAGGCCCTCTGCTCTCCATCCTTCCTACCATTGCATGTTGCTGGGGCAGAACATACCTCATCTTAAACCGCCTCAGTTTTTGATGGATATCCAGATCTAGCACTTGGGTTCCATTGCATCTTTCTAGATGTTGAGACCGCTTGAAATGAGGAGCTATTTCAGCACCTCGGTGTTTACGTGCTCCGCAATTCGAACCTTCTAGCTTGCCCCACTGCACCCTTTCGGCTCATTGCGAACGCTCGCTGCTAAAACCTTGGGTGACGGTAAAGCTGCGAAAGCAGTCACCGTCGTGTGCTGCAGACAACGGCGGCTTCCAGCTTGCAATCGACACCGACTCAGGCAGATCGTGTTACCGCGTTTGGCCCAAAGCAGCCCTCTTAAAGACTATCGCAAACACTATCATCGTGGTGAGTGCGCCTAACGTGGTCGCGGCGTTAGAAAAGCGCATTCGTCAGCATGCACAGCAGAAGATCATTCCGGCTACACGGAAGGCCGCGGCGGAGCATCCGGTTAGGCGCTTCGAGGAAACTGTTCCAACCGCCCTTCAGTGCCTCGTAGACCCCTATATTTGTGGGAGTTTGGGACCTTGGAGGCACACAGAATGACACGGTGATTAGCGTTTGCCGGTCCCCTCGTATACCCCGAAATGAAGGGTTTCGAACCGCCGATTTATCCGTCCCCTTCAGGGCTTTAGGTGGCCCTAAAGGGGGTGACAATCCGGGCTGGTGACCCACCACGCAATCGAACCCTGCGCTTAGTGGAACTGCCCCTCTTCGGTTGAGCCTTTCATAGCGGTCGTCGACGAGGTGCCGCCAGTGCACACCTGAGTGACCTCATCGAAATAGCCGGCGCCGACTTCCCGCTGATGCCGCGTGGCGGTGTAGCCGACGCTCTCCGCCGCAAACTCCGCCTCCTGCAGTTCCACATAGGCGGCCATTTGGCTGTCCTTGTAGCCGCGTGCCAGCTGGAACATGCTGAAGTTGAGCGCGTGAAAGCCAGCCAGCGTTATGAACTGGAACTTGTAGCCCATGGCGCCGAGTTCGCGCTGGAACTTGGCGATCGTGGCGTCATCGAGTTTCTTGCGCCAGTTAAACGACGGCGAACAGTTGTAGGCCAACTGCTTGCCTGGAAACTGGGCGTGGATTGCCTCGGCAAAGCGCTTGGCTTCCGCCAGATCCGGCTTGCCGGTTTCGCACCAAAGCAGATCCGCATACGGCGCGTACGCCAAGCCCCGCGCGATGGCCTGATCGAGGCCCGCGTTGACATAGAAAAAACCTTCGGCCGTGCGCTCCTTGGAGGCAATAAACGGCCCATCGCGCTCATCGATGTCGGAGGTAATCAAGTTCGCAGACTCCGCGTCCGTACGCGCGACGAGCACCGTCGGCACGCCGGCGCAGTCTGCGGCCAAACGGGCCGCAATCAGCTTGCTGACGGCTTCTTGCGTCGGCACCAACACCTTGCCACCCATGTGGCCGCACTTTTTGGCCGAGGACAATTGGTCTTCGAAATGCACGCCTGCCGCACCGGCTGCGATCATCGCCTTCATCAATTCAAAGGCATTGAGTACGCCACCAAAGCCCGCCTCGGCATCCGCCACGATCGGCTGCAGCCAGTCGATGCTGTGATCGCCTTCCGCGTGGTGCAATTGGTCGGCGCGCAGCAAGGTGTTATTGATCTTGCGCACCACTTCGGGGACCGAATTGGCCGGATACAGCGACTGATCCGGATACATCTCGCCGGCCAAATTGGCGTCACCCGCCACCTGCCAGCCCGACAGGTAGATGGCATGCAAGCCCGCTTTGACTTGCTGCATGGCTTGGTTGCCGGTGAGCGCGCCCAGTGCGTTGACGAAGGGTTTCTCCTGCATGTGGCGCCACAGCTTTCGCGCGCCCAGATCGGCCAATGAGTGTTCGATGGCGACGGACCCGCGTAGGCGCACCACGTCGGCGGCGCTATAGCCGCGCTGCACGCCGTGCCAGCGGGGATTGGTCGCCCAGTCGTGGGCCAGTTGTTCAGCGGTCAGGAAACTCATACGTATCTCCACGCGGGAATCAAAAAATGTGAAATTATAGTATGTGAATTTTATCTGTAATGTTCACAATAGAAACTTCACAATGTAAAATTCACAAACGCACAGCACGAGACCGACCATGGCAGCCTTACCCAAGCAGGCGCATTTCCTGGGCGCCAAGCTCAAATCCCTACGCAAGCGCCACGGCTTCACGCTGGATGAGTTGTCCGCGCGCTGCGTGCAACTGGAAGTCGCGTCGGCCCCCTCCACCTCGTACTTGAGCATGGTAGAAAACGGCAAGCGCACCCCCTCCGCGGCCGTGTTGGCGCTGCTAGCGCAGGTGTTTGGCAAGGACTCCGCGTGGTTCTTAAACGACTCGCTAGACGTACCCGGCGCCGCAGCGCCGGCGGCCTCCGCCCTACCAGTGACTGCCACGGGACTGGCACCGGGCATGCCCCTGGAGCCGGCCTTTCTATTTTCCAAAGGATTACTGCAGGCCGCGCTGCCGGAACTGTTGGCCCAAACGGGCACTAGTGGGCGCCACTTCGCCCAGTTGTTGATTCGGGTCTGGCAAGAGACCCGCCAGAATGATTTTCCGGAAATCGAACGCGCCGCCGAAGCGGCCGGCGGGCGGCGTATGCCGCTCTCCGTCGAGGAACTGCTCGCCATCTGTAAGGCACACGGCTTGCACCTGCAGTGGTCGCAAGCCGAGCGTGCACCGGATGGCCAGACGCTGCTGCGGGCCCGCTACGAGGCACCCGGCACGCTCGTGGTCAATCGGCGCATGCATCAGCGCGCAGAGCGCCTCAAGTACGCACTGGCCTTTTTCCTCGGCCACCAGCTGCTGCACGGTGGCGATGGGATGATCTCACCGCACACCGCTTCCGGGATCTTGGGCGATGACAGGTCCGGCCCTGAGCGCCCCGGCATGGCCGCGCAGGATGTGCTGTATGCGTGGCGCGACTTCGAGTGCAGCATGTTTGCCGGCGCCCTGCTCTGCCCGCGCCAACCGTTTCGCCAGTTTCTGCTGCGCGAAGCACACAGCGTGCTCGCGTGCCATAAATTGGGGGTCACGCCTGCGGTGGTGATGCGACGCATGACGGCGGTCTCGCCCTATCGACATTGGCATTTCTTCGACGGCTATCCGCCGGGCTATCTGCGCGCGGTCTATCGCGGCAATGGCATCGCCTTGCCGTGGGGCAATATGAGCCTCGTGCCCGATCCCTGTCCGCGCTGGGCCGTGTTCAAGCTCCTGCAGGAAGGGCCGCCCAGTCGCAAAGAGGACACCACACCCACCTCACAGATCTCCGTCATGGACGCCGGCGCCGGCCCGCGTTTGTATTGCTGCCACTCCTTGCACACCGAAGACGCCGGACACGCGCCGCACGTGCTCTCCGTCGGCATCGATTTGGCGCCTGCACTCGAAGCGCAGGGCTTGCCGGCTGCGGACCTGATCGCATCGGTCGCCTCCGCGTGCCGACTGGGCAAGGGTCAGGCGCAACTATCACCCGAGGTACAACGCGCACTGCGCACCGTGGCGCAAGTGCAGAACATCGCCTGGATTGGCGACGCCGCCGCAAGGCCGGCGACGCTCATTTGTCCGCGCAGCGGCGGTTGTCCACTGCCCTCGCCGTGCCCTGGCCATCGCTAAGCCTGCGCGTTGAGCACCGCCACGGCTTCGGAACCGGCCGGCGCCAGCACAGCGCTGGGGCTGCGTTTAAGTTCGGTGATGCGCACCGAGCGGAAAGCGAGCACCTATTCCCTGTCGTGCCTCGTAAGCAAGCCAATCTAGGTGCCTTAATTTGGTCGATTTAAAGCATGGGAGCAAGCGCCTAGATCAACGTGTTGCACCCGCATGCGCCAATCTTTAGACGGCGCTTACGCGCTGACAAAAAGTGCTTTAAGTACCTTGGCGAGAGCCATAGCCTCTGCTGCAGTCTTCCCGGGTCCCTCGCTGCCCGCAATGGTCACAACGGACTCTGGGCCGTCCTTTCTCACGGATACCCCGGCCGGCACCGCTGACCGAGAAGGTTCTTGCACTGGGTTGTCATGCTGTGACCTCGCAACCGCACCCAGATCCACGTTGGCCACGCAGTCGGCCGCCCGAGTCCTAGACCTAGCGCGACCGCCGCAATGGGCGTCGGGCCGGCCCCAATAGCACACCACCCCAGCGCCGAGTCACAGAGTAGCGCTATGCACGCCAATCCAGGCCACGTGCCGCCCGTTAGCCACGCTGACCGGCTATGATGTGGCCCCTGCGCGGGTGGCGAAACTGGTAGACGCAGCAGACTTAAAATTTGCCGCCGCAAGGCGTGCGGGTTCGATTCCCGCCCCGCGCACACGCCCTGCTGTACCCACCCCTGCCGGTGGCAGGGCGGGTGTAGGTACCGTGTGCGGAGCGCGGACCCCCGAGCGGTCCGCGGCAATCTCCCTCAATAACGCGGACGGCGTCGCGCCGCGGCCGGACCCGCACCGGGACCTGGTCGACGCGTATCCTCGACCGCCACGATCTCCAGCGGCTTGCCCTTGAGGCGCAACTTCCGCAGCTTGGTCATCAACTCGGGCGGCAACTCCGGCAGGCTGACGAGCGTGTGATCTTCGTAGATATCGATCTTATTGATCTGCGCGCCGGACAAGTCCGCCTCATGCGCCAGCAAGCCCACGATGTTGCCGGGCTGCACGCCCTGTTCGCGACCGACTTCCAAGCGGTAACGCTGCTGCCGTTCAAAGCGGCGGCCCTTGCCGCCCTGTTCGTCCCCAGGACCATCCGCAAACATCGCCTTGGTCGCCGCGCCGCGCTTGGGCTTGCCCTTACCGCCGCCTTCGTAGGTGGGGCTGAAGGTGCTGCCGCCGCCTTCCCGTGCCGGTGGCGTCGCGTCGGCGGATCGCTCCGGCAGCAAGAGCGAGTGGCCGCCCTGCCCAAGACCGGCGAGTGCTGCGGCCACATCCAGTGGATCCGCGCCGGTTTCGTGCACGTACTCTTCAATGATCGAGCGATACATCGCGTGCGGTGGGGATGCCAACGCGGCGGTCAGCCCGACCTTCCACTTCTCGACCCGCTTGCGATTGACGTCATGCACGCTCGGCAGCGTCATCTGCTCAATCGGCTGCCGGGTTGCGCGCTCAATGATGCGCAGCATGTGCCGCTCGCGCGGCGAGATGAACAGAATCGCCTCACCACTGCGGCCCATGCGGCCGGTGCGGCCAATGCGGTGTATGTAGGACTCGCTGTCGTACGGTACATCGAAGTTAATGACGTGACTGACGCGCGGCACGTCCAGGCCGCGGGCGGCGACGTCAGTGGCCACAATGATGTCGATCTTGCCCGACTTCAGCGCCTGCACGGTGCGCTCGCGCTCACTTTGCTGAATGTCGCCGTTCAACGCGGCGGCGGCGAAGCCGCGCGCTTCGAGTTTCTCGGCTAGTTCGGCGGTCGACTGTTTGGTGCGCGTGAAGACCAAAATCGCATCGAAGGTTTCGACTTCGAGAATACGGGTCAGTGCATCCAGCTTATGGGTGCCCTCCACCATCCAGTAGCGCTGGCGGATATTGGTCGCCGTGATGGTCTTGGCGCGAATGTTGATCACGCGCGGTGAGCGCAGATGCCGATCAGCAATACGCCGTACCGCCGGCGCCATGGTGGCCGAGTACAGGGCGATCTGGCGCGACTCGGGCAGGCGCGCGAGGATCGACTCGATCGGGTCGACAAAGCCCATCTGCAGCATTTCGTCGGCTTCGTCCAAGACCACGCAGGACACGGTTGACACGTTCAACGTGCCGCGTTCCAAGTGATCAATCACCCGGCCGGGTGTGGCCACAATGACATGCGTGCCGCGCTTGAGTGCACTCAGCTGCGGGGTATAGCTCTGGCCCCCATAGATGGGCAGCACGTGGAAACCCGGCATGTGCGAGGCGTACTTTTGGAACGCTTCGGCCACCTGGATCGCCAGTTCGCGGGTCGGCACCAACACGAGCGCCTGCGGCTCACGCCGGGCCAGGTCGATACGGGCGAGGATCGGCAACGCAAACGCACCGGTCTTGCCGGTACCCGTCTGCGCTTGCCCGAGTAGATCGCCACCTTCCAGCAACGCGGGAATGCAGGCGGCCTGAATGGGGGATGGCGATTCGTAGCCGACATCGGCCAAGGCGGCCAAAATAGAGGCCGGCAAGCCGAGGTCAGAAAAGCTAACCGCTTCCGTCGCGGGTTGTGTCATAGGGATATCCGCACGGGGGAAGGCCGCGGAGTCTACCGGAGATAGAGCCATTCGGCTAATCGGGATATCCGCGTGCGGCATTCTAAGCAACGGGCGAGCGGCTTTTTACGGCCCTCCTCGGCACGCTACCCGCAAGACAACGCACGTTTGGCCTGACTTTGCAGCGCCGCGACGGCCGACTAGTGCATAAACGAAACAGGGGGCTCGAAAGCCCCCTGTCCCATCGCATCGCAGCTGTTGCTTAGAAATGCGCTTCCAACGACAGACGCAAGTACCGACCCATCAGGCCCGAGAAGTACTGCGACACACCGGTGGCGTAGTTGCCACCCGACCCGGCGATGCCGGGGAACGGCGGCAACTTGTTAAACACGTTGTCCACGATGAGGCGCGCCGAAACGTCGTGCGGCAACTGATAGGACAGCGTCGAGTTGATTACCCACCACGGATGCACCGTCATGTAGTCCTGATAGTTCGCAGGATTGGTGTTGGAGAAGTTCGCATTGCCCGTGTACAGACCCTGCCAGTTCCAACCGAACTTACCCTTGTGGTAGAGCAGGTCCAGCGAACCGCGACCTTTGTTCGTACCGATCTGTCCGGCAGTCTCTTGCACCGGCACCGAACCGATCTGCACTGTCAACTTGCGCGTATCGAGGTAAGCGGCGCGCAAGCTGACATCACCCATGGCGGCGGGCAAGTCGAAATGGTAATCGGCGCCCAACTGGATGCCGGTGAAGTGCAGGTTGCCTGCGTTCACGTAACCCTGCTGGAAGTCGACGACCTGATGGGTTGTCGGATCACGCTGGAACAGCGCGCAGTACTGATTGGCAGGATAGCTGGTCGAGTCGTAACACGAGTTCATGATATTGGTCAGCGACAGCGCGGAAATTGCGTTGGTCAGATTGATATCAATGTAGTCGACAGTGATATTGAGGCGCCGAATCCAGCGCGGCTGAACCACCACACCGACCGACTGCGAAGCAGCCGTCTCACTGGTTAAATGCGGGTTGCCAGAGTTGGTGCCCAGAGCGCTGGCATTGACCACATTCGAATTAAACCCAGCTGGAATCCCCTCCGCAGCACAATTGGCGGCGCGAGTTGCCGGATCCAAGCCCTGACTGATAAACGTGACATCGCACGGATCAGACGCAAAGCTGGAGGCCGGTACGGCTGGGAGGAACAGTTCCGTGATCGCTGGCGCACGAATCGAATGCGTCTTGTTGCCGCGGAACATCAAGTCCTGCACTGGCGACCAATGCAAGCCTGCGGTCCACGTGGTCGAGTTGCCCGCAATCGTGTTGGCAACCCGGCGGACCGCGCCTTCGAGCTCGGCCGAACGCAGGAACGGGATGTTCTGCGCAACGGACGTCAATGGGATCAGCACCTCACCGAAGAACTCGTTCGTCGTGTACGAGCCGCCGATCGGTAGGACTGCCGCGTTTTCACCGTAACCGCCCGTGTAGAACGCATCGGGACGGAAATCCGCAGCCTCGCGCCGATTCTCATAGCCCAAAGACGCCTTCACCTCGCCCGCGGGCAACTGGAACAGACCGCCATTGATGGTCGCCATGAAGTCGCGCTGTGTAGTGATGGACGTCGCAGTCGCCAGATGCGTGATGTAATCACGCGCCGCCTGACTCGGGCTGCCATTGCCGAACAAATTCAGCGGCGCGCACTGCGAAGAGACCGTCGATACCGTGGCGTTCGTATAACCCGGTGCGCACTCAATGCCACCGCCTGGGCTCGTCACCGCATTGACCGCGTTGAGGAAATTCTGCCAAACCACTTGCGGCTGCACCGACGTGTTGCGGTTGTAACCCCAGTTGCCGGATACCTCCCAACTGTAGTCGTGACCCGCCATCTTGAACTTGCCATCGGCACCGAGGACGAAACGGTCCGTGATCTGATCGCCGCTGGCGCGGCCACTTTGCAGGTCCATGTTCGCGCGGGACAGGTAGAACGTGTGATTGTTCCAAGACGGATCCATCACAGCGCCAAAGGAGGGGCTAGCGCCATACGCATCCAGGGCGGACTGAATCAGCCCGCGATCCGTGCTGGACAGGAAGGGATTATTTATATCGAGTTTGATATTGCCGCTAGGCCCCCCCGCCTTGCCAAAGAAGTACGTGTTGTATTGCGGTTGGGCAATCAAGTTCTGTGCGTGGGTTGAGGAAAACCAACCCTCACCAAACAGGCGCACACTATCATTCAACTGGTAGTGTCCCAGCACCTGGGTATTGAACTTCTGCAGCGGTGACAACAAGTTGGTCGTCTGCGACAAACGCTCGCCATCGCCGTAAGCTGAAAACACCGGATTATTAAAGAAGGTGGAGCCTAAATTGTAGGGCACCAACGTCTGGCCACCGCCGTGGCTCGGAAACGCCATGATTTGGCCGGCGCCGTTGGTCACGCCAAAGGCTTCGGCAGGAATGCCGATGCCGGGCGCAAAGAAGAAGTCATCGACCAACGGCACACCACCGAAATTGATACCCGTCACGGTCAGACCAGAGATCAGTTCCTGTGTGTATTGACCAGGATGCAACGGTGCAATGAACGAAAGATCCTTGGCGTACTCGGCGCGATCGGTGCCCAGCAAACCCTTCGCGTCGGAATACTCGGCCGACCAGATGACGTTACCCTTGCCCTGCGCGAAATTCGTGCCCCAGAGGGCGCGGACTCTGCGCGTGGCCGCATCTTGCCGGCTGGACTGGCCCACTTGCAGGTCCAAATCAAAGCCTTCGAAGTTGTGCTTGAGAATGATGTTGACGGTGCCAGCGATCGCGTCTGCACCGTAGATTGGCGCGCCGCCGACCGAAATGGTTTCCACTCGTTCGATCAATTTGGTCGGGATGACGTTCAGATCCACTTGGCCGCCGGGAGAAACCACGCCACCGGCTGCAGGTGAATTGCCGCCGACAAACCGACGCCCATCGACGAGCGTCAACGTGCGCTGCGAGCCTAGGCCGTACAAGTCCACAAAGCTTTGCGCGATGCCGTTGGTCGACTGCACGTTCGATGCGTTAGACGGCGGTACACCAAAGCCAGGCAACTCGGCTAGCGCCGCGCCAACATCGGTATAACCGCGCTGATCCATGGTGGCGGCAGTGACCACGGTGGTGGGTTCCAATCGATCCAGATCCGGGCGCGCGATGCGCGAACCGGTCACTACGATTTCTTCTAGCACATCGTCTTTTGCTTGCTTGACTTTTTGCTGAGCTAGCGCGACGGTGCTCGCCAGTGTCAACGCAATGGCCGCTGCCAAACGTAGTGCACCGCCTGTTTTTTCCACTTGGATCCCGGTCATGGTCTCTTTCCTTATGTTGTACTCGCGCGACGCGCTGCGACGGCGCCCCACCTGCCGTAGCCATCCGCATACGGATCCTTTTTTATACCAAACGGCCATCCCAAATGTCGACAGAAATGTCTACAGTGCCTAGCCGCATTGAGTCTCCAGTGCTGTGCTTGTGCAGGACAGGGCGTACGCATCAGCGGATATCCGCTATTTTTATGGCAATTCATTCCACAACAGAGGGGCAATCGCATGGATCGTAGACTTTTTCTGACGGCCTTAAGCGCGGCCGGTGCGTGGCCATCGTTATCGCGCGCGCGCAACAGCACGCCGCCCTCCTTTGACCCGGCCGAGCGCAGCATTGCCGAGCTGGCGGCAGCGATGCAATCGGGGCAGACCACCGCCGTCGCCTTAGTGCAGGCCTACACCGCGCGCATCCTGCGGTTTGATCGCGGCGACAATGGCCTGCATGCGGTCCTCGCGCTCAACAGCGATGCCTTGCGCGCCGCCGCCGCACTGGATGCGGAGCGCCGTGCCGGGCAGGTGCGCGGACCCTTGCACGGCATCCCGTTACTGTTCAAGGACAATATTGAGACCGCCGACCCGATGCCCACCACGGCCGGTTCACTGGCCTTGGCACGGTCTACGCACACCACCGATGCGCCGCTCGTGGCGCGCCTACGGGCCGCCGGTGCCATTGTGCTGGGCAAGGCCAACCTGAGCGAGTGGGCCAATTTTCGCAGCAATCATTCGTGCAGTGGCTGGAGCGGTGTGGGCGGCCAAACCGGTAACGCCTACGACCGGCGCCGCAACCCCTCCGGTTCGAGCGCCGGCTCCGGCAGCGCGGCAGGCGCGAGTTTCTGCGCGGTGGCGATCGGTTCGGAGACGGATGGCTCGATCCTCTCCCCAGCCGCCAACAACGGGGTGGTCGGTCTGAAGCCCACCTTGGGCTTGATCAGTGGCCGGGGCGTCGTGCCCCTGTCCCCACGGCAAGACACGGCCGGTCCCATGGGGCGCAGCGTGGCGGATGTCGCCTTGATTGCAGCCGTCATGGCCGAACAGCCGCTAGGCTACGGCCCGCAAGGCGCGGATCTGGCCACCTTCCGTTTGGCCGGCGTGCGCATCGGCGTCATGCCACTGGACGCGTGGGCCCATACCGAAACCGCGCAATTGCGTCGCGGCGCGCTCGATGCACTGCGCAGTCAAGGCGCGGTGCTCGTGGAATTGGCCAACCCGAAGGGATTTTCCGAGATGGGCGGCCCGGAGTGGGAAGCGCTGCAATACGAGTTCAAGGACGCCATCAACACCTATTTGGCGGGCCTCAATCCGGCGCTCGTGCCCAGTCGCACGCTGACGGACCTGATCGCCTTCAACCGGCGCCACGCTGACCTGGAATTGCCGGTATTCGGGCAGGACATCTTTGAAACTTCGGACGCTAAAGGTCCGCTGACCGACACCGCCTACCTAGAGCTGCGACGGCTGCTCGATCGTTTGGCGGATACCGAAGGCTTGGCGGCGCTGTTCAAGCAAGGACCCGTCGATGTGCTCTTCGCCACCGGCGGCGGTCCAGCCAGCCTGATCGATCCAGTCTGGGGCGATCGCGGTGCCGGTGGCGGCGGCGCGCCGATTGCGTCGGCCGCGGCGATTGCCGGGTACCCCAGCCTGACCGTCCCCGGTGGGATGATCCACGGCTTGCCGGTGGGCCTGACCTTCGTGGCACCGCGTCACCAAGACGGATTTTTATTGCAAGTCGGCGCTGCGATCGAGCGCCTCCTGCCGGCGCGTGTAGCGCCGCACCTCGTCTAAACCCGCACGGATCTAAACCCATGGACATCAAAATTCCTCGTCTTCCGCTCGGCCTCGTGCTGATCATCGCGGCGTCGACTGGCGCGCTTGCAGCGCCACCGTTGGTGCTGACAGACCCGGCGCTGAGTGCGCAGCAAATTGCCTTCACGCACGCAGGACAGATTTGGACAGTGCCGCGCGAGGGTGGACGGGCCACGCGCCTCGTCACCGGGCAGTCTGCGAACGGCCACCCGGTGTACTCACCGGACGGTCACTGGATCGCGTATGCCGGCACCTATGATGGCAATACGGACGTCTATGTAGTGGCTGCCACGGGTGGGGAGCCAAAGCGACTGACGTTTCATCCAGGTACCGACGAGCCCCTCGGCTTTACTGCCGACGGTCGTCAACTGCTGATCGAGTCGAATCGGGCGAGCGTTCGCGATCTGCCGCAGCTGTACTTGATGCCCATTGCTGGCGGCGTGCCAACCCCCTTGCCGCTGCCTACCGGTGCGCAAGGCAGCCTCGCAGCGGACGGTCAACACGTCGCCTACACCCCGTTCACGCAGTGGCAACCGGCGTGGAAAAAATATCGTGGCGGTCAGACCAGCCGCGTCTGGATCGCGGATTTGGCCACCTCGCACGTCACCAAGGTGCCACGTGACAATTCCAATGACACGCACCCCGCCTACCTCGGGTCCGACGTTTACTTTCTCTCCGATCGCGACGGCACCGTGTCGCTCTACCGCTATGACGGCACCGCGGTCCAGCGCGTGCTCGATAATCCGAAGGGCCCGGATCTGACTGGGCTCAGTGCCGGTCCGGGTGGGCTGGTGTACACGCAATTTGGGTCGCTGCACGTCTACGACAGCGCCAATAGCACCCATCGCCGCGTGCCGGTCGTCATCGAAGAGGAACCTACGGAAACGCGGCCGCATTTCGAGCCAATCGATCCGGTCGCAGTGCTTTCCTCAGCGCTCTCGGCCAATGGCAAGCGCCTGTACTTGGAGACGCACGGTGAGATCGTGTCGGTGCCCGCCGAGAAAGGTGACGTCCGCAACCTGACGCGCAGTCCCGGCACCGCGGACCGGAGCCCTGCCGCCTCACCGGATGGGCGTTCGGTGGCCTGGTTCTCCGACGAGTCAGGCGAATATGCCCTGCACGTCGGCACGCCGGATGGCTTGGGGGCCGTGCGCCGCATCGGTTTGGGGGAGTCGCCCTCCTTCTTTTACAACCCGACCTGGTCGCCGGACAGCAAGAAGATTGCCTACACCGACAAGCGTCTCAATCTATGGGTCGTTGACCTCGAGCATCCGACGCCGGTGAAGGTGGACACGGATCGTTACGACAATCCGTTGCACCGCCTGTCACCGTCCTGGTCACCGGATAGTCAGCTGATTGTCTATACCAAGCAACTGCCGAGTCACTTCCATGCCGCGTATGTCTATTCGCTCGCCGACCGTAAGGTGCGCGCGCTGACGGATGGTCTGAGTGATATCCGCACACCGAAGTTTGATGCATCGGGCAAGTTTCTGTATTTCATCGCCTCGACCGATGAAGGCCTGGGCGGCGGCTGGCTGGATATGAGCAGCTTCGGGCGTGCTCGCTCGGCAGCGGTCTACGCCTTGGTACTTGCCAATGGCATGGACTCGCCGGTGGCGCCGCAAAGCGATGAGGACGGCGATGCGCCGCCGAGCGACAGCCCGAAGACCGCCAAAGTCGCGACACCGCTGGTGCGTATCGATGAGGTGGGCCTTAGCGAGCGTATCGTGCGCCTACCCTTGCCGAGCGCGAACTACTCGGCCATCGAACTCGGTGCGGAGGGCACGTTATTCGCACTGAGGGGTGCCGTGGCGGTCAGTGATTCCGATTACCTCGGTCAAGGCGAGTTTGTATCAGCCGATGTGGTGCGCTACGACAGCAAAACCCGCAAAACGACGCCGTTTGTAGCCGGCATTGATGCCGAGACCTTTCACGTGTCGGCCGACGGCGCGCACGTCGCCTATGTGCTCGATGGCAATTGGTGCGTAGTGCCTGCCGACAAGGAGCCCAAAGGCGGCGACGGTGCGGTGAAACTCAGCGCGGCACGCCTCTGGGTGGATCCGCGCGCGGAATGGCGCCAGATGTACCACGAGACCTGGCGGATTGAACGCGACTTTTTGTATGACCCCAAAGCCCATGGCCTGGATCTGGCCCGCGCCGAGCGCGCCTACTCCCCCTTCCTCGAGGGACTAACCAGCCGCGCCGATCTCAGTGCGCTGCAGATTGAGATGACCGGACTCATTGGCGTCGGGCATACGTTTATTCATGGCGGTCGCTCGCCCGTCGGCAAAGCCGTGCCGGTAGGCCTCCTGGGCGCTGACTACCGCGCGGTGGCCGGGCATGTGCAATTCGCTCGCATTCTGATTGGAGATCCTTGGAACACGGCCGCCACTGCGCCCCTCACGCAACCCGGCGCGACCGTGAGGGCTGGCGAATTTCTGCTAGCTGTGGAAGGCCGCCCGGTGGACGCCACGCAAGATGTCTATCGGTATTTCGAGGGCTTGGCGGGTCTGCAGGTCCACCTGACGGTCGGGCCTAATGCCGACGGCAGCAACGCCCGCCGGGTCACCGTGGTGCCGTTGGCCTCGGAGGCCGCCTTACGATTGTCCGATTGGATGGAGCGCAATCGTCGACACGTCCAAGACCGTACCCAAGGCCGCATCGCGTATGTGTATTTGCCCGACACGGCGTCCGGTGGGTTTCCCAACTTCAACCGGTATTTCTATACGCAGGTCGGCAAGGACGGCGTGATCATCGATGAGCGCTTCAACCATGGCGGCGCTATTGCCGATTACATCGTCGATCAATTGAAGAAAACGCCGCAGATGATCAACAGTACGCGCGAAGGCGAGGAAACGGTCGAACCAGCGCAGGCGATCTATGGGCCCAAAGTGATGATCGTGAATGAAATGTCGGGCTCCGGTGGCGATGCGCTGCCGTGGCTGTTCAAAAAAGCGCAGCTGGGTCCCTTGGTCGGCACGCGTACTTGGGGTGGCTTGGTGGGCATCGGTGGTTATCCCACCCTGATCGACGGCGGCACCGTGACGGCGCCGCGTTGGGCCATCTACGGCACCGAGGGTGCTTGGGAAGTAGAGAACAGTGGCATCGAGCCGACCACACTGGTGGAGCAAGATCCGAGCTTGATGCGCGACGGTGCCGACCCGCAACTGGATGCAGCAATCGACGCGGCGCTCGCCGGTCTCGCGGCACACCCCCCGGCGCATTTCCAGCGGCCTGCTGCGCCGGATTTCAAGCCCGTTATTCCGCAGTTTGAACCCTGAACTAGACCGCGCCAACAGGCACAGCGGGTGCGCCCTGCACCCGCTGGTGCTACCAGCCGGGCGCTAGGACGGGCAGCAGCGGGCAGGATGAACAGCGTGCCCAGCAACGAGGGTGCGCCGATGGGATGTGGACTGTGCAACCAATCACAGACCACATCGACCCTATGCACTATGATTTAGGTGATTGCGTGCAACACTTTTAGGCTCAGTCCATGCCCATGCCGAGCGGATCACTGACTCATTTGCAGCGGTTGGAAGCGGAAAGTATGCATATTTTCCGTGAGGTAGCCGCTGAGGCCGAAAATCCCGTGCTGCTGTACTCGATTGGGAAGGACTCGGCCGTACTGCTCGAACTGGCCCGCCGGGCCTTCTACCCCGCCCCGCCGCCCTTCCCCCTACTGCATGTGGACACCACGTGGAAGTTCAAAGCCATGTACGAAATGCGCGAGCGCATGGCGCGCGACAGCGGCATGCAATTGCTCGTGCACCGCAACCCAGAGGCCGTGGCACGCGGCATCAATCCCTTTGACCACGGCAGCTTGCATACCGATCTTTGGAAGACCGAAGGACTGAAACAGGCGCTCGATCTACACCACTTCGATGTTGCATTTGGTGGTGCGCGGCGCGATGAAGAGAAAAGCCGCGCCAAGGAGCGGATCTTCTCCTTTCGCACCAGTCAGCACCGTTGGGAGCCGAAGAATCAGCGACCGGAACTCTGGAACCTGTACAACGCCAAGAAGGTCAAGGGCGAGAGCATCCGGGTGTTTCCGATCTCCAACTGGACCGAACTGGATGTGTGGCAGTACATCCATTTACACCAAATACCGATCGTGCCTTTGTACTTCGCCGCGCCCCGCCCCACCGTCGTGCGCAATGGTCAACTGCTGATGGTCGATGATGAACGCTTTGCGCTCAACCCCGGCGAATCTCCACAACTGCGTTCAATTCGTTTTCGCACCTTGGGCTGCTACCCGCTCACAGGCGCAGTGGAGAGTCAGGCACAGACGCTGCCCGAAGTGATTCAGGAAATTCTTCTGACCACCACCTCCGAACGACAAGGACGCGCCATCGACCATGACCAATCGGCCTCCATGGAAAAGAAAAAGCAGGAAGGCTATTTCTAAATGCAAGACGCTCAATACCAGCCGGACAACTTGATCGCAACGGACATTGCCGCTTACTTGCACCAACACCAACACAAGTCGTTGTTGCGCTTGATTACCTGTGGCTCCGTGGACGATGGCAAATCCACACTGATTGGCCGCCTGCTTTACGATTCGAAAATGATCTTTGAAGACCAACTGGCGGCCTTACAGGCCGATAGCCGACGTATCGGCACCCAGGGTCAGGAGATTGATTTTGCCTTGCTGGTCGACGGCTTGGCCGCGGAGCGCGAACAGGGCATCACTATTGATGTCGCGTACCGTTTTTTCACGACCGAAAAGCGCAAATTTATTGTCGCCGATACACCGGGACACGAGCAATACACGCGCAACATGGTGACCGGCGCGTCGACCGCCGACCTTGCCATCATTCTGATTGACGCCCGCAAAGGCGTGCTCACCCAAACCCGTCGCCACAGCTACCTGACCCATCTGCTCGGTATCCGCCACCTGGTACTCGCGGTCAACAAAATGGATCTGGTCAACTACAGCCAGACCGTCTTCGATGACATCGTGGCCGACTACCGCGCCTTTGCAACGACCGCCGGTATTGGCGATTTTACGGCCCTGCCGATCTCGGGTTTTAAGGGCGACAACATCACCAGCCCCTCTGCGCAGATGCCCTGGTACAGCGGCCCGCCCCTGATGCCGCTGTTGGAATCGGTTGAAATCGATAGCACTCTCGCACAGGCCAAGCCACTGCGAATGCCCGTGCAGTGGGTCAATCGACCGAATTTGGACTTTCGCGGTTTCTCGGGCCTGATCAGTGGCGGGGCAGTACGGGTAGGCGATGCGGTGCGGGTTCTGCCCAGCGGCCGCGTCACGACGGTATCGAGAATTGTCACGCAAGAAGGCGACCTACCCCACGCGGTTGCCGGCCAATCGGTCACCGTTTGCTTCGCCGACGAAGTGGACTGTTCCCGCGGCGATGTGATCTGCGCCGCCGAGATGCCCGCGTCAGTAGCGGATCAGTTTGAAGCCACCATCGTTTGGATGACGGACGAAGCCCTAATGCCCGGGCGGGCCTATTGGCTGAAGTTGGCCACCCAGACCGTCTCGGTGCGTCTGCAGGCGCCCAAATACCAGATCAACATCAATACCCTTGAGCACATGGCGGCGCCCACGCTCGAGCTCAATGCAATCGGCGTGGTGGAACTGACGACCGATAAACCCATCGTATTTGAGTCGTATCACGAGAACCACGCACTCGGCGGGTTCATTTTGATCGACAAAATGACCAACGGCACCATCGCAGCAGGTCTGCTCCATTTTTCGCTGCGCCGCGCCCAAAATGTGCACTGGCAGGCGTTGGACATCACGCGCGAAGCGCGTGCGCGCTTAAAAAATCAGCCGGCTGCGGTAGTCTGGTTTACCGGCCTATCCGGGTCCGGAAAATCCACAATAGCCAATCTCGTCGAGAAAATACTGCATCGGATGAATCGCCACACGTTCCTATTAGATGGCGACAACGTGCGTCATGGGCTCAACAAGGATCTGGGCTTTACCGATGCGGACCGTATCGAAAATATCCGCAGAGTCGGTGAAGTGGCTCGCCTGATGAGTGACGCCGGACTGATCGTCTTGACCGCCTTCATCTCGCCCTTTCAAGCCGAACGTGAAATGGTGCGGCGGATGATGCCGGAAGGTGAGTTTATGGAAGTCTACGTCGACACCCCGCTCGGTGTTGCCGAGGCGCGCGACGTCAAGGGACTTTACAAGAAGGCGCGCGCCGGCCAGTTGCAAAATTTCACCGGCGTTGACAGCCCTTATGAACCGCCAAGCAACCCAGAGATTCGAATTGATACGACCCAATTGAGTTCGCAAGAAGCGGCGGAACGCATCGTTGCCGCCTTGCTGAAATAACAGAGCGTAATCAGGCAGAGCGCAGTCGGGCGCCAGCATCGCTAAAGCGGCGCTCGCCCCCCCCGTTGTTGCCACGCCGATCCCTGTGCTGGCGCCGGCTTGACCTAGCACCGCGGCTGATCGACCCGGCACCACCACCGTCACCGGCAATGACGCGCCCCTCAGGCAAGCGCCGGCCGCACACAGGCCGCCCTTGCGCGTGATGCAACGCGCGCAACGGGCTGTTGCGGCGGCTTGGAGTACAACGGCCGCCGCCGGATTGCACGATCCAGGCCAGACCGTGCTGCGCCTCAGAATGCCAGTGCCGCCACCTGCCGTGTCAGGACCGCCAGCTGCTGCTGCACCGCACCCACCCGCTGCTGCAGTAGCACAAAGCCACGTTCGGCGTCCGCCGTAGGCGCCCCATCCGCACTATCCACCATCACCGCGAGGCGCTTCAAGGCCCCTTCGAGATAGCGCAAACCCGTCACGCTCGTGGGATCCGCGCCGGTAAAATCCGGCCATGGCGCCGTAGCGGCGGTGTCGGTGAGGGCCCGGAGACTGGCCTGCGCTGCGGCCAGTGGGCGCCGCGGCTGTCTTTCACTCGTTTTTGTGCTGAGGACGTGCAACCGGATCGCGAGCGCATCGGCTGCGGCCTGCAGCGTCAACACCCGCTGCCGCTCGCCTTGCACCGCCATCGCGAGACGGTATTGCGCAGCGTAATCGGCTGCCGTCGCCGTGACGCGCGGATCCGGTAACACCGTCAGGGGTTGGTCGGCGCGCACGCCGTTCACCCGCAGCTCGATCTGATAGTTCCCCGGTGGCGCCCACACGCTCGGGTCCTGCTCACCAGAGAGCTCTTCCGGTTGCAAGGCGCTGACCGGTGTATGGCGTAAGTCCCAGACCCAGCGGTGCGCGCCGGGACCGCGCTCCAACACCAAGTGCTCTGGCCACCACGCCGGCGCGCTGCGTGTTTGCGCAGCGTCCGTGCGCATGGGCGCGTCCTCGCTAGAGTAGACACGCACGACTGCACCCTGGCTGTCGCGCACGGTCACGCTGATCGGCCCCACGACGCCTGGTTCGAGGACATAGTCGATGTAGGCGCCGGACGGCGGATTACGCGCATGGGGCTCGTCTACCGGCAGTGGCGTGCCCGTAAAACCCAGGGGTCGCACCCGCACCGCGGCGATCGGCGCTAGCAGTCGCGTGCGCGCGCTCGCGTCATGGACGAAACTACGGAGCGGCGCCATATCGTCCATGATCCAAAAGCTACGACCATGGGTCGCGATGACCAGGTCCGCGTCATGCACCTCTAGGTCACGCACCGACGTGCGGGGCAAATTCTGTTGCAGGCCCTGCCAGTGGGCGCCCTCGTCAAAGGAAACGTAGACGCCGCGCTCGGTGCCGGCATAGAGCAAGCCACGCTGCACCGGATCCTCACGGACAACGTTCACCGCATTGACCGGGCCCCCATCCGCCAAGCCATCGACTATTAACTGCCACGTACTGCCGCCGTCATGCGTGGCGTACACGTAGGGTGCCGGATCATCCAGACGGTGCCGATCGACCGAAAGAAAAGCCGTGCGGGGATCGAAGTGGGAGGCTTCCAACGAACTGATCTTCGACCAGGCCGTGAGGGGTGTGGGCGTCACGTCCTGCCAATGGGCGCCGTTATCGGCGCTATGCCAGACCAGACCATCATCAGTGCCCGCCCATAGCAGCCCCGCGTCGAGGGGGGATGGGCCGATCGCGTACACCACACCACGCTGCTCGCCTGGGTTCTCATGATCGGCAATAGTCGAGGCATCCAGAGTAGGCGGCGTTGCGGGACTCGGTCGCGTTAGATCAGGACTAATCACCTGCCATGCATCGCCGTGATCGGTACTGCGGTAAATGAATTGCGCACCGAAATAAAGGGCATGACCTGGCGCTTTGCTAAATACCAGCGGGACTGTCCACGTACTGCGAACAACCGCCGGACTCGTTAGGGTGGGATCTACATTGCGGGTCTGGCCACTGCGCAAATCCAGCCGGTCGACCCGCCCGCCAAAAATGAGATTCGGATCATCCGGATCGGGTGCCAAATAGTCCTGCTCGCCGCCGGGAATCAGTGCATGAAAGTCCATCATGCCGATGCCGTCAAAACTGTCCGTTCGGCTTGGCACCACAGCGGCACCGGAGTCTTGCTGCGCCCCATACACGCGGTACGGAAAATGCTGATCCGTGGCCACGTGGTAAAATTGCGCCGTCGGCTGATTGAACCAAGAACTCCAAGTTTTGCCGCTATTGACCGTAATCAAGGCGCCTTGGTCGACCGCTACCGCCTGATGGGCCGGATTGGTCGGGTCAATCCAGAGTTGGTGGTAGTCATCGCCACCCGGGGATCCGTTAATGGGGGCAAATGTGTTGCCGCCATCCGCAGATCGGTACATGCCCGTGTTGCAGACATACACCACGTCCGGATTGGTCGGATCGACGGTCACCCCGCCAAAATACCAACCGCGTCCCCAGACTCTCGCGTCCGTGCCGACCCGCGTGAAATGCGCGCCCGCATCGTCCGAGCGATACAGCCCACCCGCAACTGCATCCACCAGGGCATACACCCGTTGCGGCGCGGACGGCGCCACCGCGATACCGATGCGGCCAACTCGCTCGGGTAGACCGTGACCGGCCAGTGGGCGCCAGTGCTCCCCGCCGTCGACTGATTTATATAGGCCACTGCCCGCTCCACTCGCCGGCGGATAGACATGCCAGGGCGGCCTACGCGTTTGCCACAGCGAGGCATACACAATCTGCGGTTGAGTGGTCGGGCTGGCCAGATCGATCGCGCCGGTGTCCGCGTCCAGATACAAGGTACGTTGCCAGTGTAGGCCGCCGTCGGTCGAGCGAAAGACCCCGCGCATCGCGTTGGGGCCATAGGGATGGCCGAGGGCGGCCACCAGAACGTGCTCCGGATCCGTCGGGTTCACCAAAATGCGTCCGATTTGGCGCGAGTCCTCGAGCCCGATCGAGTGCCAACTATGGCCGGCATCCGTGGACTTGAAGACGCCGGCGCCCTCGGCAATATTGGAACGCATGTCCGCTTCGCCGGTACCGACGTATACAATATTGGGGTTGGAAGGGGCGACGGCCAACGCGCCGATCGAACCGACTCCGACCTGATCGAAAATAGGGTCCCAGGTGCGGCCCGCATCCAGCGATTCGAAAACGCCACCGTTCACAGCGCCAAAGTAAAAGTGTTCAGGCTCGCCGGGCACGCCGGTAATCGCAAGAGTGCGGCCACCGCGATACGGACCGATCCCACGCCAATGCAGCGACTGCAACAATGCTGCAGGCACTGCTGCGTTGCAGACAGTTGCGAGCAGAATAAAGAAGAGGGGCACATAACAACGGCCCCGCACACTCGATAGACGCATAATGACTCCCCGAGCGCAGTCCAACGGATCGAAAACCAGCGCAGCAACCGCCCGCCCTGTCGACAAGATAACGTGAATCCGTAGTTGCAGCACCACCCTCGACGCGGCCTTCGCTCCTGGCCACACACGGCGCCACAATCACCCCCAGACGCCCGCGGGTGTAACGCCAGCGCTCTGACGCCGGCCCCCGCAGGGTCGGCTGTGACCGCGCCCTGCGGTCGCGCGCCATCAGACCCCGGCGAGGGTTGCGCTTGCCAATGCCGTCCTCCCTTTTATTTTAGAAACTGATGTAGGATTCGCTGTTCAAAAATAAGTCTTGAACGCTTCAAGACGCACAACAAATTTTAAAAGGGGCTTGCACGTGAGTACTGTCCTATCTAGCGTAACGCAACGCTTTTCTGCCCAGCGCCTGATCACCGCGTCCATCACTTGTGGTGCGCTGGTGTTCGGTCTGAGTGGCGCGTGGGCCGACTCCACTGCCACCCAGGTGACGGTGTACAAAGCGGCGCGTTTGTTTGACTCCGTCAGCGGCCAGTTGCAAGAGCCAGGCGTCCTCGTGATCGCAGGCCACAAGATTCAAAGTGTGGGTCCCGCAAGCAGCATTCCCAACGGCGCCAAGGTCGTCGATTTAGGCGAGGCGACCCTGATGCCCGGGTTCATCGATGCCCATGTGCATTTGTCAGAGGAGTCCGGACCCAATTGGTATTTGGATTTCTTCAACGGAATGCTGCGCTTTCCCGCAGAGCAGGCCTTATATGGCGCGCACTATGCGAAGGCGACCGTCGAAGCGGGCGTGACGACCGTGCGTGACGTGGGCTCGTCCGAATACCTGGCGCGTAGCCTGCGCAATGCGATCAACGCCGGCATTATTCCCGGGCCGCGCATGCTGGTGTCTAACTACGCCATCGGCTCCACCGGTGGCCATGCCGATCAAAGCCCCTTCCCGCCCGAGAAAATTGCCGTGGCCACGCCGATCAAAGGCGTGTGCAACGGCCCGGAGGAATGTCGGGCGGCCGTGCGTTACCAAATTAAATTCGGCGCCGATGTCATCAAGATGATCCCGTCTGGTGGCGTCTTGAGCCTGTCCGATCCCGTCGATAACGTGCAGATGACCCAAGAGGAAATGAACGCAGCCGTGGCCGAAGCGCATGCCTGGGGACGCAAGGTGGCGGCCCACTGTCATGGCGACAAGGCCGCCAAAATGGCGATCGCGGCCGGTGTCGATTCGATCGAACACGGGTCTTTTTTGGCCGACGACACGCTGGCTTCAATGAAAGCGCATCACATCTACCTCGTCCCCACCATATTCGCCGGCTACTGGGTCGGCGTGAATAACGAAAAATTCCCACCGGCGATTGGGGTCAAAGCGCGCGCCGCCGCCGAGCAGATTCAACAAATGTTCCAACACGCCGCCAAAATCGGCGTGCCCGTCGCGATGGGGACTGATGCGGGTGTCGAACCGCATGGCATGAACGCCAATGAATTTTGGCTCATGACCAAGAATGGCTTTAGTCCGAGTCAGGCGTTGATGGCCGGCACGGCGGGCGGCGCCGACTTACTCGGACTCGCCGATCAAATCGGGACGCTCACGCCAGGCAAAGTCGCCGACGTCATTGCGCTGCAAGGCAATCCGCTGGCCGACATTCACGCCACAGAACATCCGGTGCTCGTGCTGCGCGACGGTGTCGAGATGTTCAGAAAGAGTCCGTGACCGCGACTGCATAGGCGGGCCTGGTTAAAGGGCAGCGGCATCACACGCGCTGCCTCGGCCGGACTATCCGCCGTGCAAACGGCGGCCACGCGCACAGACTGCTCTATCGCGCCCGGCTACGATGGATGCAGCTAAGAGCCACCGCTTCGTTAGCGCCGTCCACGCAACGCCGTCAACGCGGGGTATTGCTCCGCTCAGAAATTAGCGCATGGCCACGGTCCGACGACAACCCCCGCAGTCTACGCAGGGCCGCGCGGCAGGCGCAGCGCGCCGGCCGCGCGCACCCACACCGCCATCAGTGTTTTGCAGACGTTCGGTAGCGATCAAACCATTCGATAATGGCCGACTGGGCCCGCGCGAACTGCGAAGGTCGAATCACCATATGTGAAGCGCCTGGTATTTCATAGAGTGCGGTAGGCACGCCTTTGAGCTGTAGCGCCTGGTAGTACTGCTCTGCCTCGGCAACCGGTGTGCGCAGGTCACTGAGGCCCACCAACACCATCGTCGGCGTGGTCACGTTCCCGACCAGCGAGATCGGCGACAGTTTCCAGTACGTCTCCTGATCCTCCCACGGCAACTTATTAAACCAATAGCGCGCACCGAACGCGCCCATGTCGGCCGTGAGCAGCCAGCTCGTCCAATTAATGACCGGCCGCTGGGTTACGGCCGCCCGGAAACGGGAGGTCTTGCCGATGATCCAAGACGTGAGCACACCGCCGCCCGAGGAGCCTGTCACGAACACGTTGTCAGTGTCGACGTTGCCACGGGCAATCGCGGCGTCGACGATGCTCATGAGATCGTCATAATCGTGGCTTGGATAGTTATTGTAGATCTGATTGGCGAATTCCTCGCCATAGGACGTGGAGCCCCGCGGATTGCCGTACACCACAATATATCCAGCCGCTGCGTACAACTGGTACTCGGCCGAGAACACGGGCGCGTAGCTCGTGTAGGGACCGCCGTGAATTTCTAGAATCAGCGGGTACTTCTTGGTCGGATCAAAGTTCGGCGGCAGCACCTCCCACGCCCCGATCGAACGACCGTCGAAGGAGGATTTCACGGGCAGCGCCGACAGCTTGCCGACGGCCGCTTCAGACAGCAGTTCGCCGTTGAGGTCCGTTAGCCGCTGCTTTTTAGAGCCCTGTGCCAGAAACACCTCCGGCAAATCCTCCGTGCTGCCCCCAAGGTACGCGATCTTGCCGTTGGCTGAGACACTGAACTGACCGCCCGCGTACGGCAGCTGCACCGGCCCGGACATCTCCGCAAGATGATCCACAACCGGATCCATGCTGCCGTCAAGACCCATACGGGCCACCTTGGTGATGCCCTCGTCGATATATTGCACGTAGAGGCTGCGGCCGTCCGCCGCCCATTGCGCGTCGGCGATCGAGCGTTCGAGCGAGGAACTCACCACGCGCGCATGGCCGCCATCGGCATCCATCACGTGCAGTCGGACACTCTGGTTACCGATGTGCTGATCCTGATAACCCAGATAAGCGATCTGCTTGCCGTCCGGCGACACGATCGGCGCGTTATACGGACCCACCTCCCGCGACAACTGCACCAAGCTGTTGTCTGCCAGATCCACTTTATAGATCGCGAGCGTCATGGCGGTAAAACGCCGCCAGTCCTCCGGCCCGCGGTCCCAGCCCTCCGTGCGGTTGCCCGCAAAGTAAAGCGACCGACCATCCAAAGACCAGGCCAACGGTCCGGCCTCACTGTACGGACCAAACGTCAACTGACGCGGCGAACCACCCCCTTCGGTGGAGACCACGTACAGATGCCGGTAACCGGTTCTGTTTAGGCCTAGACCATCAGCCCGGTAGTTGAGCTTATCCACCACCACCGGCCCATTGGCCCAAGTGGCTCCAGCAGGTTTCTCTAGATCCTGGCCGATCATGGGCGGCGCTACGGGTGAGAACATCACAAACGCAATCTGCTTCCCATCCGGAGACCAAGCGATCTCGGTCGGCGCCTCCACGAGGTTTGTGAGAACCGCCCGATCGCCACGCAGCCCGTAGACCACAATCTGTGTGCGCCCGTCGGCACCGGTCGCTAGGTACGCCACGCGCGTACCATCCGGTGACCATCGGGGGGATCGGTAATGCCCACGGCCTTCCGTAACGGGCGTCTGCGCACCAGTGGCCGTATCGATCAACCACAGCGATTGAACGACCTGATCGGACATCACATCGTTGCTGTTGCGTGCATAGACGACTTGTCCACCATCCCGGCGGATTTGAACGTCACTCGCCCAGTGCATCCGAAACACATCCTGCGGCTGCAGGACACGGGCGCTGGCGTGCGCACTTGCGCACGCCAGCAGGGTCGTCAGGGCAATACCAAAGACTCGGCACATGTACTTAACCCCACATCGTTAGAGCATCCGGCCTGCCCCTTTACCCCTCAGCATCCGACTACTTGAAGCTGTAGTCGAGCTGCACACCCGTAGTGCGCGGACGTAGGCTGGGGCTCAAGTCCGGCGTGGTATTGCGCAGCGGCACGCCGCGGTTGTTGTTCACGTTGTCGCAATAGAGTGTCCCGCGCCAATGGGAAGGTGCCAACACCGCAAACGATACACGACCCGTCGTGATAGCGTCACCCACCAAGGAGACGCCGATCTGCTGCGCGGCATCGACATGGCTCGCATTCTGCGAGGAGGTGTAACGACCGATGGCCTGCAGCTGCCCGCTCCAACCGTTCTGACCGAACGGGAAGTTGTACTGCAGGTTCGCGCCCCCGGTGTAGGCTGGCGAACTGTCGATGCGAGAGCCCTTCGGGAACAGAATCGACCCCTGCGACAACACCGCAGCGTCTTCCTTCAGATTGTTGTAACTGAAGTTAATGCCGAAGGTGAGACCTTCCGCCAGGTGCGCCGTGGCCGCAAGGTCTATACCCATGCCGCTGGCCGACTCGCCGTTCACATTCACCACGATGTACGCATTGGAAGGAGGAACCGAGATACCGAGCGTCTCCTGGATCTTGTCCCACTTCATGTAGTACAAGGCCGAGTCAAACACCAACTTGCCGTCAAATGCGCTGCCCTTGGCACCGATCTCGTAGTTGTGCAACTTATCCGGAGACACCGGGCCATAGGATGGCGCCACTTCCAGCACGATCGCTTGCTGCGGGAAGCCACTACGGAAACCCTCGGAGTACGAGGCATACATCGTCAGCTCGCGACTAGCGAACCAACTCAACACCACGCGCGGCGTCGTCGCGGTAAAGCTAGCCGACTGATTAAGCAATGGAGTGCCCGAAGGCGCCGCGAACAGCGTGGTTTCGTTCAAGGACAGATTGTCCTTGAAGTAGCGCGCTCCAACCGAGATCTCCCACTTATTGTCAGCAAAGCGCCTGCCCACTTCGCCAAACAGCGCGACCGACTTCGAGGTGTCCTTCTCGCCGACGTTGCCCGGAATGAACAACCCCACCGGGCCGAGCGTCTGGAAGTTCGAGTCCGTCGCATTGCGATAGAACAATCCGGCCGACCAGCGCCAAGACCCCGTTAGCTTAGAGGTCAGATTGAGCTCATCACTGAAGACGCGCGAGGTCAGGCGGGTGGTCAAAGGAGGAATCGGCGACGAAGCGGAAAGTCCATACGCACTGAGCACGGAGTCGGGAAAAATACCCAAGGTCAGGCCAGGCAAAATATCCAGTGCGCCATCGTTCACATATTGGAAATAGGAGGTGGAGTTCGACACCGTGACCGACGGTAACTGGTAATCGATCTTGAGTTCCTGCGTGTTGAAGTGCGTGTTGATCGGCTGCTGCTGCGCGGTGTGAGAGTAATCGTGATCACCCACGGAAGGCGCGCCGATCTTTTTGCCTTGGTAGTTGCTCGACAGCTTGATCGACAGATCATCGGTCGGCAGCGCCGCAATCTTCACACGCACGTTATCGGTGTCGATGGAGTTGATATTCGTGCCGATCGGTGCATCGACCCAGCCGCTGTCGGACTCACGCCCAACGACCAAACGCGCCGCCAAGCGACCGTCAATGATCGGAATATTGACCGCTGCGTCGCCACGATAGCTACCGCCACCATTCTCGGTGGTCGACAATCCCGTTCGCGCCTTGAAATCAAAATTATTGAGCTCCGCGTCATTGGTCAGCACACGCACGACGCCGTTCAGGGCGCTCGCACCGTACAGCGTACCTTGCGGACCGCGGAGTACCTCGAGTTGCTTCAAGTCGTAGGTGTTGGCATCGGGCTCAATCGCCGTGTGCACAAGGCCAAAGGGCACGGAGTCGAGGTAGTAGCCGATCGGGCTTGGGCCGGCGAACAGCGGGCCGGAAGCGGTCACACCGCGAATCGTTAGCGAGGTCTCGCCACCCTGGCCGAGTACGTTAACGGCAACGCCGGGAATCAGGCCGAGCGCATCGGACACACTCTGGAAACTGGAGCGATCCAGCTCCGCGCCCCCGAACACCGACAACGAAATGGGCACATCCTGCGCACGTTCCTGACGCTTCTGCGCGGTCACCACGATTTCACCCAAAACGTCCTGATCTGCCAAGACCTGCGCACCGGACGGTGCGGAAAAAACCTGTTGCGAAAACGCCAAACTTGAGGCAGCGCAAGCCAGAGCGATTCGAGCACGAAGCAACGGCGATCTCATAGTCAATTCCT
>CAIVRI010000018.1 GCA_903908265.1 uncultured Pseudomonadota bacterium
CCCGAGCAGGTGTCTTGAGCCCAGCAACAGGTTTTCCAACAGCCCCAGACCGACTGGCACCAACAGCGCCACGAAGGTCGGCGAGCGCGGCGCAAACGCCGAGACCAAGAGCACCCATGCCATTAACGGCAAGGCCCAGAGTTCGACAGCCACGCAAGCAAAAAAAGCGAACCACACGGCCTTGGCCCAGATCAGCGGCGACCACATCATGGCCAGCAGAGCCGGCGGCAGGCCGAGCTTGATCGACGCGGCGACATACACGATAACTTGGGTAACCAGCACGCCTGCCGCTGCGAAGACCGGCATGACCAGCAACGCAAAACACAGCTTCGAGAGCACCGTAGCCGCATCGCTAATGGGCAGTGACTTCCAATACAGGATGCTGCGATCTTTGCGTTCGTTATAAAGGCAATCCACTAGATACGCGTACTGGGTAATCTGCAGCACCACAAAGAAGGCCCCTGCCACCGCGACCAGACCCGCTAGCGCGGCCTTGTCTGGCGCCATCGACATGCCGGTCAGTTGTCCCGTGATCTCGGTGGCCAGCGAGCCATCGATCCCATAGAACAAGCCGAGCGTGGCCGCCAGAATGAGCAGCACTGCGCAAATGGCCGGTGCATACCAGGCCGAACGGGTTTCCCAAAATTCACGACGCAGCAGCCACGTGAAGGTATTCATGCGACACCTCCGGAGAGTTTAGCGATAAAGAGATCGGCGACCGAGGGCGTACGCACTTCGCCCAGAGGCAGCAAGAGCGCAGGATCGAGTCCTTCGTACAGATAGAGAGAACGCCCGAGCAGTTCACGCTGCGCGATCGGCTGCAGCGCACGGGCGCCAGCAACATGGTCCGGATGCACCACCAGTTCATGGAAGCGTTGCGCCACCGAGTCCATGGACGCATCCAACACGATCCGACCCTGATCGATAAACAGCAGGTCGGTGAGCAAATGCTCAACCTCCTCAACCTGATGCGTGGTGATCAGAATTGTGCGGTCACCATCCATGTAATCGCCTACTAAGCCATCGTAAAACTGGCGCCGGGCGAGAATATCGAGCCCCAAAGTCGGCTCATCCAGCACCAACAAGCGCGCGTCGATGGCCGTCACAATGGCCAGGTGCACCTTCACGACCATGCCCTTGGACAGGGTCTTGATGCGGGCCTTGTGATCAATGCCCGCGCGAGCAAGGAAGGCTTCGCAGCGGTCGCGACGAAAGCGGGGGTGGATACCCGCGACGAAGTCGATGGCATCGCCTACTTGCAGCCAGCGCGGCAGCAGCGCAACGTCGGCAATGAAAGCCACCTCGTGCATGAGCGCTGCACGCGCTTTGACCGGATCGAGGCCTAGGACGGACAACGCGCCATCCACCCGGATCAGTCCCAGCAGCGCTTTGAGCAGCGTGGTTTTGCCGGCGCCGTTAGGGCCGATCAAACCGACAATACGACCCGGTGCGACCCCGAACGAAACGTTGTCGAGCACGGTTTTCTTGCCGTATCGCTTTTGCAGGCCTTGCGCCTGAATCAGTGCGGACATGGTCAATCCTCCTTGCGCGTACCGGCACGCTCGGCCGGCTGCAGAAATAATTCGGTTGGGGTCAGACCCAGGCGTTGAATCGTCACCAGCAAGCGCGGCCATTCCGTGCTCAGAAAGCGCGTCCGCTCCTCGGTCATCAGCGTTTCGCGTGCGCCGACGGTGACAAACATGCCCAACCCACGACGCTTCTCGACGAGTCGGGCATCGACCAACTCTTGGTAAGCCTTCAGCACGGTCAAAGGGTTGACTCGCAAGTCCGCGGCCACCGACCGCACCGAAGGCAAGGCGCCGCCTTCCTGCAGGGCGCCGTCCAGTATCAGGGCAATCACGCGCTCGCGCAGTTGTCGGTATATCGGCTGGGTATCGGAGAAAGAGGTATCCATGTGGGCGCCTGTCACAACCGGGTGGGGACGTCGATGGGCATCGCACGATGGCTGTGGTGCGCACCGGAGCGGGCACCCCACCACGTAGTGGTCTCCGACGGGGCGGACCGACAGGGGCGGGTATGCGCCACCGCGCGCACTAGCGGACCCGCCAACAGGACGGCAAGGCCAGTCAAGAGCAGAGCGTTGCGCGTGGTGTATTTCATGGGGCGTCCTGGGAGGTCTGTTACGCACTAGAGATTAGTGTTGTAGTTAACTACAACACTGTACGAATTGCAAGTGTCTGGCCCTCGGACTGGTAGAACGCCCGACGCAACCCACCGCGCCGCGCTAAGGAAAGGCCGCCAGCGGCAGGCGGCTCGGCTAGACTAGTGGGCTTTAATTGCTGAAGTTCTCGGAGCGAATCGATGAAGCAGCCGATCAATATCACTATCACGGGCGCCGCCGGCCAAATCGGCTACGCATTGGCCTTTCGTGTCGCTTCCGGGGCCATGTTGGGCCCGGATCAACCGGTTAACCTGCACTTGCTCGAGATCACCCCTGCGCTGCCGCAGCTCAATGGTGTCGTCATGGAACTCAGCGACTGTGCATTTCCGACCCTGAACCGGGTGATCGCCACAGACGACGCCAAAGTCGCATTCCGGGACTGCGGCGCCGCCTTGCTCGTCGGTGCACGACCGCGCGGACCGGGCATGGAGCGCAAGGATTTGTTGCTCGCAAACGCGCAGATCTTTTCGGCGCAAGGCAAAGCCATCAACGAAGTGGCCCGGCGAGACATCAAGGTGCTGGTCGTGGGCAACCCCGCCAACACGAATGCACTGATCGCGCGCTGCAACGCGATCGATATCGATCCGCGTAATTTCACGGCCATGACACGCCTTGACCATAACCGCGCAATGACACAGCTGGCTGAAAAGACGGGCAAGCACGTCAATGACGTGGAAAAAGTCATCATCTGGGGCAATCACTCGGCCACCCAATATCCGGACCTGAACCATGCAACCGTGGGCGGCCAGAGCGCGCTCTCGCTCGTAGATCAGGCCTGGTATGCAGAGACGTTCATTCCAACCGTCCAGCAACGCGGTGCGGCGATCATCAAGGCCCGTGGCGCCTCATCAGCAGCCTCCGCCGCATCCGCCGCGATCGACCACATCCGCACCTGGATGCTGGGTTCCGCACCGGGAGACTTCGTCAGCATGGCGGTCGCCTCCGATGGCAGTTACGGCATCGCTGAGGGGCTCGTCTACTCCTACCCCGTGACAACGGCGAACGGTACTTATGCGATTGTGCAGGGGCTGGACATCAACGAGTTCAGCCGTGCGCGCATGACGGCCACTCAGCAAGAATTGCTGGAGGAGCGGGATGGGGTGAAGGAACTCCTCTAGGAGATTGCCTTGAGTGCATCGACGTACCTGCTGGCGTTTACGGCGCTCTTTTCGATCGTCAATCCATTGACGGGCGCCTTCACATTCTATGGCGCGACGCACGATTTTTCGCCTCGTGCGCGGGCCCAAGTGTCCCGGCGCGTCGCGTTCTATTCGTTTTGCCTCATTACCGCCTCGCTGTACGTCGGCGCGTACATCTTGAGTTTTCTGGGCGTCTCCTTGCCGTCGTTGCAGGTGGCCGGCGGCATCGTGATTGCGCTATCCGGTTGGGGCATGTTGACCAGCCCCGACAGCGCCGAGCAGCGGCGCAGCGAAGCCTCCTCGGCGCTCAGCGATCACGCCGTCAGCGAACGGTTGTCGTTCTATCCCCTGACCATGCCCTTGACCGTGGGACCGGGCACGATCTCGGTGGCCATCTCGCTCGGTGCCAACCGGCCCACCGGCGTGAGCGCCGATGCGATCCGGTTTTTTATTTCCACCGAACTGGCCGTCGCGACCCTCGCAATCTGTATCTATCTGACCTACCGACACTCCGACCACCTGGCGGACGTTATTGGCAAAACGGGTACGGCCATCGTGGTCCGACTGTCCGCCTTTCTGCTTTTTTGCATTGGTATCCAGATCGGCTGGAGCGGTCTCTATCAGCTGCTCAGCACCCTACCGTTCGCAACGCCCCAAACCCTGCCCTGAAACTCTGATTACGCAGAGGACTCGCCCCAGAGCGGCCCATTTGATAACGTGTGCTTACTAATTTGACCGCTGTGCACCCATGAGCCAAGAAGACATCGTCGCTGAATCCCGGCGCAACCCCATCAAAACCCTGCTGCTGTGGGTCCTGCCCCTGCTGGTCACTGGCGTCGCCATTTGGCTCTACGGGTCCGCGGGTCGCTACGCACAGACCGACAACGCCTATGTCCAACGAGACCGTATTGACGTGTCGCCAGAAGTCTCCGGCAACATCCAGGAAGTCCGATTCCACGAAAACGACAAGGTGACCGCGGGTGCGCTGGTGCTGGTGCTCGAGGACACGCTGCAGTCGATCGCAGTCCACGCCGCAGAGTCGCGGTTAGACACCGCACGCGCTGAAATTGCAGGGGCGCTCGCGGCCTATCGAGAGAAGGATGGCGAAATCGCCATGGCACGTCGCGCCGCGGACTATGCGCAGCGCGATACCCAGCGCCAGGACGAACTCGCAGCTCGCAAACTGGTGCCACTTGCCACCGTCGATTCGTCCCATCGAACAACGGATCTTTCCGTAGGCGCCATCGGCGTACTCGAACTGCAACGCGACCAAGTGTTGGCGCGTCTGGGTGGCCACGCTAATCACCCGATCGATGACTACGCACCAGTGCGCGTGGCGATCGCAGAACTCGATCGTGCGCGACTGGAATTAGCACGGACACGCGTATACGCCCCCCGTGAGGGCATTATGAGTCACTTGCCCACGGCCGGTTCCCGCGTGGACGCAGGCCGACCGGCCTTCGCGATTGTCAGCAGCGACCGCATTTGGGTTGATGCGAACTTCAAGGAAACCGACCTTGAGTGGGTACGACCTGGGCAGCGCGTACAAATTGATATCGACACGTATTCCGGGCACCTTTGGAAAGGCGCGGTCGAAAGCATTGCGAGCGCCACTGGGGCGGAATTCGCGCTGCTGCCGGCGCAGAATGCTTCGGGGAATTGGGTCAAAGTGGTGCAACGTATTCCCGTACGGATTACCGTCGAACCTGGCGCTGATGATCCGCCACTGCGCGACGGCATGAGCGCGACGGTATCGATTGATACTGGCGCACATACGCGCTTTGACCGCTGGTTCCGGCACCCGCATTGAGGCTAACGATGGGTCACCTGACACTGGTACGGCACGGACAAGCTTCCGTCCAAGGCGCGACCTACGACGCCCTCTCCCCACTCGGCCATGTACAGTCACGGCAACTCGGAGAGCACTGGGCAGACCAGGGACTCGCGTTTGATACAGTCTTCATCGGGCCTCGGCGGCGCCACGCACAAACTGCAGCCTGTGTGGCTGACGCCTATCGCGCGCGTGGACTGCCGTGGCCAGAGCCCCTGCAGTTACCTGCACTCGATGAGCACGACGGGCTGGCTGTGCTCAAGCACGCCGCAGGCATTCACGAACCGGGTGATGGCTTGCTGAGCGGGGACACCACGCGCGACGCCGCTATCAAACACTTATTCGGTCAGTACCGGGAAATCATGACCAGTTGGGCCGCAGGCAATTACCGCGCTGATGGCATCGAACCTTGGAGCGCCTTCCGGGTCCGCGCGCAGCGGGCGGTGGACCAACTGCGCCAAACACCAGGCCAAAGCATCGCTTTCACCTCGGGCGGACTCATCGCTGCGGTCGTTGGTAGCGTGCTCGACCTCGACGATCGGCGGGTCATCGAGCTGTCCGCAACGATATACAACACCGGAGTGACCGAGTTGCGCCACCGTCCGGACGATGTCGGACTGGTGACCTTTAACGGCATCGCACACCTGCGCGATGCGGCAAGCATTACGCGCGTCTGACAGACCCTGAGCCGGCACGGCAGCAGTGCCGCGCGCAGGCGCGTCAACGGAACTGCAATTCTTCCGTAATCACCCGTTCAGCGGCCACGCCCGCGGCCAAGAACGCGGCCGACATCTCCGCAACGAAGGTCTTGCTACCACACAGCAGCACCGCGTAGTCATCCAGTTCGATGTCCGCAAGTATTCTTGCGGCGGTCAAGCGTCCCTGTGTGCCCGACACCCACAGTGTGTAGTCGATCAGGGAGTCCGCATGCTGAATATTGTCCTTGAGTTCCTGATCGTAGACCGCGTCCTCCGGCGAGCGCACCGCGTAATACAACCAAACGCGGCGGAAGTCCTGATTGCTGCGTTCGAAGGCCACCATGCTCAGAAACGGCGTGATTCCAATGCCTGCACCAATCCAAATCATGCGCCGGTATGGTGCAAAACGATGCGGCGTGAATGCGCCAAACGGTCCATAAATGAATGTCTCGCGGGTATCTTCCGGCGGCATCAATGCCAGCTTCGACAGTTCTGTTGTGAAATCCCCCACACGCCGACACGACAGGCGCAAATCTCGGTCAGTCGGGCAGGAGGAGATGCTGAACGGATGCAGCTCGCTCTCACGACCCTTGAAACTCGGCAGGGAGATAAACACGAAACTACCTGGCAAATACATCATGCGTTTATCGGTTGGACGCAGGTGCAAGTCCATCACATCACTGTTCCTCAGCCGCACTTTAGTGAGCTGGTAACGAAACAGCGGGCCATAGGCGCGAAAGAGCAGAACTTGGTAGACCCAGGAGAAACTGCCTAACAAGAATAGGATGACAATAAAAATCCGCAGGGGCTCATAGGCGTGGGTGACGCCACTAAACGTTGCCGCCGACACGATACCGACCAAGAACAGGAGACCGATCAACCGGTGCAGCCGCACCCACCACTCATGGGGTAGCCAGTTGGTATAGGCGAGCACACCAAGCACCAGCAGCCCATAGGCCGCCAGAATGTCGATAGCGCGCGGGTTCGAAGGCTCCGCGAGCAAAACCAATGCCAAGGGCGCCTCGTGCAGCGACAATTGCACCACCAGAAACAGCACATGCCCCCCTTGTAGCAGCACCGCAGCAAGACCAAGCTTGCGATGGAGGCGTACCGCCTCATCGAGGCCACCAAAGAAGAATTCCAGCGCGCTCGAGCGCACGATCGACAGCAGCGCCAGAATCGCTAGCACCGCCGACCATAGCGCCATCAATTGCGTCAGCGCACGGTAAGGCCAAAGGCTCGTGCTAAATAGGGTACTTTGATTAGCCCCCGCCCATAAACCCGTCATGATCAGCAACAAGATCGTTGCGAGCCAGAAGCATCGAGTGGCTCTGAAATGCACGGTGCCTCTCCGGAAGATGGTGCGGGCCAGGGTCTCCGCTGAATGCCCACTCCCTGCCTAGAGGCCGCATTCTAGCGCCATTCATCCAATCGAGCATGCGTAGGGGTCTTAAACGCCGCAAGCCGTCTAGTGCGGGAGACGATTTTCAACAGCAGGAGCACCCCACATCACGCGGATGCCTGTCGCCGAGAGCCCCTCGTCCACCACCAATAGAACGGTAGGCCCAGTGCGATGTACAACGCTCCGAGCAGCGCCCGACCAGTGTCGGCAATAAAAGTGTTGATGAGCAGCCACGTCGTTACGATCAGAAACAGCGCCGGCAGGACCGGATAACCGAAGGCCCGGTAGGGACGGGGCGCATCGGGCATCGACCGGCGGAACACAAACACCGATCCGGCCGCCAGACCATAGAAAAGCCAGGAAGCAAATACGACGGAGTCCGTCAGCGCATCGTAATTGCCCAGCAGCGCGAGCACCGAAGCCCAAGCGGCTTGCGCGGTAATGGCGCGAATCGGCACATGCGTACGTGGTGATAGCGCCGCCAGCGCCCGGAAGAACAGTCCTTCGCGCGCCATCGCATAGGGGATGCGTGAATTGGCGAGCACAGAAGCATGTAACGAGCCAATGCTTGAAATCATCAAAATGCCCAGGATCACGATCACCGCCGCTGGACCGATGGTGGCGCGCAAAGCATCAGACGCCACCGAGGAATGCACCGAAACGTTCGCGATCTGCTCCGGCGTCATCGCATAAAAATACGCAAGGTTGACACCCAAATAGAGCGCACCGACAACCAACATCCCACCGACAAAGGCACGCGGCAAATTGCGTTCTGGATTTTTCACCTCGCCAGCGAGTGGCGCAACATTTTGCCAACCATCGTAAGCCCACAAGGCTCCCACCATGGCGGCACCAAAACCAATGACTCCACCGCGCGCTGAGGGCGACACCTGCTCGCAGGTCGCCGCCGCACTGATCGGTTGACTCCAGTGGCTCCAAGTACCGTGCGCGAACAGCAGCAACGTCACCGCAACCCCAATGACCAGGGCCACCTTGATCAAGGTCAGCCCAAGCGCTAGCGCACCGCCCGTTGATACGGGCCTGAAATTAACCACCGCCACGGCCCAGATCGCCGCAATGGAAACCAGCGTAACGCCCGTGATCGAGACGGAGCCGACGACGAACAAAGAAGGCTCGAGCGCGTTGCCGACGGCCTGATTCAGAAACGTAGCAAAGCCAATGGCCAACGCAGCCTGGGAGGCCGACCGCGCAATCCCGAAGAAGGTCCAGCCGTAAAGAAAGCCAACAACACGGCTATAAGCGCGACGCAGAAAGACATACTCGCCACCGGCAACCGGCATGAGTGCCGAGACTTCGCCGTAAGAGAACGTGCCAGCGAGAGCCAGCAGTCCGGCGGCAACCCAAGCCGCCATGACGAGGCTTGGGCTACCGACGTTGCAGGTCATCACCCGCGTCTTGAGAAAGACGCCAGTACCAATCATATTGGCGACGTTGATGGACACCGCCGCCCAAAGGCCGATGCCCCGGACCAGGCCGGCCGAGGATCGGCGGGCGCCGGCATCGACGTTCCGCTCGATCTCGGCCATGTCGGTCTCCCTTAGAAGAGGCCTACGACCTTACCATTTTCGTCAATATCGATGTGATCCGCCGACGGTACCTTGGGCAAGCCGGGCATGGTCATCACGTCGCCGCACACCATGACGACGAATTCAGCGCCAGCCGCGAGACGCACCTCACGGACATTCACCACATGGCCAGACGGCGCACCTTTCAGCGACGGATCGGTCGAGAAAGAATACTGCGTCTTCGCCACGCAGACCGGATAGTGGCCGTAACCGCTTTCCTGCAACTGCTTAATCTGCGCACGTACCTTCGAGTCCGCGGTGATGTCTCCAGCGCCGTAGATCTTGGTGGCGATGGTCTTCATCTTGTCCCACAGCGGCAGCGACTCGTCGTAGACGAAGGTCGCCTTACCTGGGTTCTTTTCGATCGACTCGACCACCGCTTGCGCTAGTTCCGTAGCGCCGGCACCGCCATCCGCCCAATGACGGGCCAGAATCACCGGGGCGCCGTGCTGGGCCATCTTGGCCTTGAGCAACGCCACTTCGGCATCCGTGTCGGTGGTGCGATGGTTGATCGCAATGACGCACGGCAAGCCGTAGTGCGTGCGCACGTTGTTGACGTGACGCTCGAGGTTCACAACACCCTTCTCCAGTGCCGGCAGGTTCTCCGAACTCATTTCCTTGAGATCGCAGCCGCCGTGGAACTTCAGCGCACGAATAGTCGCGACGAGCACGACCACTGACGGGCTGAGACCAGACTTGCGGCACTTGATGTCGATGAACTTTTCAGCACCAAGGTCGGCGCCAAAGCCCGCCTCCGTCACCACGTAGTCGGCCAGCTTGAGCGCCGTCTTGGTGGCCAATACCGAGTTGCAGCCGTGGGCGATATTGGCAAAGGGGCCGCCATGAATAAAGGCCGCGTTGTTCTCGAGCGTCTGCACAAGATTCGGCTTCAGCGCTTCGCGCAGCAGCACCGTCATCGCACCGTTAGCCTTTAAGTCACGTGCGCAGACTGGCTTCTGGTCACGCGTGTAGCCCACTACAATATTGCCAAGGCGCTCTTTGAGATCCTTCAAGCTGGTCGCAAGACAGAAAATTGCCATCACTTCGGAGGCGACCACGATGTCGAAACCATCCTGGCGTGGATAGCCGTTGCCTGGACCACCAAGAGATACGGTGATATCGCGTAGTGCGCGATCGTTCATGTCCATCACACGCTTCCAAGTGATGCGACGCACGTCGATGTTGAGCGCATTGCCGTGATGGATATGATTATCCAGCAGAGCGGCCAGCAAGTTGTTGGCCAAGGCGATCGCATTGAAGTCGCCCGTGAAATGGAGGTTGATGTCCTCCATCGGCACAACCTGCGCCATACCACCACCCGCAGCGCCACCCTTCATGCCGAAGACGGGACCTAGGCTGGGCTCACGCAGACAAATCACCGCCTTCTTGCCAATCTTGTTCAACGCATCGCCAAGGCCCACGGTCGTCGTGGTCTTGCCTTCGCCAGCGGGCGTAGGGCTAATTGCGGTGACCAAAATCAGTTTGCCGTCGGGCTTAGAGGCGAGGCTATCGATGTACTCGAGCGAGATCTTCGCCTTGTACCTGCCGTACTGGTCGAGCGCGTCGTCGGGGATCCCTAGTCGCGAGGCGACCTCGAGGATAGGCTTCATCGTCGCGGCTTGAGCAATCTCAATATCAGAACGCACGCAAATCTCCCTTACGGCCCGTCATACGGGCATTGATTGAAACGCTTCCACCGACCCCTGTGGGTCGTGTGGATCCAAAATCCAATTCTCTACCGTCTATCGCACTGGCGCACCGTACCGAGCTGCCCAAAGGGCCTCGGCACGCCGGGCAGCTGCGCTCTCGTCAACCCGCTCAAGGCCACCGGCGACGGCCGCCTCGATCCCTGTTTCGGTCACCACGAAATCCATCAGGATGTCGTGGTCCTGGGGGTACGTCGTCGACACCCGCGATACTTCGTGGGCAATGGCGATGCAGATCGGCCGCGGGGCGATCGCCGCCAGCGTTCGGTCATAAAAGCCACCGCCATAGCCCAGTCGATCGCCTTGCGCCCCGACACCCACCACGGGAATCAGCAGGACCTGCGGCACGACGCGCTCAGTGCCCGCAGGCACGGGGATGTCGTACACCCCGGCCCGCATGGCAACCCCGGGCCACCACTCCAGAAACTCCAGCGGCGTCGCCTTCGCCACCACGGAGGGCAGTGCCAGCCGCGCCCCAAGCACCCGAAACTCGGCCGCCACCGGCCGGGCGTCGTATTCGCCCTGAAACGGCCAACACAGCCCGATCGACGCGCGCGCCAGCAGTGGAAAGCCGCGGCGCAGAAAGCCGTCGATGGCCGCGGCGTATCCAGTCCGCGCGTGCACAGACAAGGCCATCCGGGCGGCGATCAGCCGAGCGCGCTCCGCTTTGCGCCAGGCAGCCAGTTCGGGGGAAAGTGCCATGGAGCGGGCATCTTACTCGCGCCCCCTGTCCCGACCGGGACGGTTCGCGACACTCACCCCAAGCGTTTGCGCCATATGGGGGCCCGATCAGTCAACCCGCGGCCGAGGCAGGATGAAGGTGCGGCGCGTTTCCGCCGCCTCGAGCACCCCCGCCGGGTAGTAACGACGGAAGTAGGCAACGTCCTGCAATTCCGGATACTGCGCCATGAAGGTGTCGAACAGGATATCGGCGGGCTCGTCCGCCCGACGCTCGGCAATCAGCGCCAAATACGCCACCGTCAGGGTCTCATGGTAGAGGGTGCCCTTCCCCAGACGCGCCGCAAAGCCAACGATGGCCCGTTTCATAGCAACACAAGCCTCCGGGAAGTCGAGCCGGCCCAGATATAAAAAGCCGGCCCGTAGGTGGCCGCGGTGACCAAAGGCTTCGGGCGGCAGTGTCCCGGCTTCTAGGGCTGCCAAAAATGACGCGTCAGACAGCATGATGACCTCCCCCCTTAGAACCGTTGCGCGTGCCCAAGCGTGTCGCAGTGCGGGTTGACCCGTCAGCGCAGCCCCACTGCAGCGGTGCCGCCACACCGAAGCACCACCAGCAGGGCCTACCCATTCCCGCCATGATCCCCGTCCGGTGGGCTGCCATCAGGAGGCCTGCAATACCCGGAACGGCGGTATTAGGCCCATGCGCCATGTGCCCAGCAGACCCGCACCGCCCACACCCAGGAGTCCTGCGATTGGGCCAAACAACCACAGTAGCCCCTGCAGGTGCCACGGGAGACCGAGCCAGTAGGCCGCCACAAAAGCACTGATTGCGGCCGCAGCCGTGGCGGCCACCAAGCCCGCGAGCACACCGAGCGTGGCAAATTCGAGAGCCGCCCCGAGCAGCACTTGGCGACGACTCGCACCGAACGCCCTTAACAAGGCGCCCTCATAGCGTCGTTCGTCGGCCGTGGCGCGAATGGCTGCCGCCAGCACTACCAGCCCGGCGAGCAAAGTGAAGGCAAAAACATACGTCACAGCATCCGCCGCACGATCGACCAGCCCGCGCACGGTGGTCAGCAAACCATCGATATCGAGCACTGTTACCGTCGGGAAGCGCCGGTTGAACTCAGCAAGATCTGGACGGACCCGCGCCTCGAGGTGGGCCGCGGCAAGGTAGCTACTGACATTGCCATCCAACACCCCGGGCGAGAACAACAAAAAGAAATTCGGACGAAAGCCATCCCAACGCACTTTACGCACACTCGCAAGCGTTGCGTCGACCGATTCGCCGGCGACATCAAACTCCAACCGATCCCCCAGATGCAGATCCAACTCATCACGAAACTCGGTTGCGACCGAAACTTGCGCGGCCCCCAAACCACTCACAGGCCACCAGTGTCCCTCCACGATTTGGTTATCCGCTGGTAGCGTCCGCCGAAAGCTGAGGTTCTGCTCACGTTCTGCAAAGGCTCGGCCACGATCCGACTTCGGCATTCGCTGCGCCATTGGCGTGCCATTGACCGCACGCAGACGAGCACGTACCCAAGGAGCGAACTCCACAACCACTTGACGCGCTTTAAAGAAGTCCTCGACCGAGTCACGTTCCTGCGGCGCGATATTGATTAAGAAATGATTCGGCGCATCAGCCGGCACGGCACGGCGCCATTCCTCCAGCAGATCTCCACGGACCACTCCGAGCAGAAGGAGAATGGTCATCCCCAAACCAAAAGCCACCAATTGCGCGACACTCTGGGCAGGACGACGAGCCAGTGCGGCAACGCCGAAGCGCCAAGGTGTACCGGCGTCCGAACGTAAGCGCGCTAACAGCCGCACGAGGCCGATCCCCGCAAGCACATAAACACCCGTGATCACACTGAGCACGATCGCGGCACTGACCATCAAGCGTGCATCCCGAACCGCCAGATACAGAATCACCAGCATAGTTGCGACTGCCAATGCTGCGGGTACCAATAACGGCAGTGGTCGTGCTGCCAGATCCTCCCGCAGCACTCGGGCGGGTGGCACGCGCGTAAGTTCGATGACCGGCGGCAAGCCAAAGCCAGCCGTCATGACAAGCGACATCACTACACCCCAAATGATCGGCGTAGCGCTCGGCGCTGGCAACTCCGCTACGCCCGTAAAAACATGTGCGAGTGCGGCGAGGCCGCTTTGTGCGCAATAACCGATCAGCGCACCGATACCAGCCCCCACCAAAGCCGCCGCGCCCATTTCACTAGAAAAACGCAGCAACACCACACGGCGCGTTGCACCCAAACATTTCAGCAACGCCACCTCATCACGACGCTGCGAGGCATGGCGGCGTGCGGCCATCGCAAGCGCAATCGAAGCCAACAACATGGTGGTGACCGCGGCCAGATTCAGAAATCGTGCGGCGCGATCCGCCGCACTGCCCAGTTGCGCGCTCGCTTCACCAACCCCCACCAGTCGCTCTGCGGCGGACTTATGCAGTTTGAGCCACGCTAAAAATGGATCCACACGCGCCGGTTCGCCGGCCACGAGCAACGTATAGGTAGCCCGACTGGCCGGACCCAACAAGCCACTCGCGGCCAAATCGGCACCGCGCATCAGCACAGCGGGCGCCACTTCAGCGTAACCACTGCCGCGATCTGGCCGGTCTGCCAAAATCTCCACAACGCGCAGTTGTGTTGCGCCAATGCGCAGCAACGAACCGACCGACACACCAAGCCGACTGGCTAGGCGCGGATCGACATAAGCCTCACCGAGGCCGGGCAGTACATTTGTCGCGTGCGAAGGCCCGTAGGGTATCGTTGCAGTGCGCAGCGTACCGCGCAATGGATACCCCGCCTCGGTCGCAATCACGGTCGCCAGTTGCCCTTGGTCGCCCGCATGGACGACCGAAGTAAAGCTCGTAAGGCGAGCGGTACGCAGTTGCCGTTGCTGCGCTTGTTGCTCCGCGGCATCCAAGCTCTCTGCATTGCGACCCGACTCTAAGCGGAGGTCAGCGGCGAGCACCGTCGCCGACTCATTGCGGATGGCACCATGCAACCGGTTGGTGAACAGACTCACCGTCGTAGAGGCCGCCATCGCGACCGCGATGGCGGCGATTAGCACCGCGAGATCCCCACGCCACAAGGTGCGCCATAACCTAGACAGACTTGGTAGCACGCGCGTCATCCACAACCACTGTCGTCGGCCAAACGCCCGGCGATGAGGGCCAAGGTGCGATCGCAGCGCGCGGCCAGAGACTGCTCATGCGTCACGAGGATTAGCGTAGTCCCTGCGCTGCGGTTTAGATCAAACAAAAGATCGGCAACCTGCTCGCCACTGGCGGTATCCAAATTTCCTGTGGGCTCATCGGCGAACAACAGCGCGGGTCTGCCGACAAAGGCGCGCGCCAGCGCGACCCGCTGCTGCTCGCCGCCAGACAGTTGCCGCGCCCGATGTCGCGCCCGCCCTAACAAGCCGACGGCAGCCAGTGCGGCCATCGCCCGCTCCGGGGCCTCCACCACACCGGCCAATTCGAGCGGCAGGCGGACATTTTCCTCAGCCGTCATGCTGGGCACTAGGTGGAAGGACTGGAAGACAAAACCCACACGTCCGGCACGGGCGCGGGCCCGTCCATCCTCGTCGAGGACTGAGAATGGTCGATCCTCCAACCGGACCTCGCCCCGTGTCGGCACATCAAGACCCGCCAACAAGGCCAGCAACGTCGATTTGCCGGAGCCGGAAGGTCCAACAATAGCCACGGACTCGCCCGCGCGGATGACGAGACTCACGTCATCAATGATGGTCAGGCGACCATCCGGACTGGTAACCTCTTTAGTCATTCTGCGCGACTCGAGTACTGGCACTTTGAAACTCCTGCTCCGTCCGCTGGCTTCAGTCTGTCTGCTCACGATCAGTAGCCTCGCCTGGAGCGGACCGAACCCCGCCGCCGGATCGGTGCTCGTGCTGGGCGACTCGCTGAGCGCAGGGTACGGGCTGCATGCCGATGAAGGCTGGGTCGCCCTGCTGGCCCGCCGATTGATCATGGAAGGGTACGGGCGTGCCGTCGTGAACGCCAGTGTCAGTGGCGAAACAACGACCGGTGGGCTCAGTCGGGTTGCGCATGTGCTGGCGACCCATCACCCCGCCGTGGTGATCGTTGAACTGGGCGCCAACGACGCGCTGCGGGGCTTGCCCACGCAGCGGCTGCAGGACAACCTGCTGGCGCTGGTGGCAGCGGCCCAAGGTAGCGGTGCCCAGGTGCTACTGGTGGGTGCCCCCTTGCCGAGTAACTACGGCGAGGAGTACGCGCAACAGGTCGCCAGCGCGTATCGGTCAGCAGCGCGCCGAGGGAGGGTGCCTTTGGTGGCCTCGCTGCTGGCCGGCCTGGCAACGGACGAACGCTCGTTTCAATCCGATCATTTGCATCCGGTAGCGGCCGCGCAGGGGCAGATGCTGGAAAACGTTTGGTCGACTCTTCGCACCTTGCTCGGCAAGCCAGACCGACCCACAGGAGTTCCTGATGGCAGATAGTCAATTCGCCTTGCTTCGCCAACGCCGGTTTTTGCCTTTCTTCTGTACACAAGCACTCGGCGCCTTCAACGACAACTTCTATAAAAACGTCCTGGTCATTCTGGTCACCTATAACGCGGCCAGCTATAGCGGCATCAATCCGCTTCAGTTGGCGCAGTTGGCTGGTGGGCTATTTATTCTCCCTTTCGTTCTATTCTCGGGTCTGGCAGGTGAGTTGGCCGACCGGTTCGACAAAACGTTATTGATGCGGGCTGTCAAGTTACTCGAAGTACTGATCATGGTGCTGGCCACCTATGGGTTCGCCACACATAGCATCGTGGCGTTACTCGGTGCTCTATTCATGATGGGCGTGCACTCCACGTTTTTCGCGCCGGCGAAGTACGGCATTTTGCCAACTATCCTGGACCGACGTGAGCTGGTCGGTGGCAATGCCCTGCTGGAGATGGGGACCTTTGTTGCGATTCTCGCGGGCCAATCTTTTGCGGGCCCCATTGCAGCCAGCGGCTCAACCCTGGTCATCGGTCCGGCATTGATTACCGTCGCCGCCATTGGGGTCGCCTGGAGCTTCGCGATTCCACGGATGGCCCCTGCCGCCCCAGGCCTGCGTATCGACTGGAACCTCTGGCGCTCCACGATCAAAAATCTAGTCGTCGCCCAACGCGATCGCGTGGTCTTTTTATCGATTCTTGGTATTTCCTGGTTCTGGTTTTTCGGCATCATCGTCCTCGCACAAATGCCGTTTTATGCGAGCACGGTCCTCAAAGGTCCTGAGGTCACGGTCACGCTACTAATGTTCGGTTTCTCTCTTGGCGTCGGTGCCGGCTCTTTGCTGTGCGAGCGACTCTCCGGCGGCCGACTTGAGATTGGCTTGGTGCCGCTGGGCTCGTTGCTGATGACCATTTTCGGCGCAGATCTTTATTTCGCTACCCCGACGGTGCTCCCTACGGCAATGCGCTCGATGGCAGTAGTACTCGCCGACTATGCGACCTGGCACATGCTGCTCGACGTCACCATGATCGGTTTGGCGGGCGGTCTTTACATTGTGCCTCTGTATGCCCTGATGCAGAGCCGTACGCCCAAAGAAGTGATGTCCAGAGTGATCGCTGCCAGCAGTATTTGGAGCGGGATTTTTATGGTGGTTGCATCCGTGACGGCAGCCACAGCGCTCAGTCGCGGCTTATCCGTACCCGCTTTACTGCTCCTCTGTGCGTTGGCGAACTTCGCTGTCACCGCGTTTATTTACGCCCAAGTGCCTGAGTTTCTGCTGCGCTTCCTCGCTTGGATCTTAATGCGCATTGTCTATCGCGTCCGGGTGACCGGCATTGAAAACATACCGGAGAAAGGACCCGCACTTGTGGTCTGCAATCACGTCAGCTATGTCGATGCGTTGGTGTTATCCGCCGCCGTGCCGCGGCCGATGCGCTTTGTCATGGAAGCCGCCATTTTCCGCATTGCAGCGCTGAACCTGTTGTTCACGGGCATGAAGGCGATCCCGGTAGCATCGGCTCGCGAGGATCGGGCACTGCGTGAAGCGGCATTTGCGGCGGTCGGGGCGGCATTACGCGCGGGCAATGTAGTCTGTATTTTTCCGGAGGGGCATCTCACCCGAGACGGCCAATTGGATGTGTTCAGACCCGGTGTACTACGCATTCTGGCTGAGAACCCAGTTCCTGTAATACCGATGGGACTCTCAGGGCTGTGGGGCTCGATGTTTTCGTATGCTTTTCGCGGCCTCTCACGATGCGTGCCACGCAAACTGAACGCGCGCGTCGACCTACGCGTAGGTCCTGCAATTGCGCCGCAAGATGGCCATCCAGACGTTCTGCGGGCCACTGTGCTAGCGCTACGGGGCGATCGCCCTTAAGCCTTTCCCGCGCAGGACTTGATAGCGTACTCTGCGTTTATGGGGCGGCAACGCCAACACATTGATCAGGGGCGACCATGGAAAAGATCTGGCTGAAGTCCTATCCGCCGGGTGTACCCGAGGAGATCGATCCGGAGATTTATCCATCGATCCCAGCACTATTTGAACACGCGGTACAGCGCTATCGGGATCGCATCGCCTATACCAACTTCGGCTGCGAACTGACGTTCGGGCAGTTAGACGCCATGAGTCGGGCGTTCGCCGCCTGGCTGCAAAAAGAAGCCGGACTGCGCAAGGGCGATCGGATCGCCCTCATGATGCCTAATATCCTGCAGTACCCAATCGCAATTTATGGGGCATTGCGCGCAGGCCTAGTGGTGGTTAACACCAACCCGCTGTACACACCGCGCGAACTAGAGCATCAGCTCAAGGACTCTGGCGCCCGCGCCATTGTGGTGTATGAGCAGGCGGCGCACGTGCTGGAGCAGTGTATTGCGCATTCCGACATCGAGCGGGTGCTGGTGACGGGCATCGGTGACTTGCTCGGCTTCACCCGTGGCGCGGTGGTCAATTTTACATTACGGCATGTGCGCAAGCAGGTGCCGCACTACTCCCTACCCGGATCCATCCGCTTCACCGCGGCATTGGAACAAGGCAAGTGGGTCGATTTGGATCCGGTGGCGCTTGAGCCTTCGGACTTGGCCTTCTTGCAGTACACCGGCGGCACGACAGGGGCTTCCAAGGGCGCCATGCTGACGCACCGCAATATGGTCGCGAACACGCAACAGACGCACGTCTGGCTCCAGTCGTTTTTGCGTGACCCGTCGCAGCCCCAAGTCGTCGTCGGCGCACTGCCGCTCTATCACATCTTCGCGCTCACGGCCGTGTCCCTAGTCTGGCTGTACGAGGGCGGCAAAGTGCTGCTCATCACGAACCCACGCGACATGGCGGGGTTCGTCCAGGAGTTGCGTCGCCATCGCATTACGATTTTCTACGCCGTTAACACGATGCTCAATGGACTCCTGCACACGCCAGGCATCGAGTCGGTTGATTTTTCGGCGCTGGTTGCAACCAATGCGGGTGGCATGGCGCTGCAAGGCGCGGTAGCCGAGCGATGGAAGGCGCTCACCGGCTGCATCGTCTCGCAAGGATGGGGCTTGACCGAGACATCCCCCGTTGCGACCACCAACCCGCGGGGCGTCGACTTTAACAACTCAATCGGCTTGCCCGTGTCTTCCACTGAAGTGTCCCTACGTGATGACGCGGGAGTCGAACTGCCGGTGGGTGCAATTGGTGAGATTTGCGTACGCGGCCCCCAAGTCATGGCGGGCTACTGGGGTCGTCCAGACGAGACGGCCGCGGTAATGTTGGAAGGCGGCTGGCTGCGCACCGGAGACGTGGGTCGGATAGATGCTGCGGGCTACGTGTACATCGAGGATCGCAAGAAGGACATGATTTTGGTCTCGGGCTTCAACGTCTATCCCAACGAAGTGGAGGGCGTCATTGCGCGGCATCCGGGGGTGCTAGAGGTGGCGGCGATCGCACAGCAGGATGAACACTCGGGCGAATGTGTCGCGGCATTTGTGGTCCGCAAGGATCCCACCATTACGGCGCAGGACATCATTGCGTTCGCCCGCGAAAGCCTGACCGGCTATAAGGTGCCGCGCCATGTTTACTTTCGAGAAGAACTGCCAAAGACGAATGTTGGAAAAATATTGCGCCGTGCACTGCGCGATGCGCTACCACCAACGCTCTGACGCCAACGTGGCCAACGAACGAGCGCATTCGATCACAGCCAGGTCGGCGCTGATCGATTGACCATAGCCCTCGCCATCGGCGTGCAGTGGCTTGCGGTTGCCTGTTTCGGCATAGCCACGCCGGCGGTACACGCTTCTAGTTCTGGTCAGGGGGCCAGCACCGTCAAATCAGCCCGGCGCACCCGCCACCGCTCGACCAAAGCACGTTCGGCCTCACCGAGTAGTGCGCGGCCCAAGCCCGTGCCCTCCCCTGTTGGCCGCTTAGCAAGCA
>CAIVRI010000019.1 GCA_903908265.1 uncultured Pseudomonadota bacterium
ACGTCCCACCCCCACTAACAATTCGCAGCTGATAGCCCGTCCGGCGACCGGCCTCGATTACGACATCGCTGCCCAATTGTTCAGCCGCTTCGCGCACTGCGGTAGCGTTCGCCGCAGAGCCTGTCGTATAGCGAATGGGTTGATCGTTGCAGGCGCTGTCGCCACCGACGAGGTGACCCAGCAGGATTACTTCTGCCTCATTCCACACCATCGGCCGTGCACTCTCCGGGATCTTCCGCGCAATGGCCATCCGATCGCCCGGAGACAGCTGTGCGACGGTCTGCCAGCCCCGACTGGTGTAAACCCGATGTTCGGCAGTAGCCCGTAGAGAACGGCCACTCGCCAGGCGGACATCAAAGACAGGCTTGGTGCCCACCTTCCAAACAAGATCAGCATTCGCAGCGACGATCTGCTCGCGCGCGTCCATTGCCCAGACCGTTGGCACCTGCCCCACCAGCTCGCGGATCGGGACACGGCGACCGTCAGTCAAGCAAACCTGCGTATCGCCCGCGACGCACTCGCGCAAATCGGACATCACCGGCCGTTTTTCGGTTCGCTGTTCGACGCTGCGATTCAGCTGCGACAGTGCGATCACCGGACACTCCAGTTCTTTGGCCAACGCCTTCAGAGACCGCGAGATTTCCGAAATTTCGGTCGCTCTATTTTCCTTGCCACCCGCCACTGTCATGAGCTGCAGGTAGTCGACAACAATCAATCCCACGCCATGCTCACGCTTCAGGCGACGCGCTCGCGCACGAACTTCCGTCGGGGTTAGTCCACCCGACTCATCAATGTAGATCGGGGAGTTCGACAACACTTCAGTGGCGCTCGTAATACGCGGCCAATCTTCTGCAGATAGAGTCCCCTTGCGCAGGCTGCTCTGGCTGATGCGACCGAGCGAGGAGATCATGCGCATCGTCAACTGTTCAGCCGACATTTCCATCGAGAAGACCGCAACGGGAACTTTGCCGTCAATAGCCGCATTTTCCGCGATATTTAGCGCCAGCGTCGTCTTACCCATCGACGGTCTACCCGCGATGATGACCAGATCGCCTGCATGCAAGCCAGTCGTTAACTTGTCGAGGTCCGTGTAGCCGGTCGACACACCACTGAAAGCATCTGGGTTCTGATGCAGCGCATCGATTCGATCAATCGTCTTTGGCAGTACGTCGCGGACGGAAACGAAGCCCGCTTTGGATCGAGCGCCGCGCTCGGCGATCGCGAAGACCAGTTGCTCCGCCTCTTGCACCAACTCGATTGGGGCCCGACCTTGTGGATTGAACGCCCCCGATGCGATTTCGCCACCCGCGTGCACAAGTGCCCGCAGCAGCGCGTTGTCGCGAACGATGTGTGCATAGGCGCGGACATTGGCAGCACTCGGGGTGTCCCGCGTGAGGCGAGCCAGATACGCGAGGCCACCCACCTCGTCAACAATGCCTTGGTTGGACAGCGACTCGGAGACGGTGACGGCGTCACACGGCTTGCTGTCGTGCACGAGGCCCGCGATGGCCTCAAAGACCAATTGATGATCTCGCCGATAAAAATCTGGGCCCGCGATAAGATCAGCAACGCCGTCCCACGCCGAGGCATCCAGCATTAGGCCGCCTAATACGGCCTGCTCGGCCTCAACAGAATGAGGCGGAACACGTAGCCCGTCCATCGACTCCGAGGAACGGTGCTGGGAATCCGAATAAGACATAGACGACCTCGGGTCCGGAAAATCCCCCTGGGGAGGGGGATTCTAACCCGGGTCGGGGGTCCCGGTACGGCTGCTAAGCCATACCGGGACACCGTCAGGGTCAATCTTGGCTTACCACCACAACGGTGATATCGACATTGATGTCGGTGTGCAGGTGCAGCACGAGAGCGTGCTCACCGACAATCCGAATCGGCCCGTTCGGCAGGCGAACTTCGGCGCGGGAAACCGGGAATCCGGCCGCCGTCATCGCCTCGGCCACGTCGCTGGTACCAATCGAGCCGAAGAGCTTGCCTTCGCTGCCCGCCTTAGCGGCGATCGTGAGCTTGTGGTCCTTCAGAACCGTCGCGCGGCCTTCCGCGTCCGTCAGGTCCTGTGCGGCCTTCTGCTCGAGCACCGAGCGCATTGCCTCGAACTTGGCGACGTTCTTAGTGGTAACGAGCGTGGCACGGCTCGTCGGGAGGAGATAATTGCGACCGTAACCCGACTTCACCTTGACGCGATCGCCAATGTTGCCGAGGTTAGCCACCTTCTTGAGGAGGATCACTTCCATGGAAGCACCTGTATGTTTTGAGTCTATGTAGGACTGGGTAGGCCCGGGAAAACACCGCGGCGTCTGTCGCTTACCCCGTCTCAACCACCGACCGTAGATCGGTCGGGCAGCGACGGGGTTTGTCGCTCAGCGCTCGCGGGGCTCATGCCCCGGAGTAACTACTCAGTGCTGATCCGTGTACGGCAACAACGCCAGGAAGCGAGCACGCTTTACAGCGGTTGCAAGCTGGCGCTGGTAGAACGAACGCGTGCCGGTAATGCGGCTCGGAACGATCTTGCCAGTTTCGGTGATGTAGTTCTTAAGGGTCGCAAGATCCTTGTAGTCGATCAGCTCGACTTCATCGGCTGTGAACTTGCAGAACTTTTTGCGGCGAAAATAACGGGCCATGAGGTACTCCTTTTCTTACTCGCCACGCGGGGCGCGGTCATCGCGATCACCACGGCCGCCGCGATCGCCGCGATCGCCGCGGTCACCACGGTCGCCACGGTCTTCGCGGTCGTCACGATCTTCACGATCGTCACGGTCGCCACGACCTTCGTCGGCCTTCTCGTCACCGGCCTTCGCCATTGGCGAGGGCTCAGTCACGGCAGCGTCCATACGGCTCGTGAGATGACGGATCACCGCGTCGGAGAAGCGGAACGAACCTTCGAGCTCGGCAAGCGTCTTGCCGTCGCACTCGATGTTCATTAGTACGTAATGGGCCTTGTGCACCTTCGCGATCGGGAACGTCAGTTGACGACGGCCCCAGTCTTCGAGTCGGTGAACCTGTCCGTTGCCCGCCGTGATCATGCCTTTGTAGCGCTCGATCATCGCCGGGACCTGCTCGCTCTGGTCCGGATGGACCAAAAAGACGATCTCGTAATGTCTCATGTTGTCTCCCTATGGGTTTCAGCTGCCGGCTGAGACTGCCGATACAGCGGGAAAATCAATGCGTTAAGCAATATCCCAAGGCCCGAGGGGGGCATTGGGGGCGCGTAGTCTAGGGGCACAGGCCCTAAACCGCAAGCAAAACTCTATCCGCCTCAAACGGTTAAGTCGCTCCACGCTGCCGCAAAGCCTCGTACAAGAGCACGCCCGTGGCCACCGACACGTTCAGGCTCTGCACCGCCCCGCGCATCGGCAAGCGGACTACATGGTCACAGACCTCCCGGGTCAGACGGCGCATACCGGTCCCCTCGGCGCCCAATACGATGGCTAACGGGCCCTTGAGGTCGACCTCGTAATGCAATTTGTCGCCATCACCATCGGTGCCCACGACCCAGACGCCCTCCTCCTTCAGTTCCCGTAGGAACCGGGCAAGATTAGTCACCTGAACGAGCGGCACGGTCTCGGCGGCGCCAGCGGCCACCTTGCGCACCACCGGCGTAAGCCCCGTGGCCCGGTCCCGCGGCACCACCAAGGCATCCGCTCCCACCCCGTCGGCCGTGCGCAGACAAGCGCCGAGGTTATGGGGGTCTTGCACCCCATCTAGCACCAAAATCAGCGGTGGTTTATTGGCCACGTCCAAAGAGGCGAGGAACGCATTCTCGTCCACCGCCTTGGCGGGCTCTACCTTGGCAACCACCCCTTGGTGTACCAATCCCGGCAGCATCGCATCGAGCTCCGTTGCGGCTCGCGGCTCCACCGTAATACGGGCATCACGGGCCGCTTCAACCAGCGCCTGTACCCGCCGATCGGCGCGACCGGACTGAATCATCAAGGACCGCACAGCGCTCGGCCGGCGCGCCAGCACAGCGGCAACCGCATGGATGCCGTAGACCAATTCATCACTCATCAACGTCTCCCACGGCCCGGCTTGGGGCCTGCCTGCCGATCTGCTTTTTTCTTCGCACTCTTGACCGCAGCCACCTTGCCAGACTTTGCCGGCGCTGCCTTACGCATCGTCTTTGCAGGCTTCGTCGTCTTAGGTCTAGCCACCTGACCATGCGCATCACGAACGCGGCCTATGGGTTTCGCAGCCCCGGATTCTACCGACTCCACGGCATTGTCCTTGCCCCGGCGGCGTGGATGATAGGCCGTCGATACCCGCTCGACGAGTTCAAAGTCGATTTTTCTTTCCGACGGATCGACCCGCGCCACCCGCACGACCAACTGGTCACCGATAGTAAAGCGCTCACCCGAGCGTTCACCGACCAACGTACGTCGATCCTCTTCATAGCGGAAATAATCGCGACCGAGATTCGCCACGTGCACGAGGCCATCCACTTGTAGCCCCGTCAGCTGCACGAAGATCCCGAAATCGGTTACTCCGGTAATGACACCTGGGAAGGTCTGCCCCACCCGATCACGCATAAACTCGCACTTCAAAAACGCAGTGACATCGCGCGAGGCCTCATCCGCCCGGCGCTCCCGCTGCGAGGTTTCCTGGCCAAATACCACCATCTGCGCCGCTGGATGCTCAAACGTTTCCGCCGTACCGCCGTTGAGCACATGCCGAATCGCTCGATGCACGAGCAAGTCCGGATAGCGACGAATGGGAGAAGTGAAGTGGGCATACCCTTCGAGCGCAAGACCAAAGTGACCGATATTCTCTGGTTGGTACACCGCTTGCGCCAATGACCGAATAATCATCGACTCCAACAAGGCAGCGTCGGGTCGATCGCGCACGTCTCCCAACAACTTAGCCAACGTAGACGGATCGATGTCTCCATCGGTCTCCAACAGTAGCCCACGCGTACCGAGGAAACGCTTTAACTCGAGCACTCGGTCTTCTTCAGGGCTTGCATGCACCCGATACAGCGTGGGCATCCCGTGTTTCTTTAGAAATTTTGCCGCCTCAACGTTAGCCGTAATCATGCATTCTTCGATCAATCGATGCGCATCGTTGCGTGGATAGGTGCGAAGGTCCGCCACCCGACCATCCTCACCGACGACGACTTTCACCTCACCCGACTCAAAATCGAGGGCGCCGCGCAATTCACGCTGCCGCCTAAAGGCGCGATACAAGTCATACAGCGACTCCAACGACGACAGAACCGGATTCGACAACGTGCGGCGAATCACCGGATCTCGCTCAACGAGTGCAGCTGCTGCCGCATCGTAGGTGAGGCGCGCCTGCGAACGCATCAAACCCGCATAGAAACGGGTACGAGTGACACGCCCTTCTCGGGAAACCGACATATCAGCCACCATGCAGGCGCGCTCCACGTCGGGTATCAGTGAGCACAAATGGTTGGACAACTGCTCCGGCAGCATCGGCAACACACGGTTAGGGAAATACACACTGGTCGCACGTTCACGCGCCTCGGCATCTAGCGCGGTGTCCGGCCGTACGTACTGACTGACATCAGCGATGGCCACCACCAGCCGCCAACCGGTACGGGTCGGCTCAGCAAAGACGGCATCATCGAAATCGCGTGCATCCGCACCATCGATCGTAATTAACGGCAGGGTCGTCAAATCTTCATAGGCTGCGAGCTTTTTACGGTTCACCGTTTTGGAAAACTTACGTGCCTCCCGCACGACCGCCGCCGGGAACTCATGCGGTAGTTGATGCGAGGCGATCGCCAACTCCACTGCCGTCTGCGCTACCCCCTCCTCCGGCAATACGCGGGTAACGCGTCCGACTGGGTCTGCATGGCGATTCGGTGGCTCCACAATCGCCGCCACCACGAGGCAGCCATGACGAGCGCCGTTCGCATCGCGCGGTGGAATAATGACGCGATGGCTGATGCGGCGGTTATCGGCTTCGACGAAGCCGATGCCCCGCTCCTGGTAGTAACGCCCGGCCACCTGCAGGGTCCGCCGCTCCAACACTTCGACCACTTCGCCTTGCTTACGTCCGCGGGCATCCACACCCACAATCCGTACAGCGGCCCGGTCTCCATGCATCACCACGCGCATCTGGTGGGGCGGCAGAAAGGCGTCGCCGGAGGCATCGTCCGGGATCAGGAAGCCAAACCCGTCCCGGTGACCGACGACTCGGCCGCTTTTCAGAGCGACCCGGTCAAGCACCACATACTCCTCGCGGCGGTTGCGCAGGATCTGCCCGTCGCGGACCATTGCGGCTAGGCGCTTTTCCAGCGCAAAGCGCAGGCCACGATCTGTCAAACGCAGGGCCGTCGCGAGCGCCTCAACGCCCAAGGGCGCGTCCGCCTCGCGCAAAACGGTCAACAAATACTCACGGCTCGGGATTGGTTGCTCGTAGCGCTCCGCCTCTCGGTCACGGTTACTGTCGACGTCTTGCCAGTTCTTTTGCTTGTTTTTCATTCATTTCCTCTTCGGCAGCGCGCTGGCGCCGCCGTGATCTGTCCCGTCGATTCACCGACGGGGACTGTTTTCAATTGACAGTGGCGATGCCACTGCGTAGATTTCCGCGCTCGCTCCCCGGCTAGGCCGGGTCCGCGCCGTGCCCAGGTGGCGGAATTGGTAGACGCACTAGTTTCAGGTACTAGCGGGTAACACCGTGAAGGTTCGAGTCCTTTCCTGGGCACCATTTTCCCGCCATCCATGTTGTTGGCTGGCGGTTCTCGGTCGCCAGTTTGCCGGCCTCGGGCGGCCATTCGGACGATCGCAACGCTGAAGTCTGGAGAGACCCGATGCGAAGTGCTTTTGTCCTCGTTGCCGCCACCCTGATCGTCTCCGCCTGTGCCGACGGCCCGGCCCCTGTGCCCGCTGCACCAAAGACTGCCGCCGTCATGCCAGCTGCCCCGACTGCCGCCGCCGCGCCTGCCGTGACCAGTTGGGGCAATGCCATCACCCCTGAACTGCAAAAGAAGGCCCTGAGCGTCGGCTACTTCCCGCGCACGCGCAAAGGGATTGCGGTCTTCTGCCGCAAGGATGCCGATATCGGCACCCGCATCCCAACAGAAAAGTGCATCGGCGAAAATGAACTGGCCGAAACTGTGCAGCGCGCCCTCGAGGCGAAGGAAAACCTGCGTCAAGGCGAGCGTTGCTCCTCGCCGTCCTGCGGTACCTGATCGGGTCGTAATGTTCAGTCGAAGGGGTGCCGGCGGATGATCGTATGCTCACGATCGGCGCCGGTGCTCACGATATCTAGCGGCACGCCAACCACTTCCTCAATCCGTTCGAGGTAGGCCCGGGCCGTGGCCGGCAACTTGCCGTAGTCGGTCACCCCAACGGTAGATTCTTTCCAACCAGGCACATCCTCGTAAATCGGCTCACAGTCGCCATACTGATCGGCGAACAAGGGTGGCTCCTCAGTGACCGCACCGTTGACCCTATAGCCGGTGCACAAGCGGATCGTCTCCAATCCATCGAGCACATCGAGTTTCGTCACGCACAGACCACTGACGCTGTTGTGCAACACGGAACGACGCAGCGAGACGGCATCAAACCAACCCGTACGGCGCGGCCTCCCGGTGACGGCACCAAACTCATGACCGACGCGTGAAAGATGTTCGCCATACTCATCGAACAGTTCTGTTGGGAACGGACCTGAGCCAACCCGCGTCGTATAAGCCTTGGTGATGCCCAATACGTACGAAAAATACAGCGGTCCAATGCCCGTACCGGTACCTGCGTTGCCTGCCGTGGTGTTGGACGAAGTGACGAACGGATAAGTACCCAGATCAACGTCGAGCAGCGCGCCTTGCGCGCCCTCAAACAAAATGTTCTTACCGTCGCGGGTCAAATTTCGCAGTATGAGACTGACGTCATCCACCAGCGGTTTAACGCGCTCGCCCAACGCCAGCGTCTCATCTAAGACCTGTTGGAAGTCCACGGTATCGGTCTTGTAATAATGGCGCAGCATGAAATTGTGCAGATCCATGACCTCACCCAACTTCGCTGCCAAACGCTCCCGCTGGAACAGGTCTGCGATGCGCAGAGCCCGCCGAGATACCTTGTCCTCATAAGCGGGACCGATGCCGCGACCGGTCGTGCCAATCGGGTTTTCGCCACGCGCACGTTCGCGAGCCTTATCGAGCGCCACGTGTGAAGAGAGGATCAATGGACAAGCCGGACTGACTTTCAGTCGATCAAAGACCGGCACACCACGGGCGACCAGCATGTCGGCTTCTTTGAGCAGCGCACTGAGCGCGACGACGACACCGTTGCCGATCATGCATAGAGATCCTTCCCGCAGGATCCCAGATGGAATCAGCGAAAGGACCGTCTTCTCGCCGTCAATGACAAGCGTGTGACCGGCGTTGTGACCGCCTTGGAAGCGCGCAACCGCAGCGGCCCGCTCCGTCAGCAAGTCAACAATCTTTCCTTTACCTTCGTCACCCCACTGGGTGCCGATTACGATGACATTCTTGCCCATGTGCTTTCCGAAAGGCGCGCCGTCAGGCACGCAGACCTAAGAGAATCAAACAACCCACCACCATCAAGACAAACCCCATAATACGCAATTGGACAGGCTCCATTTCAGCGAGCTTACGCAGGGATGCCTTGGCCGCCTCTGGGCTAAGAAAGGGCAGTATGCCCTCAGCGACCGCCAACAGGGCCACAGCGCGGCCTAAATCAACCCAATTGATACCTAGGTTCATCGCGTCGCAGGGTCCTTGAGATACTTGAAAAACTGACTGTCAGGGGAGATCACCATGACATCACCCTCGCGCCCTAAGGTCTTGCGGTAGGCCTTCATGCTGCGGTAAAACGCAAAAAACTCTGCATTCTTGCCCGCTGCGCTGGCATAAATGTTGGCTGACTTGGCGTCGCCTTCACCCCGCATCTTCTCGGCATCGCGGGCCGCCTCCGACAAAATTTGCGTCCGCTGGCGGTCGGATTCGGCACGAATGCGAATCGCCTGTTCTTCACCCTCCGCACGCAACTGCGCTGCCTGTCGGGCAAAGTCCTGCTCCATGCGTTTGAATACCGAATCACTGACGTCATCCGGCAAGTCAATGCGCTTGACCCGGACGTCGACCAACGCGATACCGAGCTGCTTGACCCCATTGGCCGCTGAGACCTGCACGTCACCGATGAGCTCGCTACGCTCCGCTGCCACCACCTGCTGGATAGTCCGTCGGGCGATAGTCCCCTTGAGTCCATCCTTGACAATTTCCGCCAGCCGGGCGGCTGCGACCTCTTCCAATCCACCCGTTGCACGGTAGTACTGGGCGACGTCAGCGATGCGCCACTTCACATAAAAGTCGACGTTGAGGATCTTGCCCTCACTAGTCAAAAACTGCTCCGAGGGATAGTTTCGCGTTAAGAGGCGGCGTTCAAACTTCTCGATGGTCTGGAGCAACGGGATCTTAAAATGCAGCCCTGGCTTGTAGTCAGAACGCACCAGTTCGCGCAACTGCAGGTTGATCGCAAAATCAGTTTCCTTGACTACAAAAGCACTCTGCGACAACAACAACAGTGCAATAGCGACAGTGGCGAGCACGAGAAGAATGCGCTTATTCATCAGCGGCTCCCACGCGTACGACTACGCCCGTCGGCACCATCGCCAGCTGCAGGGGCCGGCGTGCCAGGCAATACCGTAACGTCCGGCAGTGTCGACTCGCGCTTGGGATCAGAGCTGCGTTTTTCCAGCAACTTATCCAGTGGGAAATAGAAATTGCTACCGTTGCCCTTCGCATCCACAAAGACCTTACCACCGTGACTCAGGACCTCTTCCATCGTCTCTAGGTAAAGACGCTGACGGGTCAAGGCGGGCGCCTTTTCATAAGCGACGGCGAGCTGACCAAAACGGGAACCCTCGCCTTCCGCCTCCGCGACGATCTGCTGCCTATACGCTTCGGCATCGAGTAATTGCCTTTCGGCCGTACCGCGGGCTTTTGGAAGAATATCGTTACTGTAGGTCTCGGCCTCGACACGCAGTCGATCCTTGTCTTCACGGGCTTTGATCGCATCCTTTTGTGAAGGTGCAACCGGATCCGGGACTGCCACGTCTTGCAGATTGACGCCAATGACTTCGATACCCGTGCGATAACTGTCTAAGGTGTGCTGAATCAACACTCTGGTCTTCAGAGCGATTTCCTGACGTCCCTGCTCCAACACAAGATCAAGCCGAGTCTGGCCAATAATTTCGCGAATTGCACTTTCCGAAGCCTCGGCCAACGTGGCCTGAGGATCAACAATATTAAAGACAAAAGCGCGCGGATCCGAACGACGGAACTGCACTGCAATGTTGATTTCTACTAGGGCCGCATCCTGCGTCAGCATCCGCGAACGATCGGAAATGCTGAGCACTTCCTGCGTATTCACGACCTGCCGTGATTCAAGCGGCCAAGGCAACTGATAGTTGGGACCTTCTCCGGTGATGCGCTCGAAACGCCCAAAACGCGTAATCACCGCTTTTTCAGCGGCACCGACCAGGTAGAACCCGGAGGCCGCCCAGATCCCTAGCGCGATGGCGACGACAACACCAATGGAAAGCGCCTCCCGGCGGGGCTTACCCCCATCGCCGCCTGACTCAGGCTCCGTAGCCTTTGTGCGATTCCCCAGTAGGCGTTGCTTCAGCCCCTTCAAGATCTCCACAAGATCAGGCGGACCGGCCTCAGGCGGGCGATCCCAGGGATTGCGGGAACCGCCATTCGGCGATCCGCCAGAGTCGTTGGAGGACATGATCAGGAAGTTCCATGGGGCTCCAGCGTGGATCGGAGCCCTTTTAGTGGTCTATTTTAGCGGAAATTCCGCTCTTCAGCACGAGGGACTGCGGGATCGACCAAGCCTTCACTCCGAAAAAAGGCCTCCAGATCGCGCTCCGCGAGTTCTACTTCGATCCGCCAGCCGCCGTCATCGGAGACCGACTCGCCCAAGACGGCCCCACGGCGGAACAGCCCGGCCCGCGCCCGACCATGCCGAGGCGATAATTCGATCGTGGTGCGCACGAGGCGACTACCGAAGCGTTCGGCCAAGGCCTCTCGCAGCAGATCGAGGCCCACACCAGTCGCCGCCGACAGCCACACCCGGCAAATGAGCCCCTCTTCGTTACGCTCAACGCGCGGCGCCTCACCCAACAGATCGACTTTGTTATAAACCTCGATCTGCGGCACATCAGCCGCATCAATCTCACGCAACACCTCGTTGACAATCCCGATGTGCTCACCGCGTTCGACATCGGCCGCGTCAATGACATGTAGGTGCAGGTGTGCTTCGCGCGCTTCCAACAAGGTCGAACGAAAAGCGGCCACCAACTCGTGGGGCAAATCCTTCACGAAGCCGACCGTGTCCGCGAGCACCATTTCGGGGCAATGCGCGAGCTTTAATCGACGCACAGTAGGGTCTAGCGTCGCGAACAGTTGATCGGCGACGTAGTTGTCCGCGCCGCTGAGTACGTTGAACAGCGTCGACTTACCCGCGTTGGTATAGCCGACCAGCGCCGCGCCAGGAATCGGCACTTCCTTGCGTGTTTGCCGACCCGTATCGCGTTGCAGAGCAAGCCGCTCCAGACGACGATTGAGTGTACGAATGCGATTATTGAGTAGGCGTCGGTCAGTCTCCAGCTGCGTCTCGCCCGGACCCCGCAAGCCGATGCCGCCTTTTTGACGCTCAAGGTGTGTCCACCCACGAACGAGCCGAGTAGCCAAGTGTTTGAGTTGGGCCAACTCCACTTGCAACTTTCCTTCGTGGCTGCGCGCGCGCTGCGCGAAGATATCTAGAATAAGTCCACTACGATCGAGTACGCGGCGGCAGGTAAGTTTTTCGAGATTGCGCTCTTGACTCGGCGAGAGCGCATGATCAATGAGGATCAGGTCGGCGCCCGCCTCTTCGGCCCGCGTTTTCAATTCCTCGGCCTTACCGCTACCCACGTAGTACCGCGGATCCGGCTTTGCCCGCGAACCGGTCACCACAGCCACGGGTATGGCGCCGGCCGATTCGGCCAGCGCACGGAACTCCGCGATATCCGCTAAGGTCGGTTGCGCTCCGACACCAATGCGACACAGGAGCGCTCGCTCACCACTCTTCGGACGATCAAACAATGAAGCGTCCTAAAGCGGCGCGGCCGGCGACACTAGAGTCATTCGACGACCGGATCCGAGATCAATTCGCCCGAATCGCCCGTCTCCAGATGCACATTACGCGCCGGCACAATCGTCGAAATCGCATGCTTGTAGACCATCTGGCTCACGTTGTTGCGCAGCAGCACAACAAATTGGTCGAAGGAGTCGATGTGCCCCTGCAACTTAATGCCATTGACGAGGTAAATCGATACCGGCACGCGCGCCTTGCGTAGCGCGTTCAGGAAGGGATCTTGCAGAGATTGGCCTTTGGCCATTTCATAACTCCTTGAATTCTTTATGCTTTGCGACAAATATCCAACCCTTCCTCTGGTTGGTTACCCGTATCGGCAAGCGTCTCCACCCTCTTATGGGGTCGAAGTGCCAAAATTCTAGCACAGGGGTCATTTCGACTGACGGTCCTGACACCAGTGATCGATGATTTCACACAACTTGTCGATTGCGCCGCCCTCCTGCGGCGAAACCCACTGCGCATCGGGTTCTGCGCGCAGCCACGTGTATTGACGCTTAGCCAATTGACGGGTCGCGATGATCGAAAGTTCCCGCGCCGACGCCAAATCGCCGACGCCCTCCAAATACGACCAGAGTTGGCGGTAACCCACGCACCGCATTGCCGGCAGATCCGCCGTCAGGTCACCGCGCCGATGTAACGCACGCACTTCTTCTAAAAAACCCTCTTGCAGCATGCGGTCAAAGCGCAGCGCCAAACGTGCGTCGAGCAGCGCCTTTTCGGCCGGCGCCAAGACCAATCGTAGGTAGTCCTGCGGACGGGCCGACTTCAGCGACTGCTGTTGCAGGCCGCTGAGCGGCGTACCGGTC
>CAIVRI010000020.1 GCA_903908265.1 uncultured Pseudomonadota bacterium
CCATTCACTGTGTGATGCGCGACCAGTTGGGAGAGCGTCCAGTAGGCGTCGTGGGCGTTGCTATGACTGAGCGGATGCGGCGCGCTGTGCGACTCCTGCATGCGGCTAGTCAATAGGTCGACCGTTAGTGCAATGTTAATCAACCCGGACGTACGCACTGAAGGTGAGTCTAGATAGGCCAATGGTGCTGGGTCGCCCTTGGGGCGCGAAAACGGCGCGCGGAACGGTGCGAGCGCCTCGAGTGTCACGATCCAGGGGGAGAGCGTTGTTGCGAAATTCTTGGCCAGGAAAGGGCCCAACGGCTGGTATTCCCAAGCCTGCACATCACGGGCGCTCCAATCGTTAAGCAAGGTTAACCCGAAGATGTGGCGTTCGGCGTCGTCTATGAGAATGGGCTCGCCAAGCGGATTTCCCTGCGCAATGATAATGCCCATTTCGAGTTCGTAATCGAGACGCCTCGACGGCGTGAGTGTGGGTACTTCCAGATGTGCCGGCTTGGTCTGGCCCATGGGTCGATGAAAAGAGGTCCCTGAGGCAATCAACGAGGACGCCCGACTGTGGTAGCCAATAGGCACCCATTTATAATTGGGGAATAGGGGACTGTCCGGGCGCAGCAGCGTGCCGACCTTGCGGGCGTGGTGGATGCCGGAATAGAAATCCGTGTAGTCGCGCGTCTCACAAGGCAGGCCGAGCTCTACCTGCGCCAACGGCACCAGATGCGGGGTGAGCCGTGCCACTTGCGCACTACCCGCGTGCAGCGCTTGGAACAACTGCCGGCGTAGGGCGACGCGGGCATCTACTGGCAGCTCAAGGATGCTGGCGATGTCGTGCGATGGCGTGAGGCCAGCCCCGGCTAGATCGAGCAGACAGTCACCAATGGCAACAGCAGCGCGCCAGGGCTCTTGGCTGCCGCTGGCACGCCAACGGCCATAGGGTAAGTTCTGGAGCGGAAAATCGCAGTACTCCGCATTCGCCGTCGTGACCCAACTCTCGGCGGTGCGGTCATGGGTAAAGTCGATCATGGTGCGTGCCCTGCAAATTCTCCGGCATGCACAAAGGCGCCAAGCGTGGGTGCGCGCTTGGTGCGGGACCATTCCTCCAACATGTCCCATTTGATGGCGTCGAGGCGCTTCTCAATTTCCGCGGCATTCGGATCCGGGCAGGCCAGCTCGAGACGATGGCCGTTCGGATCAAAGAAGTAAATGGAGTGGAATGCGCCATGATCGGTCAAGCCGAGTACGGAGATTCCATGGGACTCTAGGTGGCTCTTGTACTCGAGCAACTCTTCGCGACTATTCACCTTGAACGCGATGTGCTGTACCCACGTCGGGGTGTTGGGATCTCGTCCCATTTCGGGTTTGGTCGGCAGCTCGAAAAAAGCGAGCACGTTGCCATTGCCCGCGTCGAGAAAAACATGCATGTAAGGATCTGGTTCCTTGGTCGAAGGCACGCGGTTTTCAGCGAAAGCCAGTTGGTATTTCATGCCGAGCATCTTTTCGTACCAAAGCACGGTTTCCTTGGCGTCTTTGCAACGGTAGGCAACGTGATGAATTCTATCTATTTTCATTTTTTTCCTTTATTCCTGCGTCGCGCATTGCGTGGCTATGGTCATCGCTTCGCGCAGTACAGACAGATCGCCAATGTGATTGGCGAGCAACAAAATCAAACGGGCGTTGACCTTAATGCTTTCGGCTTCGGAGAGTGGTCGATGCATTTTAATTAGCAGTTCGTAAAATTCATCACCGGGCGAGAATCCGTGCAGATAATGTTTGCCCGGCTCGTGGAAGTTCGGCTCTAAATTGAGTGGCATGGATGGGCCTCAGTGCAGATCACAGGCGCGCCGGACGGCGGCGCGTATACGGGTTAGATCCATCTGGCGCCAACGCGCGGCGACATGTTGGTCTGGACGCAGTAAATATAGGGTGCCATGGTGCGCGTCGTAGCGTGAGCGCGCCGCGCCTATAGCGGCAACGAGCACTAGGTTTATGGAGATGTCATCGTCGACTAAGGCGGTGAGTGCCGCGATTTCGGCGTCCACTCGGCGCCCCGGATCAACGAAATACAGGAGAGTGAAGCCGCCGGCCAGTTGGCGTAAGAGCCAGGAGCCGTCCGGTAGTGGCGCATCGTCGGCTGGCGTTCCGGGCGTTAGGTGGCCTGCAAAGGCATCGAGATCGGGCGTATTGAGGCGTGAGTGGGTGTAACACGCTGGCACGGACAGCCGCCCGGAATTTACGAGACGTTGGGCGAATGCATGGTGCTCGGCCAATTCGAGCACTGCGTTGCGGAACACCCGGCTGATTGGTGATTTGGGTGTAATGAAATCAGTGGAACGCGTGGAGTTGAGTAAGTTTTCATCGGCGGCATAGGCGCGCTCTTCATGATAGGTATCGAGCAGCGTCTGCGGCGCGGCGCCGCGCAGCACGAGGTCTAGTTTCCAACCGATATTGTCGGCGTCTTGTATTCCGGAATTCGCGCCTCGGGCGCCGAAGGGGGAAACCTGATGGGCCGAATCACCGACGAACAATACTCGGCCATGCCGAAATTGGGCCATGCGACGGCACTGGAAGGTGTAGACACTGATCCACTCGAGTTCGAATTCGTGTTCTGCGCCCAGCATCGCCCGAATACGAGGGATTACACGGTCGGGTTGTTTTTCTACTTCAGGGTCTGCCTCCCAACCCAATTGAAAGTCGATGCGCCATACGTCATCGGCTTGTCGATGTAGCAGTACCGACTGATTCGGATGGAATGGCGGGTCGAACCAGAACCAGCGCTGCGGTGGAAAGCCGGCTTTCATCAGCACGTCTGCGATGAGGAAGCGGTCTTGGAAGACATGCCCTTCGACATCCAGATGCAACGCGCGCCGTATGGGGCTGCGCGCCCCATCGGCTGCGATCAGCCAATCCGTGCTGATTTGATACCGGCCATCCGGCGATTGCACCTCGAGTGTGGCGCCCTCTTCATGCGCGTCAACGGAAAGCACCTGTTGCTTAAAGCGCAGTTCCACACCTACTGCTTGGGCACGTTCGACGAGATATTCCTCTAGGTAATACTGCTGCAGGTTCAGCATCCCCGGGCGCTCGTGGTCGGGATCGGTCACCAGATCAAAGCGATAGACCTCATCCTCGTGAAAAAAGGTTCTTCCAACGTTCCAGGCAACGCCCTTTTCGACCACCCTGTCGCCCACGCCGAGTCGATCGAGGATTTCGAGGGTGCGCTTGGCATAGCAGACCCCACGGGAACCAACGGAGACGGTGTTGTCCTCGTCGATTACGATGACAGAGAGCTTTTTAAGCCGTAACTCAATGGCGAGCGCCAAACCCACGGGACCGGCGCCGACAATGAGAACGGGGTGACGGCGTACCGTGGTGCAGTCCAGATCTTCTGGACGCCGGTACTCAAATTTTGGGTAGGTGTAGGTCTTCAGCATGGCGCTGGCGCTACGTGTGCTTAGGTTTCCAGAGCCTTCCACATGGCGATGTCGCGCTCCGCGGTCCAGATGCGTGGGTCGACGTACTGGGTCGCTTCGTCGTAGGCGCGAGTCACATCGAATGGCATGCAGTGATCGAAGATGACCCACTGGCCGTATTTCGGCCGCAGTTCGGCGACCACCTCGCGGTAGATGGTTTTGAGGTCTAGGCCAGCCGCCGCGCGGGTCTGCACGCCCCTATAGACGTCGGCGATGAAGTCGCGGGTACCGCGGATACCTGCGGCGACGGCAGCTTCATTTTTTAGCGCTGCACCACGACCTGGTACCAGTTGCACGGCCCGTAGATCTTCTACGGCATCGAGTGTGGTTGGCCAATCGGTGAAATAGGCATCGCCGGCATATGGGGTTGCATCGAACTCAACGAGGTCACCGGAAAACAAGATCCGGTCTTTCGGCAGCCAAACGACGGTGTCGCCTTTGGTATGACCGCGACCCAATTGCAAAATCTGCACTTCCAGAGACCCCATCCACAAGGTCATTTGGCGCTGGAAAACAATAGATGGCCACGTCAGTCCGGGTATCGATTCTACGGCTTGAAAAAGCCGTGGAAACCGTTCGATCTCGCTCTTCATGTCGAACGCGCCGCGTTCGACAATCAGATCATAAGTGTCTTTGCTGGCGATAATTTCGCTGGCGCCGTAGGCGGTTGCACCGAGCACACGGACCGCATGGTAGTGCGACATGACCACGTACTTAATTGGCTTGTCAGTGACTTCACGAATACGGCGTATGACGTCCTGCGCCATGACGGGCGTGGCTTGTGTGTCTACGACCAGCACGGAGTCATCGCCAATGATTACGCCGGTATTGGGGTCGCCTTGGGCGGTATAGGCGTAGGCGTTTTCCGATAAGCGGTCGAAGGTCACCACCTTTTCGGTCAGATCGGCCTGTGAGGCGAAATGCTTGGTCATTGGCTTGCTCTTGTACGGAAGGAGTATTCGTAATTGACGAATATATTCGGCGGTTACGAATTTGGAGTCAATATGCGCTAGGATTATCGCGAGGCTGGACGCGGATCCGGCGTGAGGGGTTCGTTATGGCGGCTCAGCAAGCCGGGCGGGGCGTCCAGTCGATAACCGTCGGCGGGCGTCTCTTGGACGGGTTGGTACGGGCTGAGGGCCCCTTGATGCTGCGGGAGCTGGCCGAGCGGGCGGGTCTAACGGCCGGTCAGGCGCATGCCTATCTCGTCAGTTTTCGGGCGCTCGGATTGGTTGAGCAGGATCCTGCCACGGGGCTCTATCGTTTAGGTCCCTATGCGTTGACGCTGGGTTTGGCGCGCTTGCGTCGCCATGATCCGCTGGCCGTGATTTGGGAGGCGGTTCCCGCCTTTGCTGACGCGGTGCAGTTGATGGTCACTATGAGTATTTGGACCGATGCGGGTCCGGTGATTCTGCGGTTGCATGAAGCGCCGTTCCAGATCTATTCCAATATCCGCACGGGCGCGCGCTACTCCTTGACTCAAACGGCCACTGGCCGCCTGTTTGCGGCGTTAATGCCACCGAAAGTCATTCAACCTTTAGTCGCGGCGGAACAGCGTGCGGCGCGCAAGGCTGGCGTGGGAGAGTTGGTCGAAAAAAAGCACTATGCGGCTGCGATTGCGCTCATTCGTACGCAGGGATGCTCGCAAACCGAGGGCAGCCCCGTGCCGGACATCAGTGCTATTGCGGCGCCGGTGTATGACTTGAACGAACAGATTGTTGCGGCGATCACGTTGATTGGGCGGCGCGGCCTAGTGAGCTGTGGGCCCGGCGGCGCGCATCGTAAGGCGGTCGTGGATTTCGCGCGTACGCTGTCAACACAACTCGGTTATCCAGCGGCAGAGTAGGCCGTGTACGGCTTACTCTGCCTGCCGGAATCTTAGAGGCGCTCGAAAATAGCGGCGATACCTTGGCCGCCGCCAATACACATGGTGACTAGCGCGTAACGGAGCGAACGGCGCTGTAGTTCTGCGAGGGCTTTGACGGTAATGATCGCACCCGTTGCGCCGACGGGGTGTCCGAGCGAGATGCCCGAACCATTAGGATTGACCTTGGCCAGATCAAACTGCAGTTCCTGCGCGACGGCACAGGCCTGCGCTGCAAATGCCTCGTTGGCCTCAATCACGTCCAGATCCTGCACCCGCAAGCCGGTGCGCTCGAGTACTTTGCGCGTTGCAGGAATCGGACCAATTCCCATGTAGGCAGGCTCCACTCCGGAATGGGCATAGCCGACCAAGCGAGCGATCGGTTGTAGGCCGAGGGCGGCGGCGCGGCGCGCATCCGCGAGTACCACGGCGCCAGCGCCATCGTTGATTCCCGAAGCATTGCCTGCGGTGACCGAGCCGTCCGCCTTGAAGGCGGGCTTCATTTTGGCCAATTGTTCGGCCGTGACGTTGGCGCGGATATGTTCGTCGGTATCGAAGTGGATGATTCCTTTGCGCGTTTTAATCTCGACAGGAACGATCTGCTCTTTGAAGTACCCATGGGCTACCGCATGTGCTGCGCGCTGCTGACTTTCCAACGCAAGCGCGTCTTGTCGCTCACGCGAAATGCCATAGCGGGCAGCGACATTCTCCGCCGTAATGCCCATATGCATACGCTCCCAGGGGTCATGCAGTATCCCTGTCATGTAGTCAATTAGCACCGCGTCACCCATGCGCGCACCAAACCGGGCCCCGCCGGCCAAGTATGGTCCGCGACTCATCGATTCCGAGCCGCCGGCAACTGCAATGTCACAGTCCCCGAGCGCGATCGCTTGAGCCGCCAATACGATAGCCTGTAGGCCCGACCCACACAGTCGATTGACGTTGAAGGCTGGGGTTTCTTGAGAACACCCCGCATCCAGTGCAGCAACGCGGCTCAGGTAAGCGTCGCGCGGCTCCGTTGGGATGACGTTACCGAGCACAACGAGACCTACATGGTGGGGATTGATGCTCCCCCGCTGCATTGCCGCTTGGACAACCGTGGTCGCCAGTTGCGTATTGGGGACCTCAGCAAGGGCCCCTCCGAAGGTGCCGATGGCGGTGCGTGCCGTGCTTACGACCACGATGTCAGGATGCGACGAGCCATTCATATGCAGTCTCCGAGAGTACAAATAAGGTCAACGTAATCGTGCCGCCACAATGGCGCGCCGGGTCGCTATCGTGCGTACCCACGGGGTCATTTTGCAAGCGCTGAATGCACTCAAATGGGCGAATTTGCGGTATCTTGTTTACGTGCCTAAACCGCCCGTGGTTGGGCGCCGGGGCTGCGGCAGGCCCGCCTCATTTGCCCACTTTTTTCGGATGCTCTATGTCTGCTGAATCCAGTCTCGTCGTCACGGTCGACGGCGCCGTTGCCACCCTACGCTTGAACCGGCCAACGGCTGGAAATTCGCTGGACGTGCCGCTCGCGCGCTCGCTCATGGAGGCGGCGATTCGCTGTGACGAAGACCCTGCCATTCGCTGCGTCGTGCTGACGGGTACGGGCCGTTTCTTTTGCGCCGGGGGTGATGTTGGCGCGTTCGCCGCCGCCGGGGATGCCGCCCCTGCACTGATCAAGCAAATTACCGGTTATTTGCATCTGGCCATTGCGCGCCTTGCGCGGATGCCAAAGCCGCTCGTGACCGCTATCAATGGGCCGGCTGCCGGGGCAGGATTCAGCCTCGCAATTCTCGGCGATATCGCCATTGCGGCGCGCAGTGCGCACTTCACTCTCGCCTACACGGCGATTGGGCTCTCGCCCGATGGAGGGTCCACCTGGCTCTTGCCGCGGCTTGTTGGGCTGCGCCGCGCACAAGAATTGGCGCTGCTGAATCGCCGTGTGGCGGGCGATGAAGCCGTTGCGCTGGGGCTGATTACCCGGGTCGTTGACGATTCCGATCTGGAAACGGCAATACAAGCGATGGCGAGCGACTTGAGTCGAGGTGCGACAGGCGCGCTCGGCCAGACGCGCCGTCTGCTGCTCAACAGCTTCAATGCCAGTTTTGAGACGCAGATGGAAGATGAGTCGCGTGGCATCTCCGATGCGATGCGGACTGCGCACGCTCGCGAAGGGGCGCAGTCCTTCGTTGAGAAAAGAAAGCCTATTTTTGCCTAGTCCGTTGTGAGTGTGCGGCGGGTGACTAGATTGATGCTGCGGCAGGTGAAGACGATCTGGTCGCGTTGGTTGAGCAGCGTATAGCGCATCTCGACCACTCCGCGGTCCGCGTGGGATCGGCTCGGTCGCTTGCTCAGGCACTCTGCTCGAGCGCGCAAGAGATCGCCTGCGCGGACCGCTTCGGGCCAGCGCACCTCCTCCCAGGCGATGCCGCACACCCAGGAGATATCGCCGCTGATTTGGGCATCTAGTTGGCGCCACAGCGCGGCGGTGTAGATGCCCGAAGCGATGACTTCCCCAAAAATAGAAGACTGCGCGCCTTCTGGATCGGTGTGAAAGTACTGGGGGTCGTAACGGCGTGCGAACTCGAGCATGTCCTCGAGTAGAACCGGCATTGCTTTAGACTCGGCAATCTCACCGATGCGAAGGTCTTCGAATTGGCGGGTCAGAACAGTCATGTTATCCAGTCCGGTGGCAGGAGCAAATAATGACGGATTCAACGATTGGTAGCGAGCAGACCGTTGCGCAGCGCATCGAACGGTTGGAGGCTCGTGCTGCGATACGCGAACTCGTAGGCACGTACTGCATTAGGGTCGATGAGCGGGATATTGATGGTCTTTCTCTGTGTTTTACTCAGGATGGAATTATGCGTTCCGCCGATGGGGTGATGAACGCCTCTGGGCGTGCAGCAGTCATCGAGCAGTTCCATGCGCGCTTCTCCGTCCTCGGGCCTAGCAATCACTATACTCACGACCATATCATTCACTTTGATCCGCAAGATAGCAGCGTTGCTACTGGCACTTTAAATACGCACGCGGAGCTGATCCGCAACGGCGAGATGCTGGTGACCTCGCTGCGCTACCGCGACCGGTACCGGTACGAAGCAGGCCGGTGGCGCTTTGCTGAGCGGGTTTTATCGTTCTTCTACTACGCGCGGCCCGGCGAGCTCCCTGAGGTGCTCTGTAGCCCTTTGCGTAACCGGGCCTATGCGCAGCCCATAGCGGCCGACTTCCCTGAAGAATCATCCTTTTGGCAAGCGTATCACCAACAACGACCGCGGCTACGTTAGGGTCTATGCATGGAGTTACATATTGCGCCGATATTCCCCACCCACGTCGTACAGCGCATGACTGATTTGGCCCAGTGAATTGTATTTGACGGTTTCGAGCAAGCTCTCGAAGACGTTTTTGCGGGCACGTGCCGCAGCCTGCAGTTGAGCGAGACTGTCAGGCGCCCGCCAATTGCGGGCGAGACGGAACGCTTCCACATTATCGATTTGCTGCTGCTTTTCCTCTGCGGTTGAGCGAATCAGCTCGATCGTGGTAGTGATCTCGCCACCCTTATCTTTGGCTAAGAACGTATTGACGCCGATGAGCGGTAACGAGCCATCAAACTTTTTGTGTTCGTAGTAGAGGCTTTCGTCCTGAATCTTGCCGCGTTGGTACATGGTATCCATCGCGCCGAGTACACCGCCGCGCTCAGAGATAGCATCAAATTCTTTGAAAACAGATTCTTCGACCATATCGGTGAGTTGATCGATCAAGAAGCTGCCTTGCCAGGGATTTTCGCAGAAGTTGACGCCGAGCTCACGGTTGATAATTAGCTGAATGGCTACAGCGCGCCGAACGGATTCTTCGGTCGGTGTGGTGATTGCTTCGTCATAAGCGTTCGTATGCAACGAGTTACAGTTATCCAGGAGTGCGTAAAGCGCTTGTAGCGTCGTGCGGATGTCGTTGAATTGAATCTCCTGCGCGTGCAGCGAGCGCCCGGATGTTTGGATGTGGTACTTCATCATCTGGCTACGAGGGCTCGCCCCATAGCGTTCGCGCATGGCGCGGGCCCAGATCCGGCGGGCTACCCGACCGATCACGGTGTACTCGGGGTCCATGCCGTTAGAGAAAAAGAACGACAGGTTTGGGGCAAAGTCGTCAATCTTCATGCCGCGCGCGAGGTAGTACTCGACGATCGTGAAGCCGTTGGATAGCGTGAATGCCAGCTGTGAGATCGGGTTCGCGCCTGCCTCGGCGATGTGGTAGCCGCTGATCGACACGGAATAAAAATTGCGCACCTTGCGGTCAACGAAGCTCTGCTGCACGTCGCCCATCATGCGCAGCGCGAACTCGGTTGAGAAGATGCATGTGTTTTGCGCCTGATCTTCCTTAAAGATGTCGGCTTGTACCGTGCCGCGGACAATCGGTAGCGTGGCGGCTTTGATGGTCTCGTAGACGGCCGGTTCCACCAGTTCGTCTCCGGAGACACCGAGCAGTCCTAGTCCTAAACCGTTGTGCCCTTCCGGTAAAGGGCCTGCGTAAGACGGACGCCTAACCCCGGCGTATAACGCTGCGATTTTTGCTTCGGCTTGGTGCCAGCGTTCGGGATCTGCTTTTAAGTAGGTTTCGACGGCCTGATCGACCGCGGTGTTCATGAACATTGCCAGGATCATGGGTGCCGGACCATTGATAGTCATCGAGACCGAGGTACGCGGGTCGCTCAGATCAAAGCCGGAGTACAACTTTTTCATGTCATCCAGCGTCGCGATGCTGACCCCGGAGTTGCCTACCTTGCCGTAGATGTCGGGGCGACGATGCGGATCTTCGCCATAAAGCGTAACGGAGTCGAAGGCGGTCGAAAGGCGCGTGGCCTGTTGGCCGTGACTTAGGTAATGGAAACGCCGGTTAGTCCGTTCTGGCGTGCCCTCTCCGGCAAACATGCGGATCGGGTCCTCACCCATACGGCGATAGGGGTATATGCCCGCGGTATAAGGGTACGCACCCGGAAGGTTTTCCTTCTGTAGGAAGCGCAGAAGTTCGCCCCAGTTCTTGTAGTGTGGCGCCGCTACCTTCGGAATTTTTTGGTGCGAGAGAGACTCGATGTAGTTCTCTCCGCGGACCGCTTTACCGCGCACGTCATAGGTGTACTGCGCGTCAGTGACTGACCGAACCCGCTCGGGCCAGGCACGCAGTAAGTCCAATGCTTCGACCGGTAGACTCGCGAGTGCATCGTTGTAACGCTGGCGCAGGGATTGCATCGAGCGATCCGGTGCGTCGTTCAGGTTTGCGGGTGCATAAGGGGCCAATGGTTCGGGCAACTGGGGATCGGCCAATTCTCGGAGCGCCTGCCAGACGGATTGGGCACGGGTCGCGATCTCGTCTTGTTGTTCAATATGGCGGTTTATCGCCCGTCCACCCTCTGCGATTTCGGCCAGGTAGCGTACCCGCGCCGCGGGTAGTAGTACGGTGTCACGCGGTTCGCGTATCGAGGTGTCAACGGCCGGGGTCCATTTGGCCTCCGGGATGTTCAGTTTTTGCCGGAGCAAGCGGCAGAGGTTGACGAACATCCATGTGATGCCGGGGTCGTTAAACTGGCTGGCGATTGCGGGGTAGACTGGTACGTCTTCATCTCGCAGTTCGAATTGGACGTGATTGCGGCGCCACTGCTTGCGTACGTCGCGTAGCGCGTCCTGCGCCCCCCGGCGGTCGTACTTGTTGAGTACGACCAAGTCGGCGTAATCAATCATGTCAATTTTTTCGAGCTGGCTGGCAGCACCGTAATCTGAGGTCATCACATAGATCGGAAAATCGACGAGATCTACAATTTCAGAGTCTGATTGCCCGATGCCGGCGGTTTCGACGATGACGAGGTCATACGCTTGCCCTTTGAGGAAGGCGATCGCGTCTTTTAGCATTGCGCTGGTGGCCGCATGCTGGCGTCGGGTTGCCATCGAGCGCATATAGATGCGCGGTGAACGCAGCGAGTTCATCCGAATACGATCGCCGAGTAGCGCGCCGCCACTGCGGCGTCGAGTCGGATCGACGGCCAGAATGGCAATGCGCATCGAGGGAAACGTCGTCAGGAAGCGTTGAATCAGTTCGTCGACCACGGAGGACTTGCCGGCGCCGCCAGTGCCGGTGACACCGATTACTGGGGTCTGTTTGCCAGAGAGTTCCCAACGTTTGCGCAGACGCAACATCTCCGCGTCAGGAATTGCCTGTTCTTCGAGCGCAGAGAGCATCCGACCCACGGACAGCTCGTCCTCAATCGTGACGGTCTCCGGCACGACGGTGGCATGACGTTGGTTGCGCGCACGGGCCATCAAGTCATCGATCATGCCGACGAGGCCTAAGTGCGCTCCGTCGTTCGGGTGGTAGATGCGCTCGACGCCGTATGCGGCGAGTGCGCGAATCTCTTCCGGGGTGATGGTGCCCCCGCCCCCGCCAAATACGCGCACATGACCCGCGCCACGCTCACGCAGCATGTCGATCATGTAGCGGAAAAATTCATTATGCCCGCCCTGGTACGAGGAAACCGCGATCGCGTCTGCGTCTTCTTGCAGTGCCGCGCGGACAATATCCTCCACCGAACGATTGTGGCCTAGATGGATGACCTCGGCGCCTTGCGCCTGAATCAGCCGGCGCATGACGTTTATGGCGGCGTCGTGGCCGTCGAACAAGGACGCGGCGGAAACAAAGCGCAGTGGCGGTTGCTCGGCGTGGACCAAAGCGGCCGGCGTTGAGGTAGATTCGGGTTTTGGAGTGCTCATGGCGGCGTCTGCCTGTCGAGGGCGATGCCGGGTCGCAATCGGGTGCGCTGAGAGCCGGCAGCACGCTGCTGCCTAGTCCCGCCCCGTCAAGCGCGTCCCGGCAAGCGGAAAAAGTGGTGTAACGCACCGAATATAGCTAAGTTAGCGACCACACCAGTGTCCGTGCCAATCAGCATGCGTGAGCGCAAATACCACCATCGGCCCCGGGGCGGCAGCCATGCTCGCAACGAGAAAGGCACGATCTCCATTTATTTCGTCCGGGCGGTGGCCGAGGCGGTGCGGGCGCGTGGCGGGGATCCTGAGGCGTTGTTCCGTGAAGCAGGCATACGGCCGGCCTTGCTGGCAATTGATGCCTCTAGAGTGTCCTCGCAGCAGTATTCAACGCTTTGGCGGTTGTTTATAGCCCGGTTCCAGGACGAGTTTTTTGCCCAAGACTCCCGGCGAATGAAGCCGGGGAGTTTTGCGCTGCTTTGCCATGGCGTCGTCCACTGCAAGGACCTGAATGGCGCGCTCGATCGAGCGAGCCGTTATTTCGACGTTTTTCTAGACGACTTGGGCTTCTCGATATCTCGAGTCGGGCCGCGTGCCCGCCTGACACTGCGCAGCCATCGGGGCGCCGGTGTACGGATGTTCGCGCACGAGACCTTGTTGGTGATTGCCCATGGCGTGGCCTGTTGGCTCGTGGGGCGACGCATTGAGATTCTGGCGGCCGTTTTCGCATATCCAAAGCCGGTGCACGCGTCAGAATACCGAGACCTTTTTGGTCCTTCGCTCGTTTTTGACGCACCAGAGACGTATCTTGAGTTTGCAGTGACGACTTTGGACTTGCCGGTGGTGCAGAGTGAGCGCAGCGCGAAAGAGTTTTTGCGCGTCGCACCGGAGAATATTTTACTAAAGTACAAGAGTGCGCAGAGTCTCGCCGCCCGTATCCGGCGACGCTTGCGGCAAATACTACCGGACGACTTGCCGGAACTTGACGTGATTGCTCAGGAGCTGCATACGGCACCGGCGACCCTTCGCCGCAAGCTGAAAGCCGAAGGCCAGTCCTACCAGATGATCAAGGATGATCTGCGGCGTGATTTGGCGATTACCTATCTCAGCGCGACGGATTTGAGCATTCGCGATATTGCGCATGCCCTCGGTTTTCTTGAGCCAAGTGCCTTCCATCGCGCCTTTCGCAAGTGGGCCCAGACCTCCCCTGGCGCCTACCGCCGCGCCGAGCAGATGCAGTAGATTCTGTGCGTCGACGACGGGTGTGGTCCTCGCAACCGATCGCATTCTCGCTCAGTACACCGCAGTCGGTTGTCGGATGGTCTACTACACGATGGCGTATCGTCCTCGATTTGAACCGCGTCCTGCGGAACGACCAAGCGTTTGATCGTTTTCAACCGAATTGATCCGTCATCGTGAGTGTCAAGGACCGCGTACCCCGTACACCCCGGGATAGACTTCGGGCTATTGTATGTGCGGTCCTAGAGAGGTTCGGCTTGGTTACCGGCGCTCGACTTGCCCCGGACTGGGTCGGCGTTCGACGCAAAGGAATTTGTATGACGGCCCCATTATTGTCGAGTCTTACGCGCGATGCTTGGCTCATGGCCCACCCGGGCTGGGTTTGGGGCGCGGCACGCGGATCGATCAGTCGCGCCTTTCAGTACCCTGATTTCGTGGCGGCTTTTGGGTTTATGGCGAGGGTCGCGCTCGTGGCTGAACGTGCCGGGCATCATCCGGAGTGGCTAAATGTTTACGATCGGGTGGAAATTACCTTAACCACCCATGACTCGGGCGGTCTTACACGCCAGGATCTGGACCTCGCCGAGCAGATCGACGCCCTGGCCTGAACGGTTTCTCAGCTGCGATAGCACCTCTGCGCCCCGGTACGGCGCCGGTGTAGCTGGATTTTGTCCATGCACGGCTCATTCGTGCGCTGTGGTTATGGCCCGATAACGAAATGTCGGTTCCGTCAAGCACCGCCCCTCCGTAGCATCGCGCGCAATTCATTGATTCCGCGGAAAGTCCTGATGTCTTCGCCTGCTCGACTGCTTGCCGATCCACTCCCGACGCGCGAATTGGAAGCGTTGCTGGTGAATCTCGATGCCGACTCCTTACGCTGGGTGAGTGGTTTTGTGGCGGGATTGGCTGCAGGCCGCCTCCAGAAAGCGGATGGCGCTCTCGTTAGCTCGGCCGCTTTGACCGTCGTACCCGCTGCGCCTCTGTCGTCGGCCCCGACGGTGACGGTGCTCTATGCGTCACAGACGGGCAATGGGCGCCGCGTGGCCGAAAAGCTCGGCAAGGCCTTGGAGGCCGGCGGATTTGCAAAGCAGATTATTGCGGCAGGTGACTACTCTCTGAAGCAACTAGCGCAAGAGCGCTATCTGTATATCGTCGCCAGCACACATGGCGACGGCGAGCCGCCTGACGATGCGCGCCCCTTGCTGGAACTGCTGGCTGGCCGACGCGCCCCGCGACTCGATCAGTTGGGCTTTGCGGTACTCGCCCTCGGTGATTCCAGCTATCCGCAATTCTGTGCGACAGGGCGTCTGCTGGATGCGCGTTTGGAGGAGTTGGGTGCGCGTCGCCTGTTCGATCGCGTCGAATGCGATGTCGATTTTGAGGGCAAGGCGACTGCATGGGTGCAACAGTCGGTCGCCAAGACCGGCAGTGAACTTGGCCTAGGCAGTGCACCGACTGGGGCTACGGGCGCGGCGCACGAAGGGTTCCCTGCCCTCGCCGCCGCGACCCGGGAGGAACCGGTCGAAATTGAAGTCGTCGTAAATCAACGCATTACCGCGCGGGATGCAGACAAGGACGTGCGCCACATTGAGTTGCTTGTCCCGCAAGGCCGGTTCCCCTATCAGGCCGGAGATGCCTTGGGTGTGTGGTTGAACAACCCGCCGGCGCTGGTTGAACAGACCCTCGCCGCTGTCGCTCTCGAGCCGACGGAATTGGTTTCTGTGGATGGGCGTACACACACGCTTATCGAGTGGCTGTCCAGTCAGCGCGAGGTGACGCGCGTTGCGCGTGGTCTGATTGAACGACTTGCAGCGCTCTCCGGTGATGCAGCCCTCGCTGCTTTACTCAAGCCCGGGTCGGCAGTGCAACTGCGAGAAAAGCTCAAGACGTGGCAGGTGCCGGACCTATTGATGCAATATCCGGCGCAGTGGACTGGCGAGCGGCTGGTGCGCGCCCTGCATCCGCTCACGCCGCGGCTATATTCGATTGCCTCAGCGCCTGAGGAAGTAGGCGAAGAAATTCACATTACGGTGGCAGTCGTCGACGAGATTCATGAAGGTAATCGCCATCAGGGTGCGATTTCTTCCCAACTACAATCGTTCGAGCCGGGCAAGACGTTTAGCGCCTTTATCGAACCCAATGCCCGTTTTCGGCTACCCGCGAGCGGCGCTACGGATGTCATAATGATCGGTCCCGGCACGGGGATCGCTCCATTCCGTGGCTTTGTACAAGCGCGCGCAAACACCCGTGCGACAGGTCGTAACTGGCTCATCTTTGGTGGCCGGCGACGAGATCGCGACTTTCTGTACCAGACCGAATGGTTAACTGCAGTTAAAAAAGGCCATCTTGCGCATCTCGACGTGGCTTTCTCTAGAGACACCGCGCAGAAGGTGTACGTGCAGCAGCGCTTACTCGAACGCGGTGCGGAGCTGTTCCACTGGTTGGACTCGGGTGCGCATCTGTATGTCTGTGGCGATGCCGAGCGCATGGCGCCGGATGTGCATGCTGCACTAATTGAAATCGTGGCAACGCACGGCGGACGCACCGCCGAGGAAGCGACGACCTATGTGTCGAATCTGGCGTCGTCTCGCCGTTATCTCCGGGATGTGTACTGAATCATGGCTGAATTAACCCCCGTCGAGCGGATCAAGTCACAGAGTCGTGGCTTGCGCGGCACGATCGCTGAAAGCCTGCAAGATGCGCATACGGGGTCGTTGCGGGACGACGACCAGCAGTTGCTGCGATTGCACGGTAGCTACCAACAGGATGACCGTGATCTGCGAGAGGAGCGGCGTGCACAGAAACTAGAACCGTTGTGGCGTTATATGGTTCGCGTACGCTTACCAGGTGGTGTTGCAACGCCTACGCAGTGGCTTGCTCTGGACACCATCGCTCGTGACCGGGCTAATGGTTCATTGCGCTTGACCACCCGCCAGACATTTCAGTTTCATGGCATCGGCAAGGGTGAGTTGCAGCCGTCCATGCAAGCCATGAGTGATGCGCTCATGGATACGATCGCCACCTGCGGTGACGTAAACCGTAACGTGATGGCGAGCTCCAATCCTATTGAGTCCGAAGCGCATGGCGAAGTGGCTACGTGGGCACGCCGGTTGTCGGAGCATTTGTTGCCCAAGACGCGCGCGTATTATGAGATCTGGCTCAACGGCGAAAAGTTGGAAGGCACACCGGAGCATGAGCCCGTGTATGGGGCGAGTTTTCTGCCACGTAAGTTTAAAGCAGCGATTGCGCTGCCGCCATCCAACGATGTAGATATATTCACGCAGGACCTTGGCTTCATCGCGATCGTTGAGAGCGGCCGTTTGGTTGGCTTTAATCTCACGGTAGGCGGTGGTCTTGGTACAACTCATGGGGATGCGACTACCCATCCGCGGTTGGCGAATGTCGTCGGATTCTTGCCGGTAGATAGCTTACTCGCAGTCTCTGAGGCGGTAGTTACCACACAGCGCGACTATGGCGATCGAACGAACCGCAAGCATGCGCGCTTGAAGTACACGATTGAAGATCGCGGCCTCGAGTGGTTTGTGCGTGAGGTGGAGACGCGGTCCGGGTTGCAGCTCGAGCCGGCGCGTCCTTATGTGTTCGATACCCATGGGGATTTGTTCGGTTGGCGCCAAGCCGTCGATGGCACCTGGCATCGGACCTTGCGGATTCCGGCCGGCCGCATCGCTGACACGGAAGGTCGTCCATGGCTATCGGGCTTGCGCGCCATCGCTGTCGTGCACACAGGCGACTTCCGCTGCACTGCCAATCAAAATGTGACGGTTGGCCACGTCAAGAGTGAAGACAAGGCGTCGATTGATGCGTTGATTCGGCACTACCAGCTCGACGCTGCAGAAGGCTCGCCGGTGGCACGCGATGCCCTTGCCTGTGTCTCACTGCCCACCTGTCCGTTGGGCATGGCAGAGGCGGAGCGCTATTTGCCGAAGCTATCGGCCGATGTCGAAGCCTTGCTGGCCGCCAATGATCTCAAGGATGAACCCTTGGGTTTGCGTATCACGGGGTGCCCCAATGGCTGCGCCCGTCCCTACGTGGCGGAGATCGGTCTGGTGGGTAAAGCCTTAGGCCGATACAACTTGCATCTCGGTGGTAATGGCATTGGATCTCGGCTCAACGTGCTCTACCGCGAGAACATCGATGAGGCGACGTTCCATCAAGTGATCGGCGCACTGTTTGCGGCGTGGCGGCAAGAACGTACGCCAGCCGAGCGCTTCGGCGACTTTCTCTGGCGCACGAAGCGTCTACCCGGCTGATCGGAATGCGTTGGTTTCCCCTCTTTTTGGATCTCCAACAGCGCAAGGTCGTTGTGGTCGGCGGTGGGCTCATCGCGGAGCGAAAGATCGATCTATTCCAGAGTGCTGGACCACAGATCGTCATCATCGCACCGCGCATCACGGCGTCGTTGCAGGAGCGGGTGTCGGCGAAGGAATTTCAGTGGTTTGAACGCGAGTTTGAAGGCGCGGACGTCGAAGGCGCGGCGGTAGTCGTCGCGGCCACGGATCGAGGCGAAGTGAACCGGGCAGTGGCAGAGGCTGCGACGGCGCGGGGTATTCCCGTTAATGTAGTCGATGATCTGGAACTGTCGACGGGCATCTTGCCGGCGATTGTCGATCGCTCCCCACTGGTGATTGCGGTTTCAACCGAAGGGTCAGCGCCCGCCTTTGCGCGCTATGTGCGTGCGCGCATCGAAATTGCGATCGATGAGTCTTTCGGGGACCTTGCGCAATTTCTGCGGCAGGTTCGCGGACGCATCAAGACGCGCTTCGCGGATTTGGTGGAACGGCGACGGTTTTATGGCCAGTTGTTGGAGGGCGCAGTCCCGGATGCGTTGCGTAGGCGACGGCCGATGGAAGCGGCGGACGCTTTTGAGCAGGCCTTGGTGGCTGGCGTTGCAGCGGGTGGCCGGGTTGATCTCGTCGGCGCGGGTCCTGGTGATCCGGGGCTGCTCACGCTGAATGCCTTGCGTGCCTTACAGGGCGCTGACGTGGTGTTACATGACCGTCTAGTGAGCGCCGAGGTTCTTGCCCTCGCCCGTCGCGAGGCGGAACTTATTCCGGTCGGTAAAGCGGCCGGCTATCACTCTGTACCGCAAGAAGAGATCAATGCCTTGCTCGTGCGTCACGCGCGGGCGGGACGCCGTGTAGTGCGCCTGAAGGGTGGTGATCCATTTGTGTTTGGCCGTGGTGGTGAGGAACTGGAGGCGCTCGTGGCCGCTGGCGTTGCGTATACCGTCGTCCCCGGTGTCACGGCAGCCGTGGCCTGTGGCGCCTATGCGGGTATCCCGCTGACCCATCGGGATCACGCGCGCGGTGTGCGTTTTGTGACGGCCCATTGCCGCACCGCGCTCGATGGGGTCGATTGGCGCAGCTTGGCGCGTGACGGCGACACCCTTGCTGTATATATGGGTGTAGGCAGTGTCGCGCGCGTCGAGCAAGAATTGCTCGCGCACGGCAAGGCGGGGTCCACGCCGGTCGCTTTTATCGAGAATGGCACGCGCGTGGAGCAACGCGTGATTCTCGGTACCTTGGCGGGGGCGGCGGCACTCGCACAGCGCACATCAGTGCAGTCCCCCGCGCTGTTGGTGATCGGGGCCGTCGCTGCACTGGCGCGCGACTTGGCGTGGTTCGGTGCCCCGCCAATAGATCAGGACACCGCAAACGCACCGCAGGCCCGTCTGCGCGCCTGATCGGGTCGAACTAGCGCGCTGTTGCTTGGGCCATCTGGATCAAGGCGTCGCTGGGTGTAAATTCTGCGCCATGCAGCGATTCGTAATGACGTAACCGCTCAACGATTAACTGCAGGCCGACCTCCTGCGCCCAGTGCATAGGACCGCCAGTCCAGATTGGCCAGCCGTAGCCGGTGGTCCACAGAATGTCGATATCGGAGGATCGCTCTGCGATACCTTCGGCCAAGATATGGGCGCCCTCATTGATCATCGGATAGAGACAGCGCTCGAGGATCTCTTGGTCAGAAACAGGCCGTCGGGTATAGCCGTGTTTCGCAGCGAACTCGAGCACTACTTGCTCCGCTAACGGTGAGGGTGTCGCCCGTCGCTGTGCGTCGTAGTCGTAATAGCCACTTTGGCTCTTCTGCCCCATGCGACCCATTTCACAGAAAATCTCTCGCACGGTCGCAGAGGTGGAGCCGGTGCGATTCCAACCGATGTCCATACCGGCCAGATCACGCATTCGGAAGGGGCCCATCGGCAAGCCAAAGGTTTCCAATACGCGATCTACATCCCAAGGTAGCGCCCCTTCGAGAATCAATTTGTCGGCTTCTCGTTGGCGATGCGCCAGCATGCGATTGCCGACGAAGCCGTGTACGTTGCCGACCAAAATTCCAACCTTGCCGATGCGTTTGGCGATAGCCATACCGGTGGCTAAAGTGTCGGGAGCCACGCTCGCGGTGCGAATGACTTCCAGCAAGCGATTGACATTCGCCGGGGAGAAGAAGTGCAGACCCAGCACTTGGTCCGGCCGACCGCTGGCCTGGGCCATGCGCTCCACATCCAGATAGGAGGTGTTGGTGGCTAACACTGCAGCGGGCTTCGCGATGGCGCCGAGGCGCGCGAACAGATCCAGTTTCGCGTCCATGTTTTCGTAAATTGCTTCGATCACCAGATCGCAGTCGGCCAAGCTGGTCAGATCCGTTGAGGCAGACAACAAGCCCAAGCGCGTGGTGACGGCCCCGGCGCTCAGTTTGCCTTTGGCAGCCGTTGCCTCGTAGTTGCGCCGGATCACGCTCATGCCACGCTCTAGCGCCTCGGTATTCATCTCGACCAACTGGACTGGATGCCCGACGTTGAGGAAGTTCATGGCGATCCCGCCACCCATGGTGCCAGCACCGATGACACCAATGCGCTGGAGCGGGCGCACTACGGCCTCTTTGGGTATCCACTTTGATTTGGCGATTGCACGTTCGGCGAAGAACAGGTGGCGTAGGGCGCGCGACTGGGAGTCCGCCAACAGCGTTATAAATTCAGCGCGTTCTGCCGCCTGACCTTCCGCAAAAGGACGGTCCCAGGCCGCCTTGACCGCGCGCAGCGCCGCATTTGGGGCCAACAGGCGGGCGAATTTCTTGGCATGCGTTGCAGCAAAGGCGTCGATGACGGCCTGTGCCGCTTCGCTCGTGCCCGGTGGGGGGGTGTCGCTGAGGCGGCGCTGGGGTGCTCCGTCCGCCAACAGCGAACGCGCCCACTCTATTGCGCTGGTCTCGAGGCCTTCGGCGGGGACGAGTCGGTCCACGATGCCTAAGCGCAGTGCTTCGCTGGCCTTGGCCTGACGACCAGTGGTAATCAAGTCGATCGCGGCGGCGACGCCTGCGGCGCGCGGCAACCGTTGTGTGCCCCCGGCGCCCGGAATCAGCCCGAGTAGGACTTCTGGTAGGCCGCAGCTCGAGTTATCGGCTGCGATACGGTAGTGGGCCGCCAGGGCCAGTTCCAGCCCGCCACCGAGAGTAGTGCCATGCAGGGCCGCGACCACCAATTTGGGGCAGTGGTCGAGGGCGTGCAGGACATCGTTCAAGGTCGGGCTGATGGGACCTTTGGACAGCTCCGAGATATCAGCGCCGGCGTGGAACGTGCGACCGGCACAGGCCACAACGATGCCCCGTACCGCCGGATCGGCCTCAGCCAGCCGGAGTCCTTCGAGCAAGCCCGCCCGCACGGGGGCAGCCAAGGCGTTGACGGGTGGTGAGTCGGTCCTGATAACCGCGATGTCGCCCAAAAGCTCCAATACCGTTACGTCGCTTAGTCGCATGCCTTCCCCCTCAACGCGCTATTTGCAGGCGGTGAATATAACTGAGGTGCCCGAAGGACTTTGAGTCCAGCGGCCGTGTATTTGATAACCTATGCATATTATTTCATGACAACCGGGTTTTCAGAGCCAAAATGACAAACGGACGCACCGAACCGTCTTTGGGACTTGCGGTTGCCGATATCTTGCGGCTGTTGCGGCGCGACTTTTACGCCCGTACAACAGGGCTCGGTCTAACGCCGGCGTTGGCACGCCTGTTGTTGTACGTGGTCCGCGAGCCCGACTCTCGACAAATCGACTTGGCGGCACGCCTGGAGGTATCCGCCGTCACCTTAGGACGGATGGTGGATCGGTTGGTGGAGCGTGGCTACGTGCAGCGCCATTTAGACACGACGGACCGGCGCGCGTTTCGGTTGAGGGTGACCCCTTTTGCGGAGTCGCTGGTCGGGCGATTAGAAGCAAACGCCGGGTCGACTTTGGAACGTGCGTTCCGCGGCTTCACCGTCTCTGAACGTACACAGTTGCATCGACTGCTGGATCGAGTGCTGGCCAATCTGGTGGATGAGTGCTGAACGATGCTGCAGTTTTCAAGTAGTCGCTTGCTGCTGGGCCTCGCAGCAACGCTAGCGACGATTCTGTATGCGATTGACTCAACGATCGTGAATGTCGCCTTGCCCAATATTCAGGGCACCTTGCAGGCCTCCCCCGATCAGGCCGGTTGGGTAGTGACCTCGTATATTGTGATTGGGGCCATTACCACGCCGTTGGCTGGATGGATGGGTGTGCGCTTTGGCATCCGCAGGGTGCTGAGTTTATCGATCCTCGGCTTCACTGCCGGTTCTATGCTTTGCGGTATCGCAATGACGTTACCGCAGATGGTGTTCTTTCGGATGATACAAGGCGCTTTTGGTGCGTCGCTTGTGCCGCTCTCGCAGGTGGCGTTGTTACGTGAGTTTCCGCGCGAGAGTCACGGACGCGTGATGGCTCTATGGGGAATGGGCGTGATGGTGGGCCCAGTGCTCGGTCCTACACTCGGCGGTTGGCTGACCGATGAACTGTCTTGGCGCTGGGCGTTCTACATTAATTTGCCGCTGGGAATTCTAGCGTGGATTGCGTTGATGGCCTCCATGCCCAAGGGCGACGGCGACGCGCGGCGGCCGTTCGATCTGCTGGGCTTTGTGCTGTTGTCGGTGGCTGTCGGTTCGTTCCAACTGATGTTGGATCGTGGCCAAACGCAGGACTGGTTTGCTTCAGGCGAAATCGTTGCAGAAGCCTTTCTAGCCGCAACTGCTTTCTATATGTTTATTGTGCATTCCTTGATGGGTCGGCATCCGTTTGTGGATATCCATTTGTTCAAGGACCGCAATTTCAATGTCTCTATCGTGATGATGTTTGTGGTCGGTGTAGCCTTAATCTCACCAGCCGTTTTGGTGCCGAGTTTTCTGGAACAGGTTAAAGGCTATACGCCGACACAGGCCGGTTGGCTGATGGCGGCCCGCGGCCTGTCTTCGATATTTGCCTTGATGCTCGGCGCCCGACTATCGGCGTGGTTTGGTCCGCGGTTGACGATGGCCCTTGGGATCGTACTCGCTGCTGGGTCCTTGTTCCTCATGGCGCAGTTCAGCGTGGATACGCAGACGGATCGGTTCTTATTGACGAGCATGTTGCAGGGATTGGGGATGCCGTTGACCTTCATGCCCTTGTCCTTAATCGCGTACGCGACCCTCCCAGATCAAGCGCGAACGGAAGCGGGGACCCTCCTGACCCTGCTGCGCAATATTGGAGCCTCTGTGGGCATCTCGGTGATCATTGCCCAACTAGCGCGATCAGCGCAGTTCAATGTCGCCTACCTTGTTGAACACTTTACCGCCTATGACGTGCGTCGATGGGCGTCGCTAGGTACCGTGCCTGGGGCTAACGGCGCGACCGTGGGTTTGCTTGGCGAAATTCAGCGTCAGGCTGCGGCGATCGCCTATGCCAATGACTTTATGCTGCTCTCGCTTTCCATCATCACCATGTTGCCGCTAGTGTGGCTGCTCAGAAATCCACGGGGGCACTTGCCCAAGCCGCCAGCGCCGACGGTTGCAGCCGAGCATTGATCAGCGTTTTTGGCGTGCAGCCAGAATGTTGAGACTGAGACCTAGGATTACAAACAGTCCGGCCACAATCTTCCATACGGGTAGCGATTCGCCGAGTAGAACCGCAGCGGAACTCATCCCAAATACCGGGACGAGCAGAGAAATCGGTGCAACGGTGGCCGCCGGATAACGCATCTGCAACCAGTTCCAGACGCCAAAGCCGATGAGCGTATTGCCAACGGCCTGCCAGGCAACGGTTAGCCAAGCGACCCACGAGGCACTGACCAATACGGCCCACGTACCGGCACTGCCATAGGTGAGAAAATGCAGTGCTAGCAGCGGCGGCACTGAAAACAAGCTCGACCACACCATGAAGCCGAGCATGTCCACCCGACCGGCACGGCGAACGACCAGATTGGCGCAGGCCCATGACGTCGATGCCATCATCAACAGCAGAAAGCCCTTGAGAGTGACCGTGGTGTCGGGGCGCATCACCGTGTGCCAGCCGATCAAACCGATACCAGTCGCGGCGATCAGCAGGGCAGCGATCTGGAGCGGTCGAATGCGCTCATGGTAGGCCAAGGACATAATCACAATGGTGAAAAAAGCCTGTGTCTGCATCAGCAACGAGGCCAGGCCCGGTGAGATGTCATGGCGCATGGCAAGGAATAGCAGCCCAAATTGACCGGCGCCCAGCAATACGCCGAACTGGATCAATAAACGCCAAGGGATGTTGGGTCGACGTACGAATAGAAGCCACGGAAAGGCGGATGCGCCGAAACGTAAGGCGGCGAACAAAAAGGGTGGAAAAGTGCCCAAGCCAAATTTGATGACGACGAAGTTGGTGCCCCAGATCGCGGTCACCAACACTGCAAGCAGCAGGTGTAGCGGGCTCATGTGCGGGTAGCGGTCGCGTGTTGGATCAATGCGGCGCTGATCATCCGCGGATTCTTTGATTGGTCGCGTCGTAGAGGGGCTTGAGGCTGACGATCGCGGGGTAATGTGTGCCGGCAATGTCCACCGTCCACTGCCCACCAGCCAAGTACGCTGCATCTACGATGCAGTTAGGTTCCACCATGGCGAGACCCACGGCGCCACCCAGGGTGTGACCATAGGAGGCCGCGCGTAGATAGCCGACGGCGACGCCATTACGGTGCAAGACTTCTGCGTGGTACATCAGCGCGTCCGGATTTTGTACGAGGACTTGCACGAGTTGCCGTTGCAGCGGACCGCGGGCCAACTTGTCGAGCACCGCATCGCGGCCGATGAAGCCACCCGGTTTGTCCAATGCCAACGCAAAGCGAAAGCCCGTCTCGAGCGGGTCGTCGGTGTTGTCTATATCGTGGCCATAGTCCCGATAGGCTTTTTCCATTCGCAGGCTACCGAGGGCCTTCAGGCCCGCGTGCACGAGGCCGCAGGTTTTGCCCGCTGCGATCACACATTCATGTACGTAGGCGGCTTGCTCGGAGGGGATATACAACTCGTAGCCGAGCTCTCCGACATAGGTGATCCGCACGCACAGGGCGCGCGCAAAGCCCAGATCGATCTCGCGCGCAGTACGGAACGGGAACGAGGCATTCGATAAATCGGTGGTGGTCAGTGACTGCAACAATGCGCGTGAATTGGGGCCCTGTATGTTTAATTGGCCATAAGCGGAGGTGACCTCCGTGGTGTGGCAGTGCGCATCGGCGGGAGTACGTCGGCGCAACCAGGTGCCGACATGTTTCACCATGGTGTCGGTGACCACGACGAGGAAGCGTTCGCTGTCCAGCTTGATGACCGTGACGTCCGCTTCCAACTTGCCAGATTCGTTCAGCCACTGGGTATAGGTAATTTTTCCATCGGCGCCATTGACGGCGTTGGCGCAAATGCGATCGAGCACCACTCCGGCGTCGCGGCCCTGCACGAGAAACTTGCCCATGAAGGACATGTCCATCGCGACGACCCCTTCTCGGGCAGCGTGATGCTCACGTACCCAACGATCCCAATACTGCGGCCGACCCCAGGTGAGTGGGCCGGACTCTGGCACGGTGCCGGGTTCTGAAAACCAGTCCGGACTTTCCCAGCCGCTGACCTCTTTGAAGAAGGCGCCCAGGGCCGCCAGTTGGGCGTGGAACGGTGAGCGCCGTGCGCCGCGTGCGGTTTTTAACGTTAAGTTGGGATAGTGGCACTGGTAAACGAGACCAAGTGATTCGACGGTGCGGGCTTGGCGGTAGGCGCGGTTCGCCTGATAGCCGTGTAGGCGGTCGATGTTGAATGCGGTGACATCGATGTCTGGCGTGCCGTGCATGATCCAGTGCGCTAAGGCGCGGCCCATGCCGCCGCCGGTCAGGATCCCGATGGAATTGAGCCCGGCGGCAACGAAATAGCCATCAAGCTCGGGCGCCTCGCCCACAATCGGCTTGAGGTCGGGTGTAAAACTTTCCGGTCCGCAGAAAAACTTTTTGATCCCGATCCGGGTGGTGATGGGTACGCGCGACATGGCGCGCTCCAAGAACGGGCTCATGCGCTCCCAATCTGGTGGTAGATCAAGAAAGCTGGCGTCCGCCGGTATTCCGTCCAGTTGCCATGCGGCTGCCTGCGGTTCGAATAAGCCAACCATCAGACCGCCGCCCTCCTCCCGGTAATAGCCGTAGAAGCCAGGATCCTCCAGCACCGGCATATTCGGCGGTAGATTGGGAATCGGTTCGGTGATCAGGTAGTAATGTTCAGCGGCCTGGTTAGGGATATTGACGCCGGCCAGTGCGCCGAACTCGCGGGCCCACATGCCGCAGCAATTGACGACCACATCGGCTTGGATGGTGCCTTGGGCAGTGGTGACGCCGGTGACCCGTCGTCCTTGTTGGGTGATTCCGATGGCGGGCACCCCTTCGAAGATCTGCACTCCCCGCTGGCGGGCGCCTTTGGCCAGTGCCATCGTGACATCCACGGGATTGACGCGGCCATCACCGGGGACATAGAAGCCCGCCTCGAGGTCGTCGGTCTTGGCGAGTGGGAACAGTTCGGCGACCTCCCGCGGCGATACTTCATGCACTTCAACGCCGAGGTGGCGATTGAAGGCCGCTACACGCCGGTACTCTTCCAGACGGCCTCTGTCAGAAGCAACTTCGAGCAAGCCGATGGCACGCAAACCGGTGGCTTGCCCGGTCTCGGCTTCCAAGCGGCTGTAGAGGTCGCGCGTGTACTTGCGCATCTCGGTCGAGGTTTCGGAGGTCGAGCCAAAACGGACCATGAGACCCGCCGCGTGCCAAGTGGTGCCGGAGGTGAGTCGGTCGCGTTCCAGCAGCACGATATCGGTCCATCCAGCGAGTGCCAGATGGTAGGCAACCGATGTGCCGATCACGCCGCCGCCTACCACGACGACGCGGGCGCGGCTAGGTAACTGAGCGGTGATCATAGGGGTGACTTTTGCTTAACGGTCCGCGAGACGATGCGCCAAGTGTAACCGCGCAGAGGCCGTGCGGTCACTGGTCACTGGCCGACCGCAGTGCCTCGCGTGATGTTCTGGTGCTGGCCCTGGAATGCACGGCGGCCCGGAAGTGTGTCCGAGCAACCCCAGCAGAGCCTAGCTACGCGCGCCACGGTGTTTGCCATGGCCCTAATCAGCTCCGCACAGGAGATTCGCAGGGCAGGTTTGCGCGTCGGCCTTTAGTCGAGTCTCTCGTACAGCGGTGTGGTCAGAAAGTCGGCTAGCGTAGGCGCCAGTGAGAGCTCTTCAAAGATTACCGCAGCATCGTCGTAGGTGGATGCGCCTGCCGTTACGCCCGCAGCGGTTTTGACCTTCGGGAGCTCCTCGGCGATGAGTGACTGGACCAGTTCACGGGTCACCTTGCGGCCATCCTCGAGTACCCCTTTGGCGCTGACCACCCATTGCCAGACCTGACTGCGAGAAATCTCCGCAGTTGCAGCATCTTCCATCAGATTATTAATCGGTACACAGCCATTGCCGCCCAGCCAGCTGCCGAGATAGTGAATCCCGACGTTGATGTTGCCGCGCAGCCCGGCCTCGGTGATTGGCGTTTCTGGCTGGAAGGTCAGCAAGTCGGCGGCTGCGATTGACTCATCGCGCTGCCGGTCCCATTGATTCGGCGCCTCACCGAGGACGTTGACGAATTCTTCCATCGCAATGCTGACCAGTCCCGGGTGGGCAACCCAGCCGCCATCAAAGCCGTCGCGTGCATCGCGGGCTTTGTCATGGCGGATGCCAGCCATGGCCTTTTCGTTTGCATCCGCATCATTCTTGATGGGAATCAGTGCGCTCATTCCTCCGATGGCCGGTGCGCCGCGACGGTGGCAGGTTTGCACCAACAAGAGCGCATAGGCGCGCATGAACGGCACTTCCATCGTGATGGCGCTACGATTCGCCAGACAAAAATTTGGATCCCTTCGAAATTTTTTGATTGCGCTGAAGATATAGTCCCAGCGCCCTGCATTGAGACCCGCCGAGTGGTCGCGCAGCTCGAACAGAATCTCGTCCATCTCAAATGCGCCGAGGATAGTTTCGATAAGCACGGTTGCCTTGATCGTACCTAGCGGTAGGCCCACGCTCTCCTGTGCGAGCACAAAGATTTCATTCCAGAGTCTGGCCTCAAGGTGGCTCTCTAGCTTCGGTAGGTAATAATAGGGTCCAGCGCCGCGTGCCAGTTGGGCCTTGGCATTGTGAAAGAAGGACAAGGCGAAGTCGAAGATCCCTGCTGAAACGCGCTGGCCATCGACTAGCAGGTGCTTTTCGTCGAGATGCCAGCCGCGGGGGCGCAGTAGCAAGGTGGCGACTTTGTCATTCAGCGCATAGCGCTTTCCCGCCTCGTTGGTGAAGGCGAGTTCACCACGCACTGCAGCGTGGATATTCAGTTGGCCTTCCATCTGGTTGGCCCATGTCGGCGTGTTCGAATCTTCGAAGTCTGCCATGTAGGAGTCGGCGCCAGAATTCAGCGCATTGATGATCATTTTTCGTTCCACCGGACCGGTGATCTCCACGCGGCGACAGTGCAGCGCGTTGGGTAAGGGCGCGATGGTCCAGTTGGCGGCGCGCTGTGCACGCGTGGCTGCGAGAAAGTCAGGGCGTTCGCCCTGATCGAGTCGGTGCTGCCGTGCGACGCGCTCGGCGAGCAAGGCCTGCCGCCGGGGTTCGAAGCGGCGGTGTAGCAAGGCCACCAACTGCAATGCCTCCGGGTTGAGGATCTCGGCGTGGCGGTCTTCGACCGGTACGGTGATCGTGATTCCCGTAGGTAATGGCGGCATGGTGGTTCTCATAAAAACGGTAGATAGCCGCGATGGTACGGTGCCCGGGCGCACCCGGGTAGACAGCGGGCAGTTCGCGCAGTCGATACTATTAGTATCGAATCGGGCGGTCCGTCCGGGTATGCTGCTGGCATGGACCGTCACGTGCAGTTACGTAGTTTCGTGCTGATCGCTGAAAAGAGCGGCTTTGCCGCCGCTGCGGCGGTGGAAGGGGTTACGCCGGTGGTCATGGGTCGGCGTTTGTCCGCGTTGGAGGACCGTCTCGGCGTCCGACTGATGCACCGCTCCACGCGGGGTTTGCGACTGACCGAGGTGGGCGCTGAGTTTCTCGAGCGTTGCCGCGAGTCGCTGCGAGACTTTGAGGAACTTGAGCAAAGCATTTCTGCTAGTCGCCGCGCGGTGGCCGGTCGGCTCGTGGTCTCCGCGCCGGCGGGCTTTGGGCGCCAACATGTGGCCGTGCATGCGCCCGCGTTTCTGGCCGCTCATCCGGGTGTCCAACTGACACTGCATCTGACTGACTCTTTGGTCGATCTAGTGCGTGACCGGGTGGATGTGGCAGTGCGCATAGGGCCGGTCATCGACCCGCACCTCGTGGTGGCCAAATTACACCCTAACCAGCGCGTCGTCTGTGGCGCGCCGGCCTATCTGGCTCGAGTCGGTGAGCCGAAAACACCTGAGGAATTGCTCGCGCACAACTGCCTGACGCTTGCGGCTAGCAGTGGTCAGGAGCGTGGCTGGATGTTTCGCTGGGGCGAGGACATTGCTGCAATGCCGGTGCGTGGCAACCTGTCCTGCAGTGATGGGCAGTTGCTGACCGATTGGATGATCGCGGGTTTAGGCCTGGGGTGGCGCTCTACATGGGAAGTGCGGCCAGCGCTAGCGCGTGGCACCTTGGTCAGCGTGCTGGATGCGTTTGCGGTGGGTGATTACCCGATTCAAGCGGTTTACCCGGCGCAGCGCTATGTGCCGGCGAAAGTGCACGCATTGATTGATTTTCTGCGCGACTGCTACCTAAAACCAGGCTACTGGGATCAGCATGCGGGAGTGCCCAGTGCTGCGCCTTCTGGGCGTACTCGGTCGGTGCGGGCAAAGGCCCGGAAAGTGCGGCCGGGATGATTGGGCTCTAGATCCGCACCAGAAGACCCCATTCCCTAGGCTAGAATGGCCGCCGAGCGTTGGCCGCAGACGGGGTCTGCCGTTGTAGCGAGTATCCACTGAGGACAGAGCATGACTGCATTTCGTAAAGGTCGTTTTGGACTGCGCGCCACCTGCCTCACTTTTTGGGAAACCATCGCCCAATCCGTGGCGAATATCTCGCCGACGTTCACGCCGGTTGTCATCATCCCCTTAGTCTTCGCTTCGGCCGGCAGTGGCACTTGGTTGGCCTATTTATTTGCCTGCGCCGGGCTCGTCTTGGTCGGTGCGAACGTTAATCAATTTGCGAGCCGTTCGGCGACGCCGGGCTCTTTGTTTGCTTATGTCGGCCGTGGGTTGGGACTGCCGCTGGGCTTTCTGGCCGGCTGGGCCTTGTTGATCGCCTATGTACTCACCGGGACTGCGGTACTTGCTGGCGGCGTCAGTTACGCAGGAATGCTGCTCAATGCGGTCCATTTATACACGCCACCCGTTGTTCTATTCGCTGTCGGTGCCGCCTTGGCCGGTGGTGTGGCCTACCATGATGTGAAACTTTCGACGCGGATGATGCTGGTATTCGAACTGGCGTCGATGGCGTTGATTCTGCTGGTCGGTGTTCTCGTCATGATCTCCCGGCACAGTGCTTATGATGCGACGCAATTTGACTTTGCGCATATGGATGTTGCTGGCGTCAAAGCGGGTCTGATCTTGGCAATCTTTAGTTATGTCGGTTTCGAGAGCGCCACCACACTCGGAGAAGAGGCGCAGCTGCCTCTGCGCAATATTCCGCGCTCAGTGATTCTCTCATCGATCATTAGTGGTCTGTTCTTTATGATGACTGCCTATATGGCGGTGCTCGGCTTTCATGCCATGAGCGGTTCGCTAGGCACCAGCAGCGCACCGTTCAGCGAGCTGGCCGCTGATGTGCATATGCCATTTTTTGGCGTACTGATTTCGCTCGGTGCGGTAATTAGTATGTTTGCCTGTACGCTGGCAAGCGTCAATGCGGGCTCGCGGATACTGTTCATGATGAGTCGCTACGGTATCTTCCACCGTCGTCTCGGAACGTCCCATCCAATCAACGACACACCGCATGTTGCGATTAGTTTTTCGTCTGCGATTATTTTCGTCGTGGCGGCCGTTCTGTTACTTGCTGGACTCAGTGTGGCAGACATCTTTAACGCAATGAGCACGATCGCAACCTATGGTTTTTTGCTCGTGTATGTGCTGATTTCTATTGCCGCGCCGTGTTATCTCGCTCGCCGTGGCGAACTGGGCCTGCAAGGCATTGCCTTGGCCGTCGCCTCCTTACTGTTCATGGCGGCGCCGATGATTGCGACGGTTGATCCCTGGCCGGCTGCACCATCAGATCGCTTGCCTGTTTATTTTCTGATGTATGTGCTGCTCGGTGGCGCTTGGTACCTATGGGTGCACTGGCGCACGACCGACCAGACACGCGCGCAACTTAGAGCGGAACTCCAGAAGGAGTAGTCGCTGTGTTGCGCCGCCTGCCGGCGTCTACTTAAGTGGATGTGCTGGCTTGATAGGTGGCGCTCGCCAACCAAGCGGGGTTGATCTCGACGCCCCAACCCGGGGCGTCGGGCACGTCCACGCAGCCATCCTTGACTGCAAACGGAGCGCCTAGAAAAAGCTGCTGTTGCCAAGGATAGTAGTCGGCGCCTTCGATGGAGAGTTCCAAGTACTTGCCGCGGTTGGGAATGGCATTGAGTAGGTGCATGGTGCACAGCGTCACCAAGGATAGATTGGCGCTGTGAGGGGTCACTGGAATACCGGCAGCAGCGGCCATCGCGCAGACCTTCAAGGTGCGGCTGATGCCGCCCATATACATGACGTCCGGTTGCACGATATCGACCACGTGTTCGTCAATCATCCGTTGCCACGTCGGCAAGTCCCAGTCCTGTTCGCCACCGGTCACGTCCAAAGACAGCGCCTCCGTGACTTGCTTGGTCTGGTCGAAGTGCCAGTAAGGGCACGGCTCTTCGTAGTGTCCGATCCCCTCCGCTTCGAGTAAGCGCCCAACCTCGATCGCACGGCGCGGTGAAAAACCGCTGTTTGCATCAACTAGTTTGTCGATTCCCGGGCCAAGGGCGCGCGCGACCGTCGGTACAATCGCTTCCGTACGTCCGGGCCATTCGTCGATGTCACGGCCGCATTCGGCACCGACCCGCCATTTGAAGGCGGTGAAGCCAAACTCATCGCGCAGTCGGACCAACCGGTGGGCTTCATCCGCTGGTGTGATATCGCGCTTCATCGACGACGCGTACGCGCGCAAGGGGCCTGGTTTGCCGCCGAGTAACTCGACCACGGGTTTGCCAGCCAGACGGCCGCGCAGGTCCCACAGGGCCGTGTCCAGACCTGCCAGTGCGCGGCAGCGATAACTGCCCGGATACTTGTGTTCGCGCTCTTGGATTCGTTCAAGCAATGGGTCGATGTCGAGCGCATTCGCGCCGAGTGCCCAGGGCGAGATTTGGCGGTGAAACACCGTGGCGGTGATGTCGGCGTTGTAGGTGGAGGTTTGGCCCCAACCGATGGCGCCGGAGTCCGTAGTGACCCGGACGAAGCAGACGAACTCATCCGTCCACGTTTCGAGTTTTACAATCTTCACAGTGCTCTCCGCTTCAGTCGATGCGTGCGCCTTGGCGGCGCAACTCCGCTTGCACAGCCCCGATGTGGATCGAGGCAAACGACTCACCGGTGCGTGCCACTTGCGCGGCCGCAACACCCGCACCCTGTCCGGCGACGGCGCAACACATCATATTGCGTACCGCAGCGTGGGAGGTGCGATCCCCGCCGATGGCGCGGCCGGTGACCAGCAAGCCTTCGATCCCCTTCGGCACCATGGATCGAAACGGCACCTGAAAGTAGCGCCCGGTCGTCGGCAGGATCAAGATGCCGTAGCCGTCGATGAATTCCGGGAAGATGCCGATGGAGTCGCCGAAACGACCCTGCTCACGGACATCTTGGTCCGTGAGGTTGTAGAGGGCATCAATTTTGCGCGTGTCGCGCACACCGAGCGTCATCCCGAAATTACGCAACTTGGCATTTTCACAGCCGGGCATGAAGGCGCGTAGCGCTGCGATCGCATGCATCGCTTGGGCGCGCCCTTCGATTTCGCCCCGCGTCAGGTCATCGGGGTTCGTGCCATCGATGCCTGGCAGACTGATCAGATTCAGGTAAGTCAGATCGCCCTGGTCGGACACTGTGCCCCAAGTGCCGGCTATGGTGGCCAGATTGCGCGGAATGATGCCTGCCTCAACCGCTTGCTTGAAGGGTTTACGCAGGAACGGCGAGAACATCTGGTCTTCTTTGCCGGAGGTCTCGATATTCCACTCCCCATTGCCAGCCCAGCTAGCATAGGTTTGGGGGTCTGCTTTCACGGCATCGATAAAGCCCTGTTTATTCACGCCCGACATCGAGAACATGACGGACGCAGCCATCATCCGTTCTGGCGTATAAATGTGGGTAGGCACGCCTGCACGGTAGGCCACGTCCGCGTCGCCAGTGCCATCGATGACGCACTTGGCCAAAATTGCTTCGCGCCCCGCCTTGCTTTCCGTGATTACGCCGACTACGCGGCCGTTTTCAATGATCGGCGCGACGAACAGGCGGTGCAGGAATGGAGACACACCGGCTTCGGTCACCAAGACGTCGGCCACGTACTTGAACATTTCCGCATCGAGAGCATGGCTGATGGACTGCGGCTCGGGTATTGCAGCCCCCATTGTTTTGGCGCGTTCCTCGAACTCCCGGCCGATGCCTTCGGAGTCGATGGTCTGCTCGTGACGGTACCATGCGAAGCCTTCGACCCCGACTTGGGTGATGTTGCCACCAAAGCAGCCATAGCGTTCCAGCAGTACCGTACGGGCACCAGCGCGTGCGGCGGCGAGTGCGGCGGCAAGACCGCCAGGTCCACTGCCGACGACCAGTACGTCGGTTTCATGGATCACAGCAACAGAACGAGCCGGTTCAGGAATGCGTTTCACAGTAGGCGGTCCGAATAAGTGTTGCCAGAAGACAGTTGGTTAATCGGCCAATGCGATGACCATGCGACCGCGTATGCCCCCGGCGAGAATCTGCTTGGCGAGCGCAGGTACTTGGTCGAGTGTGGCCATGGTGGTCATCGCTTCGAGTGGCGCACGGGGCAATTCGGTGGCGAGTCGTTGCCAGAGCGGCAAGCGTCGGGCTGCTGGACACATCACGGAGTCAATACCGAGTAGTTTCACGCTGCGGAGCAAGAATGGCAGTACGGTCGTTTCTACCTTCGCGCCACCGGCCAAGCCGACCGCCGCGATGGCGCCCCCGTACTGCATCTGTGCGAGCACGCGGGCCAAGGTTAGACCGCCGACGGAGTCGATGCAGGCGGCCCATCGCTCGGTTTCCAGTGGCCGCTTGGCGGGTTCTGCGAAAGTGGCCCGGTCGATAACTTCGGCTGCGCCTAGGGAGCGCAGATAATCCGCTGCGTCGGCGCGGCCGGTAGAGGCCACGACGCGATAGCCCTTGGCGGCCAGCAGTGCGGTCGCGACCGAGCCCACGCCACCGGCGGCACCGGTGACGAGTACCTCGCCACTGGCAGGCGTCAGGCCGTGCAGTTCGAGTGTATCGAGGGCGAGCATGGCCGTGAAACCGGCCGTGCCGATGGCCATAGCAAGTCGCGTCGACAGCGAGGGTGGCAAGGGCACGAGCCAATCGGCCTGCACGCGGGCTTTGCTCGCATAGCCGCCGGCGTGCAATTCGCCGACCCGCCAACCGGTGAGCACCACACGATCGCCAGGGGCGTACCGGCGGTCGCTACTGCTCTGCACGGTGCCAGCAAAATCAATGCCCGGGACGTGCGGCCATGATTTCACCAGGCCACCGCCACTGGTCACCACCAGACCGTCCTTATAGTTGACGGTGGAGTACTCGACGGACACCAGCACTTCCCCCTCGGGGAGTAGGGCATCATCGCGGTCTTCGACCCTCGCGGTGACGCCGGTATCGGTCTTATAGGTCACGAGCGCCTTGTACATGGCGGACTCCAATGGGGGGATTGGGTGAGTATTCCACATTTGTCAGACAAAATGGTACCGTGCCCTTACTAGGGAGCAGGACGTACGCCTATGGCGATCGAATACGACGGCCTCGTCACTGAAGGTTTGGCCAAGCAGATCTCCGAGAAAATTCGGGCGGCGATTCTGGATGGTCGCCTCGCGGTGGATGCACGCCTGCCCACCGAAGAGGAGTTGGCTGCGCGCTTCTCGGTATCCCGCCCCACCATTCGTGAAGCGCTCAAACGCTTGGCGGCGCAGAACTTAATTCGATCGCGACGCGGCCCAACCGGCGGCACTTTCGTCACCCGCCCGACGCGCGAAGAGGCGCGCGCGAGCGTTGCGACGGCCGCTGCATTGCTGGTGTCGATGGGTGAGTTTGAACTGGATGACATTATTGAGGGTCGCTCGATCTTCGAGATGGCAGCGTGTCAATTGGCGGCACAACGACGCACGGATGCCGATCTAGAGGCGCTGCGCATCGAAGTGGAGCAGTTGAGTGACTCGACGCTATCGGATATCGCATTCTGTGCAGCGGATGTGCGCTTCCATCGGGCGCTGGTCGCTGCGGCACACAATCCGGCACTGGACTATGCGGCCGCAAGCTTGCTCGACTCCCTACAACCCGTATTGAACTTGGTGGTCTATAAAGAGCGCGATCGGCGCAGTGTGGCGCGTGAATTGGGTCGGCTTGTGGCAGCACTCGCGCTGCGTGATGCGAGTGCTGCCAGTGCAGCGCTAACGGCCTACCTGACCACGCTTTTGCGCCAATGTCGTGATGTCGGCGAGACCGCCCTTTCAGCGCGCTCCTTGGAGGGAACTCATGGCTGACACTCGCAATTCCGCCCGCTTGGTCATGCTCGTTAGCACCGCGGTCTTTATCAATTATGTGGACCGTGGCAATTTGTCTACTGGTGCTACTTTGATACAGGAACAGTTGTCGCTGAATGAGGCGCAGTTGGGCATCCTGTTTTCTGCGTTCTATTACGGCTATGTGCCGATCATGCCTTTGATGGGCGTACTGGCCGAGCGTTTCGGCGCAAAACCCGTCTTTGCTGCTGGCTTGGCGCTGTGGTCGGTGGCCACGATGCTCACCGGGTTTGCTGGTGGCTTCGTCTCTCTGTTGCTACTGCGCGTGCTGCTCGGCGTTGGTGAGAGCGGCGCGTTCCCTTGCGCCTCAAAGGTGCTGGCCGCCGCTGTGCAGCCGAGTCGACTGGGCGTCGCCAACGGGGTGCTCAGCTTTGGCTATTTGATCGGACCGGCGGTCGGTACGTTTCTAGGCGGTTTACTGATGGCGCGCATCGGTTGGCGACCGGTGTTTTTCCTGTTTGGTCTCGCCTCGCTGTTCTGGTTGATTCCGTGGTTGCGTACCGAGGTTCCTAAGCCGGTGAAATCTGCGGTTGGGCTGGCCGGTCCTTCGTTGAAGACGCTGTTGCGTGAGCGGGCACTGTGGGGCGCTTCCATCGGACACTTTGCCTCCAATTATGGCTATTACTTTATTGTCTCTTGGCTGCCGTTCTATCTAGTAAAAGCGCGCGGTTACTCACTCGACACGATGTCGTTGCTTGCCTCGATGGCCTATCTGCTCAATGCGGGCTCTGCGTTTGGTATGGGCGCCTTGGCTGACCGGTGGTTGCGTCGCGGGATTAGCGCCACGACGGTCTACAAATCGATCATGGGGATCAGTCATGCGGGCGCCGTGGTCTGCATGATTGGCATGATGACACTGGGCGAAACGGGGTCAATCGTGTCCCTGTTTGCCTTTGAGATCATTGCCGGCGCTTCTTATCCCGGGCTGTTCGCGATTCCGCAGATCATTGCAGGCCCCGAAGCGGCTGGTCGGTGGGTCGGTTTGCAAAATGCGGCGGGTAATGTCGCGGGCCTGATCGCGCCGACCGTCACTGGTTTTCTGGTGTACTCGACCGGACATTTTGGTTTGGCCTTTGGGCTGGTGGCCGCCCTCAATGTCCTCGGTTGCATCGGTTGGGTCTGGGTTCTGCCGGCGGTGGCAGCGATCGACTGGAATCAACGCCAACAGAGAGTGCCTGCATGAGTGCATCGCGTATTCGCTATGAATTGACCGGCATGCGTGCCCTGGTAACGGGCGCGGCCTCCGGCATAGGTTATGCGACGGCCGAGTTATTTGCCCGCAGTGGCGCCGTGGTCGCGATGAATGATCTGCCGGGTGAGAAACTCACGGCAGCGCTCGCTCGCCTACATGGGCAAGGACTGCAAGTGGTTGAGGCCGCCGGCGATCTCTCTATCGCCGATACGGCGCGTGCTGTTGGGCGAAGTGCCGTTGAGGCGTTGGGCGGCCTCGATTTTCTGGTGAACAATGCTGGTGCGCCATTAACACGGACGGCCATTCCGCCATCAGATCTGGACGCACTGAGCGATGACTTTTGGGATCGTATTCTGCGGGTGAATCTGCTCAGTGCCTTTTGGGTGACGCAATCAGTCGTCGCCGCGTTGCGCAGCTCCCAAGGCGCGATCGTCAACACGGTTTCGGTTGCTGCATTTGGTGGTGGCGCGAGCAGTGGTGCTTATGCGACCGCCAAGGCTGGACTTGCGGGGCTGACGCGCGAGTTGGCGCGGGGGCTGGCGCCGGTGGTCCGGGTCAATGGCATTGCACCCGGCTACGTCAATTCGCCGTGGGAATGTTCCTTTGGCGATGCCGATGCAGCGGCGCAGAGTGAAGTGGCCTTGCAACGGGTCGGCGAGCCGGCCGAGTACGCCGATGTGATTGCGTTTTTGTGCGCGGGTGCGGCCTATATCACTGGTGAGGTGGTGACCGTTTCCGGCGGGCGACTGCTCTAGGTGTCGCGAGAAGAATTGTTAAAATATCTCCTACTTTGGATAAGTCACGGATCATGCCGGAAGCGGTGCGGCTGAAGCCGGACTGGGTGCCTATCACGCGTGTCCGATCCCCATGATGACTGGCTGCGCACAGAGTCCCTAGACCGGGATCTGAGGCGCACGATGCTGTATTGCGGGGCGGCTTTTGTGGCGAGCGTCGATGCCAACCGGCGACCCGCCTGCGGTGGCCGGCGGATGAGGCCCGAACGCCACACGGCCTAGAACTCGGGGATCCGGCGCGTGCTGTGCCGGGACACGAGCGGTGCTGGCGGCACCGCGTCGCCGCTGTCTGTACCCGCGGACTGTAGTTCGCCCCGTCCGTGGGCTGAATCAGGCTTCGTCGAAGGTCAGCGTGTCGTGCGGTAGTGCGTCGCGGAAGGCGGAGAGTAATAACATCGGGCTGAATAGTTCAATACCCAAGACGAAGCTCTCGTCGGCGCCTTCCTCGTCGGTGGGTTGATGCGCACGGGACCAAGCCACGACACCATTGACGTCGAGCGTCATGCCATCCGAGAGAAATTCGATTGCCACGCGGGACGTTACCGGTGGTGCGACGGATAGGCAGAGGCTGATTCCGGAGTTGGAGACGTCGTTCACCGCGGTAGCAGGCAGCCGTTGTGCGCCATGCAGAACGAAGACGGGCCCCGCCGGCTGGTGGGCTAACCGGTAGCGTGACTGACGGCGCTTTTCGACAATTTGCATGACGGTGCTGCCTTTTCTTCGTGGATTGAGCGCACCGCGTTGGCGCGACCTATTCGCTCCCTAAGTATGCACGCTTCAGTAGGCCTTGGGGTGCTTTGGCGATCAGGACTGTGTGGTGGCTCTCATTTTTTTGTTTCGCTGGTGGTCCAACGCTGCAACCAGGCCTCGACGGTGTCGTGCCATTGCACGCTGTTTTGTGGCTTCAAGACCCAATGATTTTCGTCTGGAAAGTGCAGAAATTCACTGGGCACGCCGCGTCGTTGCAGAGCGGTGAATGCCGCAACGCCCTGATCTGGAGTGACCCGATAGTCGCGGTCGCCTTGGACCACCAGCATCGGTACTGACCAGTCTGCGACGTGGTTGAGTGGGTTGAAGCGCTCGTAGTTGGCCGGATGTTCGTACTGGGTCCCGCCATACTCGGTTTCTTCAAACCAGAGTTCCTCGGTCGCGTAATACATAAAGCGCGTGTCGAACACGCCGTCATGGTCCACGAAGCACTTCCAGGGCTTCGCCCAGACCCCAGCCATCCAATAGACCATGTAGCCGCCATAACTGGCGCCGAGCGCGCAGGCGCGGTCGGCGGCCAAAAACGGAAACTGTGATTGTGCAGCAGCCCACCCTTTCTGCAGATCTTCGAGGGGTCGATCTCCCCAGTGGCCGCTAATGGCGTCAGTGAAGGCTTGTCCATAACCGGTCGAGCCGTGAAAATCGATGGCGACGACGGCGTAGCCGGCACCTGCGTAGGTTTGCGGATTCCAACGGTAGTGGAAGTCATCCAGCCAAGAGCCTTGCGGGCCGCCATGGATCAGGAAGGCCACCGGGTACTGGTGACCTGCCTGGTAGCCGACCGGCTTGACGACATAACCGCGCACGGTTTCGCCATTCCATCCCTTGAAGTGAAAGAATTCGGGTTCACCGAATTCAATGCCCGTCAGGCGCGCAGCGTTCACGTGCGTGACCGCCTGGCCCTGTCCTGTGGCGTTGACGCGATATAGATCCGCGGGCGCCACCAGCGTGTCGCGCAGCACGATGGTGGTGTCGGGCGAGCGCGTGTATTGGGTTATGTTCCCGCCGGCGATCAGGCGTTGGACGTTGCCGGTAGCCACATCGATTGCAAATAGCGGACGTTCGCCTTGGTCGTCGGCGAGTGCGTAGAGCGTATGGCCATCGGCGCTGAGCGAGAGCGCGCCGGCACTACGATCCCATTGTGGGGCAACTTCGCGGGTCTCACGGCTGATCAGGTCGAGGCTCATGATACGAAAGCGATCCGCTTCGTGGCGGGGCTGGGCCATCGCGAGGTAATACAGGTGACGACCGTCGGGCGCTGGTACCGGTGCGGTGTCCGAGGCCAGATTGGCGGCAGTTAGATTGATGGGACTGCCCGAACCGTCGGCGTTGGTTGTATAGAGGTCGAAATTCGTGGACCACGCTTCGGTGGTGCCGGCGATGCGTGCCGTGAAATAGATTGTTTGGCTGTTGGGCGCGAATTGGTATTCACTCTCGTCGCCAAAGGGCTTCGAGGGCACATCGGCGTCTAGGCCCCGTGAGACACGCACAGGCTCTGCGGTAACGGTGCCGTCCGGATCGAGGGTGGCGACGAACAGTTGGGCGCGGGTGTCGTCGCCCCAAGTGTCCCAGTGGCGCGCAAATAGTCGTTCGTAGAGGACGCCGGTGCTCTTGCGCGCAGCGCGCGCGGCGGCGTGATCGGCGCTGCATTGCAGCGTGTCACAGGTGGGGTCGACCGACGCGGCAAACGCAATCCGCAGCCCGTCCGGCGACAATTGGTAGGAGTTCACGTCCATGGGAAAGTGAGTGACCTGCCGCGCTTCACCGGCACCATCCAATCGCCAAAGTTGGGTGCTGCCGGTACGCGTGGAAAGAAAGTACAGCGAGTGGCCAGTCGCAGACCAGCGTGGTGCGTTGGCGTTAGAGCCCACCGCGGTCAGTCGGCGCGGCTCGGCGCCGCTCGGTGTGGTTTCGTATATTGCATAGGACGACTTGTTGGCGTTGTAGTCGACGCTGCGCAGGGTGTAGACGAGGCGCGTCCCGTCGGGGGAGATCTGCGGTTCGCTGACGCGCTCTAAGGTGACGAGGTCGCGGGCCGTAAACGGGCGGGCTACGCCGACCAAAACCCAACTGAGACCCATAATCGCCAATAGGAACAGACGCAACATGCGGCACTCCGAAAACCAGGACGGTGTCGCGATCATACCCGCCTCCGGTTGACCGGATCTCTCTCGACCATTAAACTGCTTACGCAGTAACTGCTGAGGCAGGAATGAAACATTACGATGCCGTGAACTATCAACTAGCCGACAGTGTGGGCTACCTGATTCGTCGTGGCGGTGCCCTGCTACGTCACGAGTTGGATACGGAATTTGTGGAAGCGGAGTTGACCCCAGTGCAGTGGTTGGCGCTGATGGAACTACGCGATGATCCCAGGCGATCGGCAGCCGCCTTGTGCCGGGCACTCAATCACGACAGCGGGGCCTTCACGCGGGTGCTGGATCAGTTGGAAGAGAAAGGTTTTCTCGCGCGCGAGCGCAGCGTGGAGGACCGGCGCAGCGTGCGGCTGATTTTGAGCCCCGCGGGCCTGGCGGCGACTGAGCGTGCACTACCAATGGTGGTGAGTCGGTTGAATGAGGCGCTTGCGGATTTTACGGTGCAGGAAGTCGCGGACTTGAAACGAATGCTGAATAAGCTGATCGCGCGACTCGAAGGTCGCGCCAACCGCACGGAGTGCAGTGCATGAGTCGGTCGTTGTACGTACTTGCTATGGGAATGACGCTGCTAACGGGCTGTGTCGCCGGGCCGTCTCGCGAGGCCACGAAGTCGCTTCCATCCGCGGCCGCCTTCGGCATCATGAGCGAAGCCGCTCCAGTGCTCGAGGCTGAGTGGTGGCGTGCCTTTCAAGATCCATCACTCGATGCGCTGGTGAGTCTGGCGCTGCATGATTCATCCACTTTGGTCACCGTGCAGGCGGCACTGGATCAAGCCAGCGCAGAACTGGGCGGCACCCAAAGCGCGGCAGGTCCGTCGGTGGTCGCGGCGTGGACCGAGGATCGCGAACACCTGAGCAGTCGGTCCTATTTTCCACCGCCCTTTGGCGGCAAGACGTATTGGAATGGCGACCTCGGTGCGGACCTGCACTGGAACATGGATCTGTACGGGCGCATCGCGCGGCGCGTGGATGCGGCCGGGCGCGAAGTCGCTGCCCGACAATTGCAACTGCGCAGTGCGCGACTCGCCATTGCCGCGGCGGTCGTGACAACCTATTTGGACTGGCAGCGTGCGCAACAGGTGGCCGAGGCGACCACGCAAGTGCTGCAACAACGCGAGGCAGCGCTGACGTTGGCGCAGCGCCGAGTCGCGCATGGTTTGGGGCCCACTTCTGAGGTGACGACCGCGCGCCTCGACTGTGACGCGGCGCGCGCGGACGTGGCTCACGCCGAAGCCGAGGCCCCCTTTGCGTTGCACCGACTGGGCGTGCTCACCGGGCGCGGTATGACCAACTCGCCGCTGTCTGCTGCACGACTCGATCCGCAGGCGTTGGTCGTGCCCGCCGTTCTGCCAGGTGACCTGCTCACCCGTCGTAGCGATATCCAGGCGGCGTACCAACGCGTCGCTGCGGCGTCGGATCAGGAAGACGTGGCACGTTTGGCCCGTTACCCCAACCTAGACCTGCACGCGTTCATCGGTACCTCGGCGTTTGGACTCGACAATCTGTTATCTGCACCCGCACGGGTGCTGCTCGCTGGTTTCAGTGCGGCCTTGCCGCTGTATGACCACGGCAGCCGAGCGGCGGCGGAACGGGGCGCCTCCGCAGCGACCACTGCAGCGATAGCCCATTACAACCAGACCGTACTGGAGTCGGTCCGCGAAGCGGCGGACGCGTTGACGCGCGTGGCACTGCGGGAGCGGGAACTGGGTTATGCCGAGGCCGCCGTGCTGGAGCAGCAGCAGACGCTGAGTGATCTGCAGCGGCGTCGGGCCGCCGGGCTCATCGATGATCGTCCGATCTTTGCCGCGCGCGCACTGTTGATTATGGCTACGTCACGTGCGCAGGACCTGCGTCTGGCCGCTGCCGCTGCGCGGGTGTCTGTGGTGGTGGCCATCGGCGGTAGCGCCGATGACCCTGGGTTTCTTACTGCATCGACTTCCAAGGTCTCACCGTGAACGACACTATTGCTGCACCAACCAACGCACGCCGTAAGGCCTTCCGGATCTTTGGCATCCTATTGGCCGTAGTGGCCGTGGCTTGGTTGCTGTATTGGAACCTAGCGTTACGGCATTACGAATCCACGGAGGATGCGTATGTCACTGGCGATGTGATCGCCGTGACCAGTGAAGTACCCGGCACGGTGCAAGCACTGCACGTGGCAGATATGGCTCATGTCCACCAGGGCGATGTGTTGGTTGAATTGGATCCCACCGACGCCCGCTTGGCCCTGGTGACGGCGGAGGCGGAACTGGATCGTACCGCTCGCGATGTGGCCTCCCATCAAGCGCAGGAAAACCTGTGGAAGGCCATGCTTACCGTGCGGCAGGTCGCGCTGGCGCGCGCGAAACAGGATTTGGCCCGCCGCGAGGGTCTAGACCGTGATGGGACCGTCGCCGCCGAAGACGTGGTACATGCGAACGAAGCGGTGGCCGAGCAGACGGCCGCGGTCGCGGCGGCGACTGCGCAGGTGGGGGTTTTTGCCGCAGAGTTGCAAGGCACACGCATAGAGACACATCCGCGCGTTGTCGCTGCCGCGGTCGCCGTGCGCAATGCGGCACTGGCCCTGGCGCGCACGCGGATCCTTGCCCCGACGGACGGCGTGGTGGCCCGCAAAGCGGTACAGGTTGGGCAACGCATTGCGCCTGGTGTGCCACTGTTTGCGGTTGCAGACCTCGAGCATGTGTGGGTCGATGCTAATTTCAAGGAAGTGCAGTTGGGTCGACTGAAGTTCGGTCAGCCCGCCACCCTGCACTCGGATGTCTACGGCTCGGACGTGGAATTTCACGGCCGGGTGACTGGGTTTTCTGCCGGTAGCGGCGCGGCATTTGCACTGCTGCCGGCACAAAACGCCTCGGGTAACTGGATCAAGGTGGTGCAGCGCGTTCCGGTCCATATCGCGTTGGATCCGAAGGATCTGCAGGCACACCCCCTGCGCGTCGGCCTCTCCACGACAGTGCGAGTGGACTTGTCCGCGGTCATTGATGCATCCGTTGCGCCACAGCGCACTCGGACATTGCAGTCTGCCCCTATGGACCCTGCGGTGGAGGCACGCATTGCGTCGCTGATCGCGCAGGCCCGTCTGGGTGCGTCCCCGCGGCACCGATGAGTGCAGCGTCGCACAGCTTCCTCGGACTCTCGGCAGCCAACCGAGCGCTCGTAGCGATCGCAGTGGCGCTCGGGACCTTCATGCAGGTCCTCGATACCACCGTGGCTAACGTGGCCATTCCGAGTATCGCTGGCAACTTGGGCGTCAGTAACGAGCAAGGCACCTGGGTCATCACCTGCTTCGCGATCGCCAGTGCGATCTCGGTTCCCTTGACCGGTTGGTTGATGGCACGGTTCGGCCTGATTCGTACCTTTATGGTGTCGATCGGATTGTTTACGTTGGCCTCTTTTCTATGCGGTATGGCGTGGGATTTGTCATCGCTGGTCTTCTTTCGCGTCTTTCAGGGTCTGGTTGCGGGACCCATGGTGCCCGGGTCGCAGGCCGTACTCTTGGCGATCTTTCCGGCTGAAAAGCGCGGCAAAGCGCTTGCGATTTGGTCCGTGACCACGTTAATTGCGCCGGTGGTAGGTCCAGTACTCGGGGGCTGGATTTCTGATAATTGGTCCTGGCCATGGATCTTTTTTATCAATGTACCGGCCGGACTCTTTTCGGTATTCGTGTGTGGTCGGATCATGCGTGGTCGAGAAAGCGCGACACGCAAGCTACCAGTCGATCATGTTGGACTCGGTCTAATCATCATCTGGGTCGGTTCGCTGCAGTTGATGCTCGACAAGGGCAAAGATGCTGACTGGTTCGCCTCCCCTTTCATTGTGGCGCTCGCCGTCATTGCTGCGGTGGGTTTCGTGGCGTTCCTGATCTGGGAGCTGAATGAAGAACATCCGATTGTCGACCTGTCCCTGTTCCAGCAGCGGGACTTTTGGGTGGGCACGGTGGTCAATGCCGTCGGTTATGGTGTCTTTTTCGGCAATCTGATTTTGATGTCCCTCTGGTTGCAGACCCAGATGGGTTACAACGCGACATCCAGTGGTTTGGTGGCGGTACCGGCTGGTTTGATCGGCATGTGCTTGGCGCCGGTGGTGGCGAAACTGCTCGCGCGCGTCGATGCGCGCTGGATTGCGACCTTTGCAATGGTTTTTTTCGGGTGGTCTTTCTATGCCCGATCACAGTTGACGACCGCAGCGGATTTCAGCCAGGTCGCATTCGCGGTTGGTCTGCAGGGTTTTTCTTTAGCAACCTTTTTCATCGCCTCGGTCACCATCATGCTCAACCGCTTGCCACCGGAGCGCGTGCCGGCAGCCTCGGGTATGGCTGGATTTCTACGTTTGACCGCAGGTGGCATTGCCGCTTCGATCGTGACGACGATTTGGGATCATCGAGCGGCGTTGTATCAGTCGCGGCTGGTGGATCGGACCAGCGTGTTTGATGCGCCATTTACTTATGCGATGCAAGGCTTGCAATCGCTAGGCCTGAGTAGCGACCAGTCGGCTGCGGTGTTGACGCGTACCGCGGCACAAGAGGCCTATGCCAAGTCCGCTTTTGAAATCGCGGCGGTGTCCGCGGTAATCATGCTCGCATTGATCGGCGTGATTTGGGTCGGCCACTCGACCAAAGGCGCTGCTCGTTCGCCGCAGGTCGTTGCCGCCGACTAAGGCGTGGTGGAGTGTAGTAAGGGTGCGATCGCGTTTTCCAAGGCGATCTCGCCCAGCGGGCCTGCGCTAGGCGCGAAGATCGCGCGGACGATGCCGTCGGCGTCAATCACATACGTGAACGGCAGCGCCTCCGGGTTGGCATAGCCATTTGGCTTGGCACCGTCCATGAACGCACCGGTGAGCGCAAGCCCGGTGATCGCACGACGTGCGTCTTCGCGATCATGATGGCGGTCGGCAGACAGCGCGATGAGCACAAGCCCTTCTGCCCGGTGCCGCTCCTGCAATTGCGCGAGCATTGGCAACTCGGCACGGCACGGTGGGCACCAGGATGCCCAGAGATTTAAGAGCACCACGTGGCCGCGCAGTGCCGCCAGATCCACGGTCCCGCCGTCGACCGTTGGCGCAATGAGCGGGGGTGCCGGCTGGCCTATGACGGGGCCGTGTGCAGCCATGCCGTTCGCCGACCACAAACCTAGCATCAGGCTGAGGCGCGCAGTGGGCAACCAACGAGAGCAAGCAAAGGCCATCATGGGCGCCAGTGTGTCGCTATTGAAGGAGCTGGGCAAGGCCCTGGTCCCCGCGAGCACTGTACGTCTAGTAGGGTCCTTGCGCCGGCGCTGGTCCGGCCTGTGCTGGCGGCTGGCGGTCATGCCAGCCGCGATGGGGTTTGTCCTGTTCTGCGCGGTGCTCGTGCTGTCTGCCGAACTGCCGAGCGAGCGCAGGTATCTGGGCGCGTTGGGCGGGGGTCAGTACCGTATACACCGCCGTCCAGACACTTGCACGTGCCTCGATCATCGCGGCCGCGTGCTCTTTGGCGGCCGACACCGCGAGGCGGTATGTGGGATCGGTTGGCGGCGTAGTCAGTAACTCCAGGTGATCCGCGTGGACGAGTTCGTGCAGCGTATTCTGCTGTACTCGCGCTTGTGCATGGATTGCACGGAGTTGCTCATGCTGTGCGGTCGATAGGTTGAGATGGTGCAGGATGGCCATGGCCTCGGAGCCGCCGCGGGTCTCGTGCCCGCCCTGCGGGTGCCCATGTGGCATCGAGCCTGCTTCATCCCTACCGTCGTGCGCGGTGTGCCATTCCGAGACGGCCGGATCGGCTGCACTTGGCGGTGGTGGGTCACGATCGACGGCGGCGACCGCGCTGGCGGCGGTGAGTAGGCAGATGGCGACCCACGCGGTGCGGACAGGGTGTTTCATTGGCGTTCCTCTTCATGTCCAATTCAGCAGACGGTGCTGACGCTGAAGAGTAACGCCGCAGGTGGACGGGTGTTGACCGCAAGGGTGTGCGCGAAGGTAAAGTTACGCAAATTCGTCAGAATGCGATGGCTGGACCTTGCACGGTGCCGAGGCTGTTCAGTTCAAAGAGGTGATAGACCTTGCGGCCGAAAAAGAACGGGGAGCCCCAGTCAAAAGCGCTCGTCGGTGCGGTTGGGCTCGAATTATTGCCGGCAAGATACGCGAATACATTGAAGTTTGGATTGGCGGAAAAATCCGCTTCTGCATTGTCTACGGTGAACGTAGCCGCAGTCTGGGCAATACTAGCGCTCAGGCTGAGGGGGCTGGCTGGGCAATAAAAGCCTACGCTGTTGGCACAGTTAGTGATGCTGGAATCAGAGAAAAACAGACCATTTGATCCCAGATCAATGAAGCTGTTGGGAAGACTCACGCCTTTATAAGTCGTCGTGAGCGTGCCCTGCCCAGTCAAGAGGTACCAGATTGCGGACGCTGCGGGCGTGTTATTGCTCTGTGTCTGCACGCCAAAGTACACCGCGCCCTGTAGCGTCGCCTGGCCCACCCCGCTGACAGCGGGTAAGTCGATCACAACGCCATTGTTCTCTGGTGGTGGAAGCAGCGTAATCGGATTTTTCACTTGATTGCCGAGTGCAACAGCCAGTGGACTGCAGGTGCCCGATGGACAGGTGTAATACCACTGGGGGATTGCCGGTAACTGTGCGCAGCCACCGCCACAATCTTCTGCGAATACGCCAATGCCTAAGATGCCTTTGGCACCAAATAGTGCCACGGTGCTCTCGTACTTGCCGCTCCCACTTGAGCAACTGTTCGGTGGCGAGCCCGCCGCCGTATCGCCAAGGACTTGGACGGTCACGCCACTGATGGTGCGAGTGCCTAACGAAACATCCAATTGGCCAACGGAACCCCACGTGTATCCGTCGGCATAGATCACACATTCATTGATGGCATTGGCAGATGTGGGGTCTTTGACGATAGTCGGTGTGACTGCGCCCAACTCGGACTTGAACAGGCGCAGCCCGTAGGAGCCGGTATCCACTTGGATATGGTCAATCGTGGTGCACTGGTTCATGTTGCCTGGCGTACACACGGTGACCGTTGTATAGGCAATGTTCGCTGTGTTGATGCCGACTGGTCCTTGATCGATGGTGATCTGGAAAGCATTGCTCGACAAAGTGGAACCGGTACCCGTCAGAGTGACGGTTGCCGGGCTGCCGGCGGCGTCAGTGGCGATCGACACGGCGGCGTTGGTGCTCGCGGTCGTCGTGGGTGTGAAGGTGACCGAGATGTTGCAGTGGGCGTTGACCGCTAGCGTCGTGCCGCAGGTCGTGGTGTTGGCATAGAGGGCAGCGTCCATGCCGGTCAGCGTGATCGAACTGATCGACAGCGAAGCGCTACCACTGTTGGTGAGCGTGACGGACTGGGCGGCACTCGTGGTGTTGATTGTTTGGTTGCCGAAATTCAGTGCCGTGGTGGAGAGCGAGACGGCCGGCAGCATGGGTGTGCCGCCACTCGATGAGGAACCACCACCCCCACCGCCACAGGCGCTGAGCGCAAAGAGGCCGGAGACAAAAAACCATCGGGACAAACGGCTCATGTGTGCGCTCCTCACTGCAGCAACTGACGCGGATCGACACCAACCGGTACTGCGTCGGGGATGAACGCACTGCCCGTAAAGCCGCGGGGCAGTTTCACAATCGACAGCGCCAGCGTGCCACTGGCGTGTGTGTAGACCTTATGGGTGGACACAGACGGTCGCGTCGCCGTGGCATATTCGGTGTAATGCGTGCCCAGTAGCACTTTGAGGTCGGGCTTGGAGGGTCCGTTGAAGGTGACTGCAAAGATACGTCCGCTGCGATCCGCAAACTCGCGCACCTGAACACCCGCGGCGGTCTGCAGTTCATGGCGGTCGTAAGCGCCCGACCGCGTTACTTGCACCGGCGTGCCGCGTAGAACGACGCGATCCTGCTCTATATGGGCGACATTCTCACCCAGACCGGCGCGGGCGGTGAGCGGACTGAGCCCCAAGAGGAGCGCGCAGACGACTGAAACAGCGGGTACGAAAGCGGTCATAGGGGAGGCTCTGGTGGGCGTAGGGATTACTGTAACGAGCGCTACCGCCTGAATCCACCCTCCGGGTGTCGCCAGATCGCGGCAGTGCGTATCCGTTCTGACCGCTCAGCGCGCATAAAGATCCGTAGCCGCCACCAATTCGTGGATCATGCCTTTTTGGAAGGCCGAATGCCCGGCATCGGGCACGATTCGTAAACCAGCTTCCGGCCAAGCTTTGGACAATTCCCACGCATTGCGCACGGGACAGATCACGTCGTAGCGGCCATGCACGATGGTCGCTGGCAGGTGGCGTAGTTTGCGGACCTGACGCAGCAAATGGTCGTCTTGCGGGAAGAATCCTTTATTGACGAAATAATGGCACTCAATGCGCGCGAAGGCCGCCGCATACAGGGGATCTTCAAATTCGGCAACCGCCTCGGCGTTATGGCGCAGGTACGCGGTGGCCCCTTCCCAAACGGACCAAGCGCGGGCGGCTTTAGTGACCGTGTCTTTGTTGCGACTGGTGAGTCGCTTGTAATACGCCCCAATCATGTCGCTGCGCTCGGCTTTTGGGATGGGCGCAACATATTGATCCCACAGGTCGGGGTAGAGCGCGCCACAGCCGTGCGGATCCTGGTAGAACCATTCCAGTTCCCAGCGGCGCAACATAAAGATGCCCCGCAACACCAGTTCCGAGACGCGCTTGGGGTGGGTCTGGGCATACGCCAGCGCCAGTGTGGAACCCCACGAACCGCCAAACAGTTGCCAGGTATCGATCCCCAAATGGCGCCGCAACGTTTCCATGTCCTCCACGAGGTGCCAGGTGGTGTTGTCGACCAAGTTGGCATGCGGCGTGCTCTGCCCGCAGCCGCGCTGGTCAAACAGGATGATCCGATAGCGCTTGGGATCAAAAAACCGCCGCTGCTCCGGCGAGGTGCCACCACCGGGCCCGCCATGGAGGAAGACGACCGGTTTGCCACGCGGGTTGCCACTTTCCTCGTAATAGAGCTCATGTATGTCGGAGACCCGTAGACGGCCGACGTTGTATGGGCGCAGACGGGGATAGAGACGGCGGATGGGCGTGCTGGGCATGGAAGACCTCCCGATAGGGGTTGACAGTGTCGCATGCGCGTTGGTCGGCCACCATGCTGCGGTGATGACGATGTCTTGCCGGGTGCGCGCCGCTATGATGTCGTCGCTACCGCGTCCGTTGGAGTTGCCGCATGCTCGTTCTCAGGAAGCCTTACCTTCTTTATCTTGGTGACGTGCTGACCAAAGCCGATGCCAAAACCGCGTTTGGTTTGCGCGACTGGTGCCGTGCGGATGTGCTGGCCGAGTGGTCCTTGCCGGCCTGTCCGGTGACCCTTGATTTGCCCCGCTTGGCGCCGGCTGCAGCGGCCGAGGCGGGCGCCGGTTCCATCGTCGTTGGGGTGGCGGTGACTGGGGGGCGCCTGCCGGCCCATTGGCAGGACGATTTGGAGGCAGCGCTGCTTGCGGGTCTGGATGTGGTGTCTGGCATGCACACGCGCTTGACTGCATTCCCGCGCCTCGTCGCCGCGGCCGCGACCTCGGGGGCGCGCCTCGTGGACGTACGGCACATCGGCGGCGACTATCCTTGCGCGAGTGGGCGCAAACGCAGTGGTCTGCGCGTTCTGACGGTCGGTACCGACTGCGCTTTGGGTAAGAAATACACGGCTCTTGCGCTCACCAAAGAGCTGAAAGCGCGCGGTGTTGCCGCGACGTTCCGGGCCACCGGCCAGACCGGCATCATGATCGCCGGTAGTGGAGTGCCGATGGATCGCACGATATCGGACTTCATCGCCGGTGCGGCGGAGGTGCTGTCACCGGACGCCGCTGCCGATCACTGGGACGTGATTGAGGGCCAAGGGTCGCTTTATCATCCCGCTTATGCGGCCGTAACCTTGGGGTTGTTGCATGGCTCGCAGCCAGACGCGATCGTGCTCTGTCACGACCCGATGCGTACCACCATCGACGAGTTCCCGGACTTCCCGATCCCGTCGCTGCACGACGCGATTGACTATTATGTCTTGGCCGGACGACTCACCAATCGCGCGATCCGTTGCGTGGGGATCAGCATCAATTCCTCCGCGCTCAGTGACGCGCAGTGGGACGCCTATCGGCAGCGAGTGTCGGCCCAATTGGGTCTTCCGGTGTGTGATCCGCTGCGCGGTGGTGTGGGCTTGCTGGCGGACCGGTTGCTCGCGTCATGATGCGCTGCACCGTCGAAATTGAGCATTGGGAGATGCATGAGGTATTCGCCACCTCGCGGGATGCATTGACCCGTATTCCAGTCATTCTGGTGACGCTGGTCGCAGCGGATGGGCACATCGGTCGCGGCGAAGCCGCTGGGGTCGATTACCACGGCGAGACCCCGCAGAGTATGGTCCACGACGTGCAGTCCGTATCCGAGCGCCTCCACGCGGACCTAACGACAGCGCAGTTGCAGACCTTGCTGCCCCCAGGCGGCGCCCGCAACGCGCTCGATTGCGCGCTGTGGGATTTACGTGCCAAGCAATCCGGTGTCCCAGTCGCCGTCACGGCGGGCTTTCTGTCCTTGCGTCCGGTGCGCACGGTGCTGACGCTGGGGTTGGCTGATGAAACGGATACGCGGCGCAAGGCGCGGGAGTCCTTGCGCTACAGTGAGTTGAAGCTAAAGCTGGACGCGGATCGCCATCTGGATGTGGTGCGTATCGTGCGCGAAGAACATCCGACCGCCCGGCTCGTGGTGGATGCCAATCAAGCGTGGGATCGCGCCTTATTGGATCGACTGGAGCCGCCGCTGCGTGCGCTTGGCGTGGAACTGATCGAGCAACCCGTGCCGCAAAGCGAGGATGCAACGCTGGACGGTTATGCGGGTCTCATTCCATTGGCGGCCGATGAGTCTTGCGTCGATCGGCAGTCGTTTCCCGCGTTGGTCGGGCGTTATCGTTACCTCAATATCAAGCTCGATAAGTGCGGTGGTCTGACCGAAGCGCTGGCGATGGTGCATGAGGCGTCGCGCTTAGGGTTTGGCTTGATGGTGGGCAACATGTGTGGCACTTCATTGGCTATGGCGCCAGGATTTCTGGTCGCCCAATCGTGCACGCATGTGGATTTGGACGGTCCATTGCTACAGCGTCTTGACCGCCCCTACCCGATCCATTTTGAGGATGGGCTCATGTCGGTGCCTGCGCGCGCACTCTGGGGGTGAGCCTCAGCCCACCTGTAGTGCGGTGAGGCTGATCGAACCGAGCTCGAAGCCTTCGTGCACGACCGTGGTGGCCTCATCCGCGCGGCGCGTGCCGAGCACGTACAGCAGCGGCAAGTAGTGATCGGGGGTCGGTACAGACAGGCGCCCGGCCTGGTCGAAGGCCGCCAGATTCGCGAGTGGGTCATGCTCGCCGGCGAGCGCGTTGGTGCGCACCCACGCGTCAAACTGCGTCGCCCACGCGGGCGCTACCTGCGCATCGCGCCAATCTACGTGGCCGAGATTGTGGACGATGCCGCCGCTGCCGAGGATGAGTACCCCTTGATCACGCAGCACACTGAGCGCGGCACCCATGCGCAGGTGATCGGCGCCGGGGCGCGTCTGATCAATGCTGAGTTGCACGACGGGTATGTCCGCCTTGGGATACAGGTGTAACAGGACCGACCAAGTCCCATGATCCAGCCCCCAGTCCGTGCGGACGCTCGCGCCCTGCAACGCCAGGCAGGAGGCTACCGCATGCGCCAATTGCGGTGCGCCGGGTGCTGGATATTGAATCCGTTGGAGGGCCTCTGGGAAGCCGGCAAAGTCGTGAAGGGTTTTGGGGGCCAGCTGCCCGGTTACAAAAGTCCCACGCGTGTACCAGTGCGCAGAGATCGCCAGAATGGCGCGGGGTTTGCCGAGCTTTACGCCGAGGGCACGCCAAGCGCGGGTGTGTGCATTGTCGGCGAGCGCATTCGTTGGGCTGCCGTGACCGATGAACAGTGCTGGAAAACGGGCTCGATTGCGGCTGTCCTGCAGCATTAGGGTCCGTGTGCTAAAGGACCGCTGCAGGCAGCGAGGGTGCAAGGTTTGCCACCTGGGCAACCGTTCATGCGGGCGTACTGCGTACGAACGCACTGAGGTGGAAGCGCGCCTGATCCGGGCCTTGTAGGTGGTGCTGTCCGATGGGGCAGGCCCGTCGCGCCGCACAGGCGCCGGTGAGGCAGTCCTCTCCTGCTGGGGTACGCAGATAGTTGGCGCAACTCGCCGGCGCGAAGCCGCCGCTGGCGTGGGCACTGACCGGACAGGCGTGTAAGCACGGTCGGGTGGCGCAGGTATCGCACGGAGACGCGCTGTCCTGTCGCGCCGGCAGATCCAGCGCCTCTGCGAATGCCAGCGCGCCACGATAGGAGTGCCACAAGCCGTGCTCGGCGTGAATCAGCAATCCCAACGGTGAAACATGCAGCGATTCGGCGCGTACGGCCCATCGCTGGAACGGCCACCACGGCGGACCGCCGAAGGGTTCCAATGGGAAGGCATCAAACGCGTCGGCCAGATCCTCCAGAAGGCGATGACCCCACCGGTCCAGCGGATTGGGTTGGCCATCCGCCGACTCTGGTGATCCGCGAAAAGCCGGCCACTGCGCGCGCCCGCTCATGCCAACGAGCACGAGAGTTACGGTGGCCTGACCGGGCCGTACCTCCGGCACCCCGTCTGCGGGCGTGGGATGAAAAGCGCCGCGGACCGCTAAACCGGCGGTTTCGATAGCGCGCTGTACTGTACTGAAGGGCATCATGCCTCGCGCCCGCGACCGAGCCGCCGACGGGCGATCAATTGCACCGACTCACTCGCCGGGTCCCAAAAGATTTCTGCCTCACCGCGCTCGAGTTGGCGCTGTACCTCGGCGATCTTCGAATCCAAAGTCACTTCGTGCCGTCCATAATCGGTTCCCTCGCGCAACACGAAGGATTCGATAACACCGCGCAGCGCATCCGATGACAGTTCGGTATGCGGAATGGCGACCGGTTCTGGTCTCTCGTCGGTGTCGGTAGGTTCCATGCGCGAATGCTAACTCGTTTCGGGTGTTCTCGCCTTTACGGAACGCATGGACTGCGACAGGATGGGGACCCGTTGCACAGGAGATCGCCGCGTTGCACGTCCCCGACTACTTCGATCTGCAGTTGCTCGCCCCACGGCGCATTCTCACCGGCGTCGGTTGCCGGGCCGCGCTACCGGGCCTATTGGCCGAAGATGGGCGCCGTCGCCCCTTGGTGGTCAGCGATCCGCGACTGGGGGACTCGGCAGCGCTGCGTGATGTGCTGGCCCTGCTGGCGACAGCGGCGGGCCCTGTGCCGATGACGAGCGACGTGCCCGGCGAGCCCGACGTCCATTGCGCTGAAGCGATTGCGGCCTTACTGCAACGCGGACAACATGACTGTGTCATTGCGATTGGCGGCGGCAGTGTCATCGATGCGGCGAAGGGCGCGGCCGTTGCGACCACCAATCCGGGTCATTTGGTCGATTACGAAGGTTTTGATCGCTTTATGGTCGATCCTTTGCCGCTCTATGCGTTGCCGACGACCGCAGGGACGGGCTCAGAGGTGACGCGTGTGACGGTGCTCGGGGTGTTGGATCCACCGCGCAAGATCAGTATCAAGGGCGCGCGCCTTGTGCCTACTGCGGCGTTGGTGGATTCGGATTTTCTATTGACTGTGCCGGTGCGCGTGGGCGCGGCGGCGGCAACGGATGCACTGACGCATGCGTTGGAAGCCTATCTGCGGCCGGCGTCGAGTCCGGTCTCGCGCGCTCTCGGGTTGCGTGCGGCCACCATGATCCTGCGCGTCATGGGCGCCGGTGCGGCGTACGCGACGCCGGCGAATCTGGCGGACCTGTCGGTTGCCTCGATGTTGGCCGGATTGGCGTTCGGCAACTCCGATGTCGGACCTGTGCATTGCCTTGCCGAGTCGATTGGCGCGGTCTATCACGCACCCCATGGGGCGGCTAATGCTGTGTTTTTAGGCCCGGTGCTGCACTATTACGGTGCCGTGGTGGCGTTGCCCTTGGCGGAGGTCGCGCGGACGGTGTGGCCTGACGCATTGGCGGGCCGCAGTGCGGGGGAAGCCACCCAAGTGCTGGTGGCGGCAGTCGAGGGCTTTGTGGCGGCCAACGACGTTGGCACGTTGCGATCGGTGTGCGGTGGCGCGATGGATATCGATCGCATCGCCGCACTCGCCGTGACCAACAATTCCAATGCCTCAGGCCCGATCCCCATGACGCAGGCCGATTACCGTTCGATCATCGCGTCGATGGGTTAGCGCTCGGCACCACGGCAGGTGTGAGCGTCAGTGTGGGCGGCCCCGGTGTGGCGGGAAATGCCGACACGCGCGCGGAGCCGTCCGTGGGTTGGGCCGGTGCGCGCGCTTCTGGGTGCGTGAGCAATAGCCATAAGCCGACCGCTACTGTCAGCGGTACGGCGATGACGACGCCGATCCGCAACCAGCCTTCGATGCGGCGCGTGTGCTGTGCGTCACTCATGGAGCGGCTTTCCGCGGCGTATCGAAGTGAAAGGCCCGGCGGATGCGGGCGATCTCGCCGGGCGAGTCCCACATGTGTTCGCCGTAAATGCGCTCGACGACACGCCCGTCAGCATCCACGAGCACAGTCAGTGGAATTCGGTTCGCCCCCAACATGGTCTCCAGCACCGTGTCGTGATCGAGAAAGTGTGGGATGGTCGCATTCGATTGCGATAACCACGTTTGCGCAGCAGTGCGAACATCGTCGGTCGAGATGCCGATGATACCAAAGCGGGCGGCTTCATCATGCCAAGCCAGTCGTTCGAGCGAGGCGGTTTCAGCGCGGCAAGGGCCGCACCAACTGGCCCACAGATTGATCAGCAGGGGCTTGCCGCGGAATGCGGCCAGCGGGCGCGACGGGCCATTTAAACCGTCCATTACGGCGGCGCGCAACTGGCCACCGATCGGCACGGTGCCCTCTGTGCTACGCGCAGCCTGTGTGCCGGCCAGCAGCAGGCTACACAGCGTCAGCGTCCGGATCAGTAGCGGTCGCATCAGTGCGGTGTGCTGGCGACGATCCAGTCGGCCATCGCAGCGATGAGTTCGTTTGGCGATTCCGCCAGCAACATGTGACCGGCACCGGGCAAGAGGCGCAACGTCGCCGCTGGCAGTGCCGCCACCAGCGTCTTGGCGTTGCGCACTGGCGTCATGATGTCGCGCTCACCGCTGACCAATAGCGTGCTTGCCGTGACCTGGGCTGCGGCAATGAGACCATCGTAGGCATTGCAGGCGCTGAGATCCGCGTGCAAGACGCCCGGCGCCGCGCGCTCGAGCACACGTTCGGAAGCGCCGGCCATCCACACACCGGGTGCACGGCTTCCGCCCATGCCCGCATCGTAGCCAAGGCCCCACAGATTCATCATATCTACGGCGTCGTGGTGATTGCGTTGCGCTGCATCGAGCAGATCGGGGTGGACCGGCATTTTGGCAGCAGCGCCGATCAGCAGCAGTCGTGTGATGCGCGCAGGCGCCAGTGCCGCAGTCTCGAGTGCGATCAAGGCGCCCATCGAGTGACCGATCAACACCGCCGTGTCCGTCTGTGCCGCGTCGAGCAGTTGCACTGTCCACTCGGCCAGTGCGGTGATGGACGTCAACGGCGCGCCGTCGGATCGTCCGTGTCCGGGCAGGTCGGGGCTCAGCACATTCCAACCGCGGAAGGCCAGCCAGCGACTCTGCAAGGCCCAAGCGCTGTGGTCGTAGCCCGCCCCATGCAGAAACACGGCCCAGGGCCGCCCCGCCTGCAGGGCGCGACCGCCGGTCGCGACGTGGACGACGTTGCCATTGATGCGATATTGCACGGCCATGGTTCAGCCCTTCTGCGAGGCCCGCAGGGCCTGGTCGAGGTCACGGATGATGTCCGCCACCGATTCAATACCGACCGACAGACGGACCATGTCCTCGGAGATCCCACCCGCTTCTAATTGCGCCGCGCTCATTTGCTGATGGGTGGTGGTGGCCGGGTGGATCACGAGGGTTTTGGCGTCGCCCACATTGGCTAAGTGACTTGCCAAGCGCAGCGTGTCGATAAACTTTTTACCGGCCGCGCGCCCGCCGCGCACACCAAAGCTGACCATCGAACCGGCGCCGCGCGGCAGGAGACGCTGGGCCAATGCATGATCGGGGTGCGACGGCAGCGAGGGGTGCGTCACCCAAGCCACGGCCGCATGGCGACCGAGGAAGTCGAGGATAGCGGTGGTATTTTCCATGTGCCGCTGCATGCGCAGTCCCAAGGTTTCGAGCCCTTGCAGGAGATAGAATGCGTTGGTTGGTGACAGACAGACGCCAAACTGTCGCAAGCCCTCGGTGCGCGCGCGCATGGTGAAGGCCGCGGGACCGAATTGTTCGCTGAAGACAATGCCTTGGTAGCCGGCACTGGGTTCGGTCAGCATGGGGTAGCGACCCGAACGCTCCCAGTCAAAGCGCCCACCGTCGATGACCGCACCGCCAATGGCAATCCCATGGCCGCCGATCCACTTCGTGATCGAGTGCATGACGAGGTCAGCGCCCAGATCCAGCGGCCGGCACAGGTAGGGTGTGGCGAAGGTGCTGTCGATCAGTAGGGGCACACCCGCCTGATGGGCGATGTCCGCGAGCGCTGGAATGTCGAGCACCTCGAGGCCTGGGTTACCGATGGTCTCCCCGAGTAGCAGTTTGGTGTTCGGTTGGATTGCGCCGCGAAAGCCGTCGTGGTCGCGCGGTTTGACGAACGTGGTCGTGATGCCAAAGCGCGGCAGGGTATTGGCGAGCAAGCCGACCGTACCGCCGTACAAGGAGGCGGACGCCACGATATGATCGCCCGTACCGAGCAGTGTGGCGATGGCAACGTGCAACGCGGCCATCCCAGAGGCGGTGCAGATCGCACCGACGCCGCCTTCGAGGGCGGCCAGCCGCTCTTCGAGCACGGCAACCGTCGGATTGGAGATGCGGCTATAGATATAGCCGGGGCGTTCGAGATTAAATAGCGCGGCCGCCTGTTCGCCGTCTTCAAAGACGTAGGACGTGGTCTGGTAGATGGGTACCGCGCGGGCGCGATGCTCAGGATCGGGGTGCTGACCGGCATGCAGGCTTAAGGTTTCAAAGCCCGGCGGGCTAGGTGCGGCCATCGTCCACTCCTCATCTGGGTTGCTGTCGGGGCAGATTAGCTGCTCGGTGCGGCCGCAGCGGAGTTCCCCCGAGATGCGTCCTCGGGTATTGTCTGACAAATTGGTCGCTGCGACTACCGTGTCGTTTCACTAGGGTAATTGTTATGTATCGTGCCCCACTCAAAGATATCCAGTTCGCGCTCGATGAGGTCATTGGCCGGTCGGCGTTGGATGGTTGCCCGGCATTTGGCGACTACTCCCCAGACTTGGCCGGCAGCATTCTGGAGGAAGCCGCCCATTTTGCGGAGGATGTGCTCGATCCGCTGTGGCAAAGCGCGGACCGGGAGGGCGCGCAGTGGTCGGCTGAGGGCGTCCGCACGCCGCAGGGCTTCAAGCAAGCCTATACCCAGTTGGTGGAGGGAGGCTGGACCACGTTGAGTGCGCCGGCAGCCTTTGGCGGTCAGGGATTACCTTCGCTGCTGTGCACGGCGGTGGAAGAAGTACTTGCCGCTGCGAATCTGGCTTTCCGTTTGTGTCCGCTGCTGTCGGCCGGAGCGGCGGAGGCGATCTTGGCGGTGGGTACGCCGGGGCAGCGGGCGACTTACCTGCCCAAACTGGTGGCGGGCGTCTGGAGCGGCACCATGAACCTGACCGAGCCGCAAGCGGGTTCTGATTTGGGTTTGCTGCGCACGCGGGCGGTGCGCGCGGACGGCCACTACCGCTTGTTTGGTCAGAAAATCTTCATCACTTACGGCGAACATGACTTAGCCGAGAACATTGTGCACCTCGTGCTGGCGCGCGTTGAGGGAGCGCCGGCCGGCGTCAAGGGCCTGTCCTTGTTCATCGTGCCGAAATTTCTACCCAATCCCGATGGATCGTTGGGGGCGCGTAATGATGTGCGCTGCACCGGCATCGAGCACAAGCTCGGCATCAAGGGTAGCCCGACCGCACAACTGAGTTACGGTGAAAAGGACGGCGCGATCGGGGAACTACTGGGCGCCGAGAATCGCGGACTCGAGACCATGTTCATCATGATGAACGCGGCGCGTCTTGGGGTTGGTTTGGAAGGCTATGCGGTCGGTGAACGGGCCTATCAGCGTGCGCTGGATTGGGCCCGTAACCGCGTGCAGGGCACACCGATCGGCGCGACGGATCCGGCGCCGCAAACGATCGATCACCACGCTGACGTGAAACGCATGTTGCTCGGCATGCGCGCGCAAATTGAGGCCTGCCGTTATCTGACGTTGTATGGGGCGTCGCAACTGGATCGCGCGGCTGAGCATGCGGATGCCTCGGTGCGCAGTGCGGCGCAGGCGCGCATTGATTTGCTAATTCCGATCATCAAGGGTTGCTGTACCGAAGTGGGTCTGGAGATCGCCTCGACGGGCATCCAGGTCCATGGGGGCATGGGGTTCATCGAGGACACCGGCGCGGCGCAGTCGTTGCGGGACGCGCGTATCGGCACGATCTATGAAGGCACGACGGGCATTCAGGCGGCCGATCTGGCGGGACGTAAATTTGTGCGCGATCGCGGTACGGCCTTGCTGGCGCTAGGCGCTGAGATCCGAGCGGAATTGAGTCTGCCGGTACCGGCAGCGGTGGAGTCGTTGCGTTTGGCCGTACTCGCTGCGCTGGCGACCTACGAGCGCACCGCGACAGGATACTTGCAGGCGATGACGGCGGATCCTCGGGTGCTGGGCGCCGTCTCGGTGCCCTTCTTGCGTCTGTCAGGCTTGGTTCTTGGGGGCTGGTTGCAGGTGCGTGCCGCAACGCGCGCGGCCAACTTGTTGGCAGCGGGCGGCGATGCGGATTTTTTCAAAGGCAAGCTGCAGTCGGCGCGTTTTTATACCGAGCATTTGCTGCCGTTGGCGGACGGCTACGCCGGCGTGATCGGGCGCGGCGCGGCGGCGGTGGTGGACGCGGACCCGGCCTTGTTCTAGCCGAGGCCGCGAGGCGCCGCCGTTTAAATGAACGGCAGCGCGGCCAGGGTGCCTGGGCGTGCGAGCCCCCGCTGCAGCACGGTGACCCGTGCGCCGACCGCACACTGGGCGTCAACGAGGGCAAAGCCGATGTTGCGCTGCAAGCGCCACGACCACACGCCGTTGGTCATGGAGCCGACGCGACGATCGGCTTGGTAGATGTCGTGCCACAGGTTGCCGAGCGCCATCGGTTCCGTGTCGTCGAGGAGAACACCGAGTTGGTGCCGGCGCGGACCTTGCGCATGGATCCGCCGCAAGGCGGCGATGCCGATGACGTCGTCCGGTACGTGCAGGTCGATGTATTTGCCGAGGCGCACCTCATACGGATTGGTGTGGGCATCGGTGTCGCCGCCGTAGGACAGTAGGCCGGTCTCCACGCGCTCACAGAAATTGGGGTTGCCCGGACCAATGTCCCAGGGGCGCCCTGCTTCTCGGACCAAGTCCCACAGTGCCGTGCCTTTTGAACCATCACGCAGGTACAACTCAAAGCCGCCTTGCTTGGACCATCCTGATCGGGCCAGCACCAGCGGGATGCCCTCGATCGAGGTCTCTTTGAACCAGAAGTACTTGAGCGCGCGTACCCAGTCGCCAAAGATGGAGGCGACGACGTCTTCCGCCTTCGGTCCCTGTACCGCGAGCGGCGACACATCGGGTTCCGCAACGGTGACTTTGAGGCCGCGCTCAGCAGCAATTGCTTGCGCCCAAAACCAGATATTGGAGTCAGCGATGGACAACCAGTAGTGGTCGTCTGCCAGCTTCAACAGAATTGGGTCATTGATCAGGATGCCGTCGTGATTGCACAACGGGACGTACTTACCTTGTCCGGGAACGCAGCGGGACAAGTCGCGGGCGGTCAGTATCTGGGCCAAGCGGCCGGCATCCGGCCCGGTCAGTTCCACCTGCCGCTCAACAGCGACATCCCACTGCGCAACGCCATTGAGGAGGCGCCAATACTCCCCTTCCGGGTCACCGAAGCTCGTTGGCATCAGCATGTGGTTGTAACTGGTGAAGGCCGTAACCCCGGCCGCCACCGTAGCGTCGTAGTAGGGCGAGGAGCGCAAGCGAGCAGAGGGGGTAATACCGAACACAGGACCTCGCCGCAAAGTTATTTGTCAGACAAATACTAGGCGTCTACTGGAAGCCGGTCAAACGTGGCACCATAAAGCCTAAAAAAATCGCTTATCATTTTGAATATCTTTCTAAATAATAACTAACGATGCGTCCCGATATTGATGCCCTCGAAGCGCTCGACGCGGTGATCACAGAAGGCGGTTTTGCGGCCGCCGGTTTGCGGTTGCACAAGGTGCCGTCTGCGGTGAACTACCAGATTCGCAAGCTCGAGGAACAACTCGGGGTGACCTTGCTGGATCGCTCGGGTTATCGGGTGCGGCTGACCGATGCCGGCAGCCTAGTGCTAGCCGAAGGGCGTCGCCTGCTGGCGCAGGCCGATCACGTGGTGGCCGTGGCTGCCGAATTTGCCGCCGGCTGGGAGGCCCGTTTGACGGTGATCATAGACGGGATTTTGCCTTTGGCACCGACCCTGGCGGCTCTGAAGACGATGGCGGTGGAACGGGTGCCGACCCGTATTCAAGTGCGCGTGGAATTTCTGGGTGGTGTGCAGCGCCGTTTTCAGAGCGAGCAGGCCGAGGTCATGCTGGTGAAGGACTATGTCCCGAACCCTGAGTGGGTCGCGATGCCCTTGCCAGAGATCGAATGCCTTCTGCTGGTCGCGGCCGAGCACCCGCTCGCGGGCCGTCGCGATGTCGGGCTCACCGAATTGCATGAACACGTTGAACTGTCGGTACAGGACTCCGGCGCGCGCGCTGATGATCGGCATATGTTCGGTGGCGATCGCGTGTTTCTCTTGTCGGATTTCGGCGCGAAGCGCGAGGCACTGCTCGCCGGTGTCGGCTACGGTTGGATGCCGCAGTATCTGGTGGCGGAGGATCTCGCGGCGGGCCGCTTGATAGAGATCCATTACGTTGGTGGGTCGCGCTACCGCTTTACGCCGCATCTGATTCGCCGCGACGATCGTACGCCGGGTCGTGCTCTGGCGCGGTTGTTGGCCCTGCTCACGCCCAACGATGCGACCGTTATAGCTTCAAAAACCCGTACTTCGACCAAATCGGCGCCGCCTCGGCGGAGTTGAGGTAATCGAGCCACTGCGTTGCCTGCGCTGGCGCTTCGTTCGTGAGTGCAGCCGGATAGCGGATCGGTGGGTGACTGTCTGCGGGAAAGGTGCCGACCACCCGAACCCGCGGTTCGGTGCGCGCATCGGTCGCATAGACAATACCGAATTTGGCTTCGCCCTCGGCAACATAAGCCAAGGCGCCGCGCACGCTCTCGGCGGGCGCGATGTGGGACACCAAGGCCTGCCAAACACCCAGCGCGCTGAGCGCTGCGCGCGCATAGCGACCTGCCGGTACCGATTCCGGGTCCGCCAGCGCCAGTCGCTCAGTACCCAAGGCCTGCACGATGGGTGCTTGCCGATCCAGCCGCAACTGCACCGGATCGGTCGCCGCGGCAATCAACACCAAGCGATTGGCGACCAAATCGCGGCGCGTGGCGCTACGGATGAGCTGACGGCTGGCCAGGTAATCCATCCATTCGCCATCCGCTGAGATAAAGACATCAGCCGATGCGCCCGCCTCGATTTGGCGGGCGAGGATTGAGCTCGCAGCGAAAGAAAAGCGCACCGGTACGCCGGTGCGGGCGGTGTATTGGGCAGCGCACGCCTGCAACGATTCCGCCAGCGAGGCCGCGGCATAGACCGTCAGCGTCGGCGGCGGCCGGGACCACGCCAGTAAGGGGGCGAGTAGTAGAGCAAGTGCAAGGCCGCGGCGCCGCATCAGCGTGACTCCCAAAAAGACCTCCCGCGAGTCTAGCGCATCAAATCCCCCCCATCCGGGGCCAGCCCGCCCCATCGGGGTGCCGGTGTGTGCCTGTTACGTGTGCCCTCCGGGGTATTTTCAGTGTGCTTCAAACACGGGTTACTCGGGTGTTTCCGACGATCGGCCGCGAGAAGGGGCCATTTCGATTAGAATCGCCGCCGTCGCCCGACCATCGGCCGATTTTAGCCCCCTCTTCCACCGCGCCGGTTCGTAGACCAGCGGGGTATTTTCCTATTTAGAGATCTCATGCTTTCGACTTCCAATATCGTCGTTCAATTTGGCGCTAAGCCGCTGTTTGACAAGGTTACCGTCAAGTTTGCGGACGGTAATCGTTATGGTCTGATTGGCGCGAACGGTTCTGGCAAGTCCACCTTGATGAAAGTGCTGGGTGGAGATTTGGAGCCGACGTCCGGTGATGTGATGCTGCAGGCGGGCGCCCGACTCGGCAAATTGAATCAGAACCAGTTCGGTTATGAGGATCAGCGGGTGCTGGATGTGGTGATGCAGGGCCACAATGAAATGTGGAAGGCCATGCAAGAGCGCGATCGCATCTATGCCAACCTGGAGGCTACTGATGCGGACTACATGCGTGCCGCCGAGCTGGAGGCACAGTTCGCCGAGTATGGTGGTTATGATGCGGAGGCGCGAGCGGGCGCGATTCTGATCGATGCCGGCATTGATGAGGCGCGCCATCAAGGCTTGATGCGGGAAGTGCCGCCGGGTCTTAAATTGCGCGTCTTGTTGGCACAGGCCCTGTTTTCCAAACCAGACGTGTTGCTGCTCGACGAGCCGACCAACAACCTCGACATTCATTCGATCCGCTGGCTTGAACGGGCACTCAATGCCTATGACGCCACCATGGTAATCATCAGCCACGACCGTCATTTTCTCAATCAAGTCTGCACACACATTGCCGATCTGGATTTTCAGCAACTGAAGATCTATCCGGGCAACTACGATGACTTCATGCTCGCCTCCGTGCAGGCACGGCAACGGGTCGAGTCCTCGAATGCCAAAGCGCGCGCGCAGATTTCGGACTTGCAGGAGTTCGTGCGGCGCTTCTCTGCCAATGCTTCCAAGGCCCGTCAGGCTACCTCGCGTAAGAAGCAGCTGGAGAAGATCAAGGTCGAAGAAATTCGACCCTCGTCCCGGCAGAATCCCTACATCCGTTTCGAGCAAGGTAAGAAGCTGTATCGGACGGCCGTGACGGCACAGAACCTGACATTCACCTATCCACGCACAGAAACCGCGATTTTTCGTGGCCTGAATTTCACCGTGGAAGCGGCTGATCGCATTGCGATCATTGGTCCGAACGGTATCGGTAAGACCACACTCATGCGCTGTCTTGCTGGGGAGTTGCACCCGCAGGCGGGTACGATCAGTTGGGTCGAAAATGCGCAGCCCGGCTATATGCCGCAAGATCCGCAGGCTGAGTTTGAGGAGAAAGTGGACCTGTTCTCCTGGATCTCCCGCTACACCGGTAAAGCCGATGATGATCAGTTGGTGCGCAGCACGTTGGGGCGTCTACTGTTCTCCGGTGATGAGACCAAAAAGTCGGTCAAGGTGCTTTCCGGTGGTGAAAAGGGCCGCATGATTTACGGCAAGCTGATTCTGACCAAGCCCAATGTGCTGCTTATGGACGAGCCAACGAACCACATGGACATGGAAACCATCGAGTCCTTGCAAATCGCGCTCGAGAAATACGCCGGCACGCTGATCTTCGTCTCGCACGATCGCGAGTTCGTCGGTGGATTGGCCAACCGAATCATGGAGCTGAAGGCCGACGGCAGCATCTCGGACTTCCGGGGTACTTACGACGAGTACCTGAAGATGCAGGGTCTCGAGGCCTAAGCGCTGCGAGTCGACCGTGCCGCGCAACGTGCGGCACGGTCCTATGCGACCGGTCGTTTAGGTGCGCTTAGTGATGCTGGTGGCCATGGTCACCATCGAAGCCAGATCCGACAGGTTCGACGGCACGATGATCGTGGTCGATTCCTTAGCGATCTTCCCGAATTGCTTCACGTACTCCTCACCAATGCGCAATTGCATCGCCTCGGCCCCACCCTGGGTGGATAGCGCTGAGGCAACCAAGCGCAAACCGTCGGCGGTGGCGTGTGCCACGGCGAGGATCGCCTGCGCTTGGCCTTCTGCTTCGTTCATCAATTGCTGACGCAGGGCTTCGGAAGCCTTGATGGCGCGCTGCTTTTCGCCTTCGGCGGAGTTGATCTTGGCGTCGCGCTCGCCCTCGGAGGTCAAAATGACTGCGCGCTTTTCGCGCTCGGCGCGCATCTGTTTTTCCATGGCCGACACCACGTCATGGGGCGGATTGATGTTCTTGATCTCGTAACGCAGCACCTTCACGCCCCAAGCGGCAGAGGCCTTATCGAGTTCTGCGACCACATGTGCATTGATGGCGCCGCGCTCTTCAAAGGTGCGGTCGAGTTCGATCTTGCCGATCTGGCTGCGCAGCGTGGTCTGCGCCAATTGGCCGATCGCGAAGGAGTAATTGGTGATGCCATAGGACGCCAGGTGGGGATCGAGTACCTGCATATAAAGCACCGCATCGACGCCCACGAGGACGTTGTCGCGGGTGATGCAGACCTGCTCGGCGACATCGACGGCTTGTTCCTTCAAGCTGTGTCCGTAGGCGACACGCTCGAGAAACGGCAGCAGAATGTGAAAGCCGGCATGTAGGGTACGGCTATATTTGCCGAGGCGTTCAACCACATAAGCACTTTGTTGTGGTACCACCTGCAGCGTGCGCGCCAGCAGGATGACGACAAAAAGCGCGATGACGAAAAGAACAATCAAAGTCGCGGTCATGGCGGTTACCTGTAGGGTTGAGGTTCGACGACGAGTGTGAGCCCGTCGATAGCGGTGATCTGGGCGCTGCCGCCAGGGGCGATCGCGATTTCTGTGAGATTGCGGATTGCCCAGGAAGCGCCGCGGAACTCGGCGCGGCCTTCGGCGTGGGCACCAAGCCCGTCGGGTAACACCAGCGTATCGCCGAGGGCGGACAGTCCCGGTGGGGGCAAGCCTGAGACGTGGAAACGTTCGGCCAGCGTGCCTCGAAACAGCTTCACACTCACTAGCGAAAGGGCAATGAACAGCGACCACGACGCCCACAACGGACAGTTTGGACATGCGGCGGTCGCCAAACCGGTGACGACGGCGGCTGCGCCGACAAAAAGCAGATAAAACTCGGCGCTGATGAAGGTCAACTCCATCCCTAGCAGTAGGACTCCCGCAATCACCCAGATCCACCAGGTCATGGCACGGCTCCGCAATAGCGACGCGGCATTATAGCGCGCAATTGGGTGCGCAATGGGTCGTGGATTCGGTACTCTTGCGGCTCTAATCTGGGGGACGGTGGGTATGTCGAGGCACGAAGAATCCCTGCGTACCGCGCAGCGGCAAGCGCAAGCGCTGTTCGCCGAGGTGATCGCTTCGGGGCTCCTTCGTCCGGGTATGAGCGAATCGGTGTTGTCCGATGCCATTGCGGCGCTCGCGCGGGAGCGTTACGGCGTGCGCCGACACTGGCACCGCCGGGTGGTTCGGTCCGGTCCGCATACGGTGCTCGGTTATTACGATGGCCCGACGGATCGGCAGATTGAGGACGGGGATCTGGTGGTGCTCGACTTCGGACCGGTTTTTGGTGAATGGGAGGCCGATTATGGTCGCACCTACCTGGTCGGTACGGATTCTAAAAAAGCACGCCTGGTTGCGGATACAGACGCCGCGTTGGCGCGGGGCCGGGCCTATTATCGGGCGCAAACCGGTCTCACGGCCGGGGATCTGTACGATTATGTGGTGGCGCTGGCGGCTGAGTATGGCTGGGAGTTCGGCGCAACAAGCGCGGGCCACCTGATTGGCCATTTCCCGCACGAGGCGCACCGGGATGATCATCGGTTCGTGATCGAACATGGCAATACGACAGTGATTGATGAATTGGACGCGCAAGGTCAACGGCGTCATTGGATTCTTGAAATTCATTTCGTCGACCGTGCGCTAGGCTTGGGTGCGTTTGTCGAAGAATTACTGACTCTCTGACTTGGCCCTTTGGCCTTGGTACCAAAAATGAAGACATTGATGTGCTTTCGTTTCGGCCTGATGGCCTTTGCTCTGGCCGCGGCAGTCCCCGCTTGGGCTCGAGGCCCGGCGCAGGTGGACGCGGTCCGTTTGGCACAAGCGGCGACCGAACCCGGAAATTGGTTTACCGGTGGCCGCGATGGTAACCAGACCTATCATTCGCCACTGACGGGTATTAACGACAGCAATGTGGACCGCCTTGGGTTTGCCTGGCAGTACGATCTCGGTGCCCCGCGCCGTGGTCAGGAAGCGACGCCTCTGGTGGTTGATGGGGTGATGTATTCCTCCGGTACCTTTGGGTACGTCTACGCGCTTGATGCAGCAACGGGTCGAGAGTTGTGGCGCTACGATCCCAAGCCAGACTACAAGGCGGCGCGTAACCCGTGCTGCGACCTCGTCAACCGTGGGGTGGCGTTGTGGAAGGGTCGCGTCTATGTCGCTGCGGTTGACGGTACCTTGCATGCCATCGATGCCCTGACAGGTCACCGGGTCTGGAAAGTGGACACGATTGTGGACCACCGGCTGCCCTATTCCAGCACCGGCGCGCCGCTCATTGCGGGCAATAAAGTGGTGATTGGCAACAGCGGTTCGGACATGGGGCGTGACGGGGTGCGCGGCTATGTGTCCGCCTACGACACGGCTACTGGCAAATTTGCCTGGCGCTTCTGGACGGTGCCGCCGGTACCCGGCCAACGTCTAGAGCATCCCGAACTGGCGGCTGCGGCCAAATCGTGGGATCCGAAGCGACCGGCGAAAAGTCAGGGTGGTGGCACCGCGTGGGATGGTTTTGCGTACGATCCCGATCTCGACATCGTTTACTTCGGCACCGCCAATGCGGCCCCTTATGACCTGCGTGAGGTCGGTAACGGTCAGTTCGATGCGCTGTATACGGCCAGTATTCTGGCGGTGCGTGGCACGACCGGGCGTCTGGTTTGGCATTACCAAACCACGCCGCACGATGAATACGATTTCGATGCCGTACAAAAATTAGTGCTCGCGGATCTGCCGGTGGATGGCCGCAATCGTAAAGTGATCATGCAGGCGTCAAAGAATGGGTTCTTTTACGTCATCGATCGCGCATCCGGGCAGTTGCTCTCGGCGAACAATTACACATATGTCAATTGGGCCACAGGGGTGGATCTCAAGACGGGTCGGCCGATCGTCAGCGCACAGGCCGACTGGCATACCAAGCCGAGCAATGTGTATCCATCCTGGGCAGGCGGACATACTTGGATGCCGATGTCTTGGAGCGCCAAGAATCGGCTGATGTACATCCCCGTGATCGATGTGCCGAACATTTGGGTGGATCTAGCGCACAACGGCGGTTCGGTGAAGTATTTGGACGGGTTCTATACCGTCAACGGGATCATGCCCGATGAGGCTTACGTCCCAGAGGACCTGACCCGCTTGTATGGGCCCTTGCCGTCGCTCGACTCCTTGCAGGCCGAGCGCAAGGGCAAGTTGTTGCGCGAACTGCTGCGCGCGTGGGATCCCGTGGCGCAGAAAGTGGTGTGGGAGCAGGAGACTGGATCGGGGTTCCGGTCTTACGATGGTGGCATGCTCTCGACCGAGGGTAACTTGGTGTTCCAGGGCCGCGGTAGTGGCGAACTCTGGGTGTATGCGGCCGATACCGGCAAAGTGCTCAAAGTATTGGACACCGGTAGCCACATCATGGCCGCGCCAAGTACCTACACCGTAAACGGCGAACAGTATGTGGCGGTGCAAGTGGGCTATGGGGGCGCCGCGATCACGGTAGGCCCGATTCCTGCTTCTAGCGCTGCGAGCCGTTATGAGAATGTGAATCGTATTTTGGCGTTCAAACTCGGCGGCGGTGCGGTACCGAAGCCACCGGTTCTTGTCGCCGATCCGTTCGTAGAACCTCCGCTGCAGACTGCGGATGCGGCCACGATTGCCAAGGGCGAAGTGCTGTTCATTCAAGAGTGCAGTCGCTGCCATCAGTTCGGCCCGAGCGTGACGCCGGATTTACGCAAGTTGAATCCAGGGTTTCATGCGATGTTCCGTGACATATTGCTCAAGGGCGCCGTCGCCTCAACGGGGATGGAGAGCTTTGCCGATATCTTGTCGCCCGGTGACGTCGATGCCGTCCATGCCTACGTCATTGATGAGGGTTGGAAAGGCTGGCGCCAGCAGGAGGCGGCCAAGCGTCCAAGCCCATGAACGAGCAGGGCCGGGTTGTACTCGTGACCGGAGGTAACTCCGGTATAGGGTTGGGTATTGCTACCGCGTTTGCGCGCGCGGGCGCGTCGCTTGCGATCATCGGACGCGATAGTGCCAAGGGCGTCCAGGCGCAAGCACCATTGGCAGCGCTCGGCGTGCCCGTACAGAGTCTGTCTGCGGATCTGAGTGATGAGTCGGCGGCCCATGCGGCGGTAGCTGCTGTGATTGCGCGGTTCGGCCGACTCGATGTGGTGATCAACAATGCCGGCATGGGCACTCGGCGTTCGTCCATTAACCCTGAGGACGGCGCTGGCCAACGACTGCGGGTGATGCTTGCCAACAATTTGGAGTCGACTTACCACGTCTCGGTCGCGGCGCTGCGGCATTGGCGCGCCCACCCGGGTGGCGCGATCGTGAACATCTCGTCGACCGCCACCTTTCACGGCACCTGGGGCAACTATGGAGTGGCCAAGGCGGCCGTGGATGCCTTGACCCGTTCTTTGGCTGTACAGGGTGCGCCGTTTGGGGTCCGCGCCAATGGCGTCTCACCGGGCTGGATTTCGACCGACGTCACGACGGGCTCCGCCGAGACCGATCAGGCCGCCTCCCTCTTCCGCCGGATGGGCACACCGGCGGAAATTGCCGCCGCGGTGCAGTTTTTGGCCTCACCGGCAGCGAGTTTCGTCACTGGGCAGACGTTGGTCGTCGATGGCGGTTTGACGATCACTGACTATCCGTCGCAACCTTGGTTGGATGCCTCGCCACATTGGAAGTTATTTGCCGGTCTGGACACATGCGCCGGTTCGGCCAACTCAGGAAGTACAGCATGAGCGTTACAGCACTACGGACGAACGCGGGGATGGACCACGGGTCCGAGCGCGTCGATCTCGCGGCAGCCTTTCGTCTGGCCGCGCAAATGGACTGGCATGAGGCAGTCGGCAATCATTTCAGCTTGGCTGTTTCGGATGATGGAAAAAAGTTTCTGCTCAATCCGCGGTGGCGGCTTTTTTCGACTATACGGGCGAGTGAGCTGATTCTGGTGGATAGCGACGACGCCGATACGATGAATCGCGTGGATGCACCGGATCCTTCTGCGTGGTGCATCCATGGGCACCTGCACCGTTTCTTGCCTGGGGCGCGGTGCATTCTGCATGTGCACCCACCCTATGGCACAGCATTGGCGACCTTGGCGGATCCGACGATCTATCCGATCGATCAGGTGACGGCGAAGTTCTACAACCGCGTAGCGATTGATCGTGATTTTGCTGGCATTGCTGATTTTTCCGCGGAGGGCGAGCGCCTAGCGCGGTCGTTGGGTACGCATCGGCACGTTATTCTTGGCAACCATGGACTTCTGTGTACGGGAAACACGGTCGCCGAAACCTTTGATGCGCTGTATTTTCTGGAGCGCGCGGCGCGCACGATGGTGCTTGCGTATTCCACCGGTCAGCCACTCAAAATGTTGAGCCCTGAGATTGCGGAACGCACTGCGCTGGGCTGGGAAGACTACGGTAGCGCGGCGTTCTGTCACTTCGCTGAACTGAAGCGCGTACTCGATGTAACGGATCCGTCCTACGCAACCTGATGCGGCGAATTATGCGTCTTTGGGGCGATGCAGGGAGTGTTCGGCGAAGTCTGCAATTGTCGCAGTCCCTGTTTGCGCCATGAGGCGGGAGAGTTCATCCGTCAGGATATGGATGGCCTGATCGACTCCTGCTTCGCCGTTGGCGATCACGCCCCACAGCAACGCGCGCCCACAGAATACGTAATCGGCACCGAGCGCCAACGCGATGGCGATGTCGGCGCCACGCCGTATGCCGCCATCGAGCATCACCAAGGCATCAGGTCCCACGGCCTGGCGGACGTCGGCCAGACACTCGAGCGGGGTCGGCGCACGATCAAGCTGTCGGCCGCCATGATTGGACAAAATGACCCCATCAGCACCTAACCCGATGGCGCGGCGCACATCTTCGGGATGCAGTAACCCTTTGATGACCAACTGCCCGGGCCAGAGCGACCTGAAATTCCTAATGTGTTCCCAGGAAACCGCGGGGAAGCCTTGGGCGGCATGAAAGGCTAAGACGTCTTTGGCCGGCGCGCCAGGAGGCAGGTAGGGTTGCCAGGTGCCCAGCGTGGGCACGCCGCCGCTCAGCAGATGGCGGACGGTCCAACGCGGGTGTAACAAGCCGTCGAGTATGCGCTTGGGACTATATTTCAACGACGGCGAGAACCCGTTGCGCCAATCGCGCTCGCGTTTCGCTTCGCGGGGCATGTCCATGGTGACGACCAAGACTGGATAGCCGGCATCGCGCGCACGGCGCACGATGTCCTGCGTAATGGCATGGTCCCGCGCTGGATAGACCTGATACCAACTGCTGACCGTGGCTTCCGCGGCGATCGCTTCGAGTGAGGCGACGCTGACGCCGGAGAGGATAAAGGGGATGTCAGCGCGCGCCGCCGCCGCTCGCACCATCGATTCGCCGCCAGGCCGCAGAATACCGGTGTAGCCGGTGGGAGCCACGCCGAAAGGCCGCGACCAGGTGCGTCCGAAGAGCGTGGTGCGTAGGTCTGGTTGCGCGACCGGGACACCGTAACGGGGCAAGAATTGGTAACGTGCGTAACGCTGCACGGATTGGCGCAGTCCGATCTCATCCTCTGCGCCGCCGGCAACATAGTCGTACAGCACGCGCGGCAAGTAACGCTTCGCGCGGCGTTCTAGGTCAGCGATTGAATGGTCCACGGTAATACCTCCTCACTCTCAGGATAGCAGGGATATCACGCCCTCGTTGGGCTCGCCCTGTGGGGCCTTCGGTGCATCCGGTCCACGTGAAATTCCGCCGCAGTGTTACGGCAAGACACTATAGTGCTCGTCCCTCGTTCCGATAGCGTGGCTCGGTGGCAGGCGGTCTGCAACCCGAGCTGCGAGGAGTTACGCATGCCCATTCGAGTGTTGAGATTGTTGGGCGGTATCGCCCCGCGCGGCCTGCTCGCTGTTATCGCGATGGTCGGTTTTGGCATGGCCAGTGCGCAGAGCGCCACGCGAGCCACCCTCGTGCATACAACAGAAGGGCCGGTCCGGGGCGTGGTCGACGCTGGGATTGCGCAATATTTAGGCATTCCGTATGCCGCGCCGCCTACAGGCCAGCGACGCTGGACCTTGCCGGCGGCGCCGGCGCGCCATGCGCAGACTTTGGTCGCCGATCACTTTCGGGAGGCCTGCCCGCAGGTCGTTCGATTCAACCTCACCGAGGCGAGCGATGCGGAGGACTGCTTGTTTCTGAATATCGCTGTACCGAGCGCACGCGCGACGGATGGACGACCGCGCGCGGTCCTCTTTTGGATACACGGTGGTGCTTATGTGGGCGGGGGCGCCAATCTCTACCGGATTGACCACCTCGCCCGACAGGGCGATCTGGTTGTGGTGTCCATCAACTACCGTTTGGGTGCGCTTGGATTTCTCGCGCATCCCCAATTGCGGGGTGCGGCGTCGGGAGCCTTCGGAATCGCCGATCAACAAGCGGCGTTGCGCTGGGTACACCGCAATATAGCGCGCTTCGGCGGTGACCCGAAGCGGGTGACGATTGCGGGCGAATCCGCCGGCGCCGGTAGCGTCTGCGCGCTGCTGGCCACCCCGGAGAGGGTTGCCGGGTTGTATGCGGGTGCGATTATCCAAAGTGCGGGCTGCGGCAATCCTTGGATGTCGGTACTTGAGGCTGAGGAAGTAGGTCGGCGTTTCGCGCAGGCGGTGGGTTGTACAGCGGGCGAGAGCCTAGAGTGCTTGCGCGGCGTGGCGCTGGCGCAAGTCTTGGCAGTGCAGACGCAGATGGCGCAGACCGGTGCACGGGTTTGGGTGCCTGCGGTGGGCTCGGCGGTTTTGCCACGGGAGCCTACTGCGGCAGTAAAAGCGGGTTTGATTCGGGTGCCGGTGATCAATGGCGGTACGCGCGACGAGATGCGCTTGTATCTCGGCTATGAGGTTGTCGCGGGACATCCTTACACTGCGGCAGAGTATGCAGGGCGGTTGGAACAAAGCTACGGCAGCCAGACGCCGGCGGTGTTGGCGCAGTATCCCCTGTCTGAGTATTCGTCGCCCTCCACCGCGGTGGGTACGGCATTGTCCGATTATGGTCCGATGGTGCCACTCTCGAACTGCACCTACCTACGCTTTGGGCGGGAGTTGCGTGCGCACACGGCGGTGTATGAATACGAATTTGCCGACCGTGGCGCCCCGCCGGTCATGGACGATCCGGGGATTGAGCTCGGCGCGGTGCACTCCGCGGAGTTGCCCTACTTCTTCCCCGGGTTTTCCAACCGTTCGGATTGGCAGGGGCCGGCGCTTGCGCCGCAATCGCAGCACCTGTCGGACGATCTCATTGCGTTGTGGGCCGGCTTTGCGCGCACCGGCGTGCCGCAGGCAGCGCATCGACCCACGTGGCCGCGGTTTACGGGCCCGGGCGACGTCTACCGGTTCGATGCGGGCAGTTTGGGCACCTTTGACGCCGATTCCAGCCACCGCTGCGGATTCTGGCGTTCGCTATATCCTCAGGCGCTCTAATCGGGCGGGCCGGGCTGCAGGGTGCCCGGCCACTTGATGGTTAAGCGGCGACGGCTGTGGGTAGCGGCGCACGGATCAGGTGATCGAACGCACCGAGAGCCGCTTTGGCGCCCTCGCCCACCGCGATCACGATCTGCTTGTACGGCACCGTAGTGCAGTCGCCGGCTGCGAAGACGCCCGGTAGGGACGTCTCCCCGCGTCCATCCACTTCGATTTCGCCGCGTGGCGAGAGCTGGACTGACCCTTTGAGCCAATCGGTGTTGGGAACCAGGCCGATTTGCACGAAGATTCCCGCAAGTGCGAGCTGGTGCGAGCCGCCGCGGAGGCGATCCGTGTACTGCAGTCCGGTCACGCGCGTGCCATCGCCGATGACTTCGGTGGACTGTGCATCGGTCAGGACCGTGACATTGGCCAGACTTTGCAATTTGCGAACCAACACCGCATCGGCGCGTAAGGCTGGCGCGTACTCCAATAGGGTGACGTGCGCGGCCAGTCCGGCCAGATCAATGGCGGCTTCGACGCCGGAGTTGCCACCGCCGATGACCGCGACCGCTTTGCCTTTGAAGAGTGGCCCATCGCAGTGCGGACAGTAGGCGACACCTTTGTTGCGGTACTGACTTTCGCCGGGGACGTTCATTTCGCGCCAACGCGCGCCGGTGGCCAGTACCACCGACCGCGCTTGCAAGAGGGTGCCGTCGGTCATTTGCAGTTGTACCAGCTCGCCCGGCGTCAGGGACTGGGCGCGGGCGCCGTGCAGGATGTCCACGCCATATTCTTTAACGTGTTGCTCGAGGGCTGACGCTAATACGGGCCCTTGCGTTTGGCTGAGCGAGATAAAGTTCTCGATGCCGGCAGTGTCGAGTACTTGGCCACCAAAGCGCTCGGCGGCAACGCCGGTACGCAAGCCCTTGCGGGCCGCATAGACAGCCGCCGCAGCACCGGCCGGCCCCCCGCCGACGACCAATACGTCATAGGGCGCCCGGCTGCTCAGGTTTTCAGCGCGGGCCTCACGCGGTTGCGGTGCCAGTTTGGTGAGCAGATCGTCCAAGGTCATGCGTCCGGTAGCCCAGGGCTTGCCGTTCAGGTAGACGCACGGCAACGATAGGATCTGGCGCCGTTCGACTTCTGCCGTAAAGGCACTACCTTCGATCATGGTGTGCCGAATCCGTGGATTGATCACCGCCATTAGATTTAGTGCTTGCACTACGTCCGGACAGTTGTGGCAGGACAGAGATACAAAGGTCTCAAAAACGTAATCGCCCTCGAGTGCTTCTATTTTTAACCTTGTGGGCGCGTCGATCTTCGGTGGGTATCCGCCCACCTGTAGCAAGGCGAGTACCAGGGATGTGAATTCGTGCCCCAGTGGGATGCCTGCAAAACGGATGCGCGCCTCGCCACCGACGGGCCGTAGTGCGAAGGACGGGTTCAATGCCTGGCTGTCCAGTGCTTCGCTGACCCGCACTTGGGTCGAGGCGTTAGCGACGTTCTTTAGGAGTGCACGAGTCTCTAGGGCCGTTGCCGACTGATCGAGTGTGGCGACAATCTCGATTGGGTGCGTCAGACGGCTGAGGTAAGCGGCCAATTGGGTTTGTAGTTCAGCGTTCAGCATGGGATTCACCTTCGGTCATCGATACCCCGGGCCGGTCGGCCCGGGGCAGTGGGCGCTTAGATCTTCCCGACCAGGTCGAGCGATGGGGTTAAGGTCTGTTCGCCAGGGGTCCACTTGGCCGGGCACGCCTCGTTCGGATGCGCGGCCACGTACTGCGCAGCTCGGACCTTGCGCAGGAGTTCTGAGGCATCGCGGCCAATACCCAGATCGTGAATCTCAGCAACTTTGATTACGCCCTCCGGATTGATGACGAAGGTGCCGCGCAGGGCCAGTCCCTCTTCTTCGATCAGGACGTCAAAGTTACGCGCCAAGGTGCCGGTCGGGTCGCCGATGAGCGGGTACTGCACCTTTTTGATCGTTACCGACGTGTCGTGCCAGGCTTTGTGGGTGAAGTGGGTGTCGGTCGAGACGCCATAGACCGACACGCCGAGACTCTGGAACTGGCTGTGTTGGTCAGCGAGGTCTCCCAGTTCGGTTGGGCAGACGAAGGTAAAGTCAGCGGGGTAAAACACCAGCACCGACCAGTGGCCTTTGATGGAGGCCTCGGTCAGTTCGATAAATTGCCCCTGATGAAAAGCGGTTGCCTTGAAGGGTTTAATGGTGCTGTTGATAAGCGGCATGGCGGTTGTTCCTACTGCGAGTGGTTTAAAAGCTGCAAGGGGTTTGCAGGGCGAGAGTGTGCGTGGCTCGCATTAATAGTTGAAATGAATGCTTCCAATAGTTTCAATAGATGCTATCTATCAATTCCCGTCGGTCAGGCATTCCCGCTGTGCTACCGTTTGCAGCTAGGCGGAGGATTGCAACAATGGACGCGGTTGGAACAGTACAGATCGATAACGAACGGGTCATCGTGACCGAGTGGCGGTTTGCGCCCGGTGCGCAAACCGGCGCCCATGTGCATGCCTACGACTACGTGGTGGTGCCACTGACGGCCGGCATTCTGCGGCTCGAGGAGCCTACGGGCACGCGCGAAGTGCAGCTGCAGGTTGGCGTTTCTTACACCCGCTCAGCGGGTGTCGCGCATAACGTCATCAACGCAAATGACTATGAGTTCGTGTTTATTGAAGTGGAATTGCGCTGAGTTCAGTCCGTCTGGCTGATAACATGTGCCCATGACCGTACCGTATGACACCACCGCTGCGGCGCGCCTCGAAGCGCTGGAGATTCGCAGCGCCCATCTGGAAGACAGCGTGCAGAAGCTGTCTCAGGAATTGGTGATTCAACAGCAACTACTCGAGCGTCAGTTGGACCGTTATCGGCGGCTGCTTGATCAGTTGAACTCAGAGCCTGGCGGGGCCTCGGCGACACAGGAGGAGATTCCTCCCCACTACTGAGCCTGCTGGAGACGGTTGGCGTAGCGCTCAGGGCGCTCGGGGTTTGCGTGGCAGATAGCGGTGCACGGGGAATGTCTCGAGCCACGGTTCCGCTTCGATGCGGGACTCTCTGGGTTTTCGGGTCGAAGCCTCCCCGCTCGCGTCAGCGGCGGGAAAACTTACCGATGGCGGCAATGTCTCGTCTTTGCGCAAGAACAGGATGGGAAGTTCTGCGGCAATCATTATGCGCCCGCGTCCTCGTCGGTCCAGGCCGCTATAGACAACGTTCGCCCTTATGTTTTCGTAGTGGTCGCGTACCAGCGCGAGGTGTGTTTCGCTGGCGCGCATGGAGGCCAACTTTGCCCGGTCGCGTATTGCCGCAGGCGCGTGATTCTGTTGCAACAGATCGCCAATCTGCTCGACTGTCTTACGATACACCGCGCGCGTCCGAGCCCGCGTGTACGAGATGCTGACTGGGGTGGCGCCAAGTATCGGCAGTTTGCGGTAAGCGGCTAATAGGTTGAGATCGCTACGCTGGATCGAGCGCAAAATGGCACGGACTACGGGAACCGCTTCGGTACCCCCTTCGCGGCGTACTACGCGCCGTCTAATCCTCTGCAAAGGGGCACACTCGGCGCGCAGTTCTGCTTTGAGTGTGTTGATCTGTTCGGCCAGCCGATAGGTTGGGCGGTCGACGCCAACAACGCCCAGCGTGACCACCGACTGATTAGGGACGTCGGTCATCGCCAGATCAATTGCGCTGTACGCATCACAGACGGCGCGCAGATCACGCTCCCGGTGCCCGGCAGTGCCTGCGACGAACACGTTACCGTGCGCCAGCGCTTGTGTGAGTTCCAGCAAGGCGCGTTCTAGCGCGCGCAACCTAGCGGCGACACGAGACCGCACTACCTCATATTCATCGGGAAGCATATACATACACCATACCAACAACCCGACAAACGAACAACAGGTTTAACAGACCAAAGAACGCGGTATGTATAACTACGTGACCCTCTCCTACATTGGGGTGGCCCTAATGCAATCTGCCCCAGCTGTGTCGGCCGTGTCGCCAGCTACCAGGCTAAACAGCACGAGGAGATGCAGGCGGTGGCCGACGCCTTAAGCCTGTTGGCGAACCTAGTGATGGCGTGGAATACGATGAAGATGCAGTCGGTGCTCGACCGTTGGAACACCCGACGTTCCACCACGGTGCCGCCGGGCCTGATCGAACACATCGCCCCGACGCGCACGGAGGGCATCAACCTGCGGGGCGTGTTCACCTTCCCGATCGAGCAATATCAGGCCCAGCTATTACCGTCACCTCCAGCAGCAAAATCACGCGCTTTTGGTGGCTAAATGGCTCTTCCGAATGCCGAAAAAAGCTGCTTTCGCAGCGAACAGAAATGCAATTAGATTCAGCAGGTTACCAATGTACCCCGGCATTTTCACCGATGTTTTCGTGGACCAAGTACCGGCACTTCTGGCACGGAAAGCAAGGGGACCCCTACTGGCGCACACTGGTGCAGCGGACCAAGCGACGCGTTTACGTGGCACGGACCGAGTCGAACCAGTATTCTCGGAACCCTTAATTCCATCGCCCTCGGAGTGCTGCATGAAGACGCCTGCTACCCTCGCCCTGCTCCTGATTGCCGTCAGCCCCAGCGTCCTCGCTGAGAGTCGTACCGCGATTACGTGCGGACACGTGTTTGATGCGCCAACGGGCACACTGCGCGGACCCGGCACCGTCGTGATCGAGGGTGAACGGATCACTGAATTGCGCGAAGGCATCAGCACGGATGGGGTCGCCCGGGTGATTGATCTGTCCACACTGACCTGTCTACCGGGACTCATTGACGACCATACGCACTTGATGATGGAAAGCAGCCCCAAGACCAGCGTTGAGCGCACCCGTCTCAACAGCTCCGACTATGCCTTCCGCTCGACCGTCTATGCCCGCCGCACCCTCATGGCCGGATTCACGACCGTGCGCAATTTGGGTGACCACGGCGGTATGGACTCCATCGCACTGCGCAATGCGATCAACACGGGCCTCGTCATTGGCCCGCGTGTTTATACGTCCGGCATGGCCATCGGCTCGACTGGCGGTCACGCCGATCCGACCAATGGACTCAACCAGGAATTCGCCGGTGATCCCGGAGTTGCCGAGGGCATCATCAATTCCCCCGAAGAAGCGGCCAAAGCCATTCGCGTGCACTACAAGGCCGGCGTAGACGTGATCAAGATCATGCCGTCGGGTGGCGTGATGGACGAAGGATCAAGCAGCGAAAATCCGCAATTAACTTTTGAGGAAATTCACGCTTTGGTCGCGACCGCGCGTGACTACGGCTTGACGGTCGCCGCGCACGCGCACGGCAAGGAAGCCATCCGCCGCGCGATCACGGCCGGCGTTGACTCGATCGAGCACGGCACGTTTCTCGATGAAGAGACGCTGCGGCTCATGAAAGAACATGGCACCTGGTATGTCCCTACTATCAGCGCGGGTGCTTACGTCGCTGAAAAAGCAAAAGTGCCGGGTTTCTATCCGCCGCAAGTGGCACGCAAGGCGCTAGAAATCGGTCCGCAGATTCAAGCAACAGCTGGCCGTGCTTATAAAGCAGGTGTGAAAATGGCGTTCGGCACCGACGCCGGCGTGTACCCACACGGACAGAACGCGCACGAATTTGAGTTGTTAGTAGGTGCCGGCATCCCAGCCAGCTACGCCTTACAAACTGCAACCGTCAATGCGGCGGCACTCTTGCACCGTGAGAAAGATATCGGCTCGCTCTCACCTGGTCACTACGCGGATCTGATTGCCGTGGCAGGCGACCCGCTCAAAGATGTGTCGGTCTTGCGTAGCATTCAGTTCGTCATGAAATCCGGCACTATTTACAAAGAAAGTGGACATGGCGTTGTCGCGGGGGATTAACACCACGCTCACGCGAATCGCAGCGGCCACGCTGCTCTGGCAGAGCCTCGCCGCTGCAACACCGACGCCTTCGGCCGTCGTAGCATTGGAGCGCTACGCCGTCGGCGAGGTCTCGGCGCCGCGTCCGGGTCCGGTACAGCCGGGCTTGTTGCTCATTGGCGGCGGCGACCACGATCCCAACGCAATGCGCTGGTTTCTGGAGCGCGCCGGCCATGGCCGCATTGTGGTGCTGCGCGCCTCAATGAGCACCGATGTTGCGGACGAAATATACTGGCAGTTGGGCGGAGCGACGGCTGTACACACCTATGTATTTCACAGCCGTGCAGCGTCTACTGATCAGGAAATGCTGCAAGACCTCGCCTTAGCGGATGGAATTTTTATCGCCGGTGGGGATCAATCCCGATACGTCAACTTCTGGAAGAACACGCCTGTTGCGGCGCAAATCGACGCGCATGTCGCCGCCGGCCGCCCCTTGGCCGGCACCAGCGCGGGGCTTGCGATCCTTGGCGAGTATCTGTTCTCAGCCATGACGCCCGCCGTCGTCACGACCACATCGGCCCTAAAACAGCCGATCAGCCCAGACGTCACGATCGACCGTGACTTTTTGCACTTCGATGTCATGAAAGGCTACATCACCGACTCGCATTTTGATCAACGAGATCGGCTCGGCCGTTCGGTGGCATTTATCACCATCGCACAGAGCATGGCCGCACCTAGAAGTGCAGCCATCGAGGGCCTGGGCATCGATGAGGCTGCGGCGCTGGCTGTACTACCAAACGGGGAGGCACAGGTTTTCAGTCAGGATCCTCAAATTGGGGCGACCTGGGTGCACGAGGTAACCGGCACCCCGCAACGTGGCAGGCCGTTGAACACCGGCAATGTGCGCGTCACTTATTTGGGACAAACGTCGCACTTTAATCTACGCACCCATCACGCGGAGAATCCACGCGAAGAGCGCATCATTCGCATCGTGGACGGACACGTGAAACTGATTGAATCGCCAATGCCATCAACACACAAGGGACTTACCCCGTCACCAGAGCAACAGCTCTAACCAGAACCGGCTGACCGAATAATTACTAAGGCAGACGCGGACGCAAACCGCATCACCATCGGAAACCTTTTAAACCACCACAGCGCACAAAAAGTCACCGCGCATCGGTCGACGACAAGCCCGCGCAGCTTGCACCCGTCAAGGTCTGCGCAAGCCGCGCAACTAAGTCGGCAACAGATGCTGAATCGTTCAGCAACTCCCAGCCAGTAAAGGAGGCAATCAGTCCGGATCCCGGAAAGACCATCAACTCCTGGCCACCAAATCCCAATCCCAGCCAAACCATGCCTCGATGCTCGGGCTGCTCATAAAGCCACCATTTAAAGCCGTAGGAGAAGCCGTCGCCAGCCGCGATTGCCGGCGTGACGGACTGATGAACCCAGGCTTCAGAGACAATGCGCTGTTGTTTCCAACGGCCGCCATCGAGATACAGCTGCCCTAACTTCGCCAAATCCGATCCATTCAAAAACAAACCGCCCTCGGTATCCACCGTGCCGTCATATGCACGTTTCCAGTGAAAACGGATGCCCAACGGCGTGAACAAATAACGACTCGCATACGCTTCAATGTCTTTTCCTGTCTCCTGGCGAAAAATATAAGCCAACAGTTGCGTCGCACCACTGGAGTATTTGAACGCACTGCCTGGCTCAAGGGCCATTGGCTTGTCAATCGTATAAGCCACCCAATCTTCGGTTGCTTCCATCCGTGAGGAATCACTGCGCGGATCGGCATAAGGAACGTCCTCATCCCAGTCCAGGCCTGTCGTCATCGTCAGCACGTGCCGCAGTGTCATGCGGCGCTTGCGCTCATCCACGTTACGAACCTTCGCTTGATTGAACCAATGCAACACCGGCGTATCGAGGGAAGCCCGAAAATCACCACGATTGATTGCAATACCAATCGTTATAGAAGTGACTGTCTTGGTAATCGACTGCATGCTATGCAGGTCACTACCATGCCAATAGGGATGGGTTGCCGGGTCGAAGTAGTTATAGCGGCCAGTGAGGCGTTGATTGAGCGGCCCACGCACCAGCGCCTGCTGGCCATAAATCAACCCATAGTCGTGCGGGTACTGCGCCGAAAAAACCTGTCGGCCGCAACGAAATACGTCCAATGAATCGATCAGTGCATAGTGTCCAGCCAAGATATCTAGGTCCAATGCCTTCAGTGCGCTGACGTTCAAACCAACGGCCTCTGGCGTCGCACTCGGCCAGCTCGACTGTGGCGCAGCCCAGACCAGAGCGCACACGCTCGATAGCACGAAGCCCGTTAGGATTGATAGGAATCGCGCGTATTGCCGCATAAAACCCTTTGCTAGGTGCCCATGATCGTGCCACGAAATCCATACCCTAGCGCACCGCAACGGTCTATTCTTAACAAACTCCTCGTCACGCCGAAGTACCCGTATGAAATACCTCAACTGCACGGCTCACCTCTGCTTAGCCCTCGTGCTGGCGTTCAGCACCTACTCCACCGTCAGTGCCTCGACGGTCTATCAAGGTCTCTCGGATGCCCCCTGCCCGTCGGCTGCAGAGGCCACTACGATGGACCGCGCCCAAAGCGACTGGGCGTGGGTATGCCGTTACCATAGCGAAAATCTCGCTGCGCGGAACACACCAGTCGACATAGTGTACATGGGTGACTCGATCACAGAGTTTTGGCAGGCCAGCGCACCCGAGCGCTTTTCCAGCAGCGTGATCGATCGCGGCATTTCAGGGCAGACCTCACCGCAGATGGTGCTGCGCTTCCAACAAGATGTGGTTTCCTTGAAGCCCCGCCTCGTGCATATACTCGCCGGCACCAACGATGTAGCGGCCAATTCGGGCCCAGAGTCCTTCGCGGACGTGATAGCCAATATCGACACGATGGTCGTAGTGGCCCGTACGAATGGAATTACTCCTATTCTTGGCACCGTACCGCCCTCCGCCGTGTTCTGGTGGCGCAAGGACTTCGATCCGCGGCCCGACATTGCCAGACTCAATACCCTGATACGTGCGTATGCAGAAGCGCACAACGTCCTGTTGATCGACTATCACCGGGCATTACGCAACGCCGAGGATGGCTTGGGACCGGAGTACGCGGACGACGGGGTCCATCCCAATCGGGCCGGCTACCGTGTGATGGAAGCGACCCTGGATCGCGGGTTGGCGACCTTGCCGCCCCACTAACTGGGGGTTGCCAATAGCGCACGACCCGTCGCATCGGCATCTGCATGGAGTAGCACATGCACGGTATCGGTCGCGGTGACGCCTATATCGCGTACACCAGCGAGTGCGAACTGCTTGGGGTCAAAAACGGGCACTGTGCGCAAGAGCACCAGCAACCGCCCGGGGGCTGCGGTCAGTGACGCGATATTCGCTCTACCGCCCAACAACGCGAGTAAGGGCAGTACGGACGCGAACGCCACCGTGTCAGCCATCGAATGGATGACTCCTGCCCCCGCGACGACGGGCGCGCTCACGGTACCAAGACGCGCCCGAATGTCCCCGGCCACCTGATCCGCGACAGGTCCTAAGATAACTTGGGCCGCAGTGGCACTCGGTCTGACGACACCCATCGCTCCCAGTGCCGCTAGGGCCGCACTATCCACCGCAGCAGAGTCGGTCACGCCCAAACGCAGGCGGGTCGTACAGGCATCCACTGCCGTCAGATTGCCCCGTCCGCCGAGTGCCAAAATGAAGCGTTCAATCCGGTCTGCACCCGTAGCCGTTGGCGCCAACGCTACCGACTCCGCTTCACGACCCGGCGTCGGTAGGTCGAAGTGTGCGATGGCGTAACGAAAGACTGCGTAATACAACCCGAAATAAACCGCCCCAACTGGCAAGAGCAGCCACGGCCGCGTGGCCTTGCCAAAATTAAGGACGTAGTCAAACAATCCGGCAGAGAACGTGAAGCCCAAATGTACGTTTAATGCATGCATCAAAACCATCGAGCACCCGGTCAGGACGGCGTGCACGAGGTACAACAGTGGCGCTAGAAACATAAACGTAAACTCGATGGGTTCGGTCACACCAGTCAGAAAGGATGTCAGCGCAATCGACAGCAACAGCCCCGCCGCTTGCGCGCGCCGCTGCGGCGCCACCGCGCGGTACATGCCAAGACAGGCGCCGGGCAAACCGAACATCATGACTGGGAAAAACCCCGCCATAAATTGACCGGCCATGGGATCGCCCGCGAAGAAGCGATTTAAATCGCCGGTCACCCCGTGGTAATCCCCCAACAAGAACCAGGCGAGGTTGTTCAGGATGTGGTGCAGACCCGTGACGATCAACAGACGATTGAGAAATCCATACAGGAAGAGACCTACCGACCCCGCGCTAGTAACCAAATGAGAAAGCGCATCAATTCCCGACGCCAAAAGAGGCCAACACGTGCCAAACACGACAGCGACCAGCACGCCGATGCAGCCGGTGAGAATCGGTACGAAACGGCGACCGGCAAAAAAAGCGAGGTAGTCCGGAAATTTGATGTCCGAAAAGCGGTTATAGACCGCTCCGGCAATCAATCCAGACAAAATTCCAACAGGCATCGTCAGTTTCGCCAGCTGGGCCGTCTTCCAGGCCGCGCCCGCACTGACCGCGGCAGCACCCAGTAAGCCGTGCGTGACGTAATCGGGTACGGTCAGGAGCGCATCGGCACCGCGCGTAGCGATCAGAAATCCGACGAGACTCGCTAGACCCGCCGCACCATGGTTTTCCCGCGCAAGGCCCACTGCGACACCGACCGAAAAGACCAATCCAAGATTGGCAAACACCGCTTCGCCAGAGGCTGCGAGCACCGGAATGCCCAACAAGTCGGGCTGCCCCAGGCGTAGTAACAGACCGGCAACCGGCAACACCGCGATCGGCAACATCAGCGCGCGACCCAATCGCTGCAACTTATCCATGACACGTGCCATTACATTACCGTCCGTTGGTCGTTTGAAATGCCTGCACCCGCGCCCGCACGGTAGCTGCATCAGGGTCTTTTAGCGCCTGTAGTGCAAGGTACTGACAGTCCGCAGGATCCAAGCGCCGAATCACCGCTTTGACGGCGGCAATCGACGCGGCCGGCACTGACAGTTCTCTGATTCCCAAGCCAATCAAAATCGGCAATGCGTCAAAGTCCGCCGCGAGACCACCACACACTGCCACAGGCCGCTGCGCGCGCTCGGCTGCCTGAACCGCTCCGTGAATGGCCTGCAAAACCGCGGGGTGCAATCCGTCCAGCGCCGTGCCAAGTGTTGGATGTAAGCGATCGATTGCCAGTACGTATTGCGCAAGATCGTTGCTGCCGATTGAGAAAAAATCCACTTCGGCTGCGAGACTCTCGGCGAGCAACGCGGAGGCTGGCGTCTCGATCATCACCCCGAGCGTCACGGGGGTTGCAATCCCCGCCATCAGTTGGCGCACGGCCCGCACCTCGCCGACATCGTTCACCATCGGCAATAATATCCGCAGCACACCGGGAGTCGCCGCCAGTGCCTTGAGCTGTGTGACCAACAATTCCGGGTGTGTCAGACACGCACGCAAGCCCCGCAGACCGAGCGCCGGGTTGGTTTCCATCGGCAGGTTCAGGAACCGCAGGGGTTTGTCGGCACCGGCGTCTAGGGTGCGTATGGTGACCGGGTGTCCCGTGAACACAGCAGTCACGGACGAATACACGGCTAACTGTTCCTCGTAGGTGGGCGCAACCTCCCGCTCAAGAAACAGAAACTCCGTGCGCAACAGTCCAACGCCCTCCGCACCCAGATCCCGGGCACCGGCTGCCTCCGCCAAGCCGCCCAGGTTGCACTCCACCAGCACCCGGTCACCATTGCGCAGTACTGCGGACTCCCGTGCGTGCGCAATTGCCTGCGCAGCGGCTGTCTGTCGGCGCTCCAGTTCCATGCCAAACGTCGCCAGTCGATCCGGTGTGGGGGCCACTGTAACCACGCCGCGTTCACCATCGACCAGTAGCGTCGTCCCGGACTGAATCGTCAACACCACCTCGCCCGCACCCACCAGCATCGGCAACCCGATGCCTGCGGCCAGCAGCGCCACGTGGGACGTGGTGCCACCACGCGCGGTAATGACAGCCGTTACTTTGGTGCGGTCTAGGCCGAGCAACTCAGAGGGCAAGAGATCCTCAGCCAATACCACCGCGCCGACCGGTAAATCCTGTGCGGTCATGTCGATGCCGAGCAGCCGCGCCAAGACGCGCCGCTGTACATCCAGCAGGTCAGCCGTCCGCTCGGCCATCCGCCGATCCCCGCTCGCTTGGAGGGCCGCAATAACGGCACGCGTTGCGGTCTGCCACGCCCTAGGCGCATTGGCACCCTGGGCAATCGCCGTCAGCGCTCGCTCGTATAAATCCGGATCCGCGACAATCGCCGCGTGAGCTTCTAACACGGCACGACGGGCACCGGATTGGGCCGTGGCTTCCTGCAGTAACCGCGCGCGAACGGCGGTCAGCGTGGCAACCAACTGGTCAAGTTCTTGCGCAGGCGCCACTGTGACCGTAGGGATCGGCAAATCAGTAGACGCCAACAGATAGGCGGTACCCACCACCGCGCCGCGAACGGCAACACGCGCATTGAAGGTAGCAGGGGCCGATAGGGGCATCGGTCGCTCAAGGGTAGTAGGTACCGGAGAGCTCGGCGCATCAAACTGCAGCAATGCCGCAGCCATCGCCTCAGCGGCCTGCGCACCACGGGCCACCAGAGTGACCTCTTCACCGCGCCACGTACCCAGCGCCATCAGTGCGGTGACACTGCGAGCATTGGCGTTGCGACCGCGAGATTCCAAATGTACATCGGCCTGAAAAGGCGCCAGTGCAGCGACCAGCGCCGCGGCCGGTCGGGCATGCAAACCGTGATCGGCCTTGACGCGCGCCGTGCGGCGTAGGGACAGGGTCGACCCTGCACTGGTTACCGCCTCACAGCGACGCGCGAGCGCATACAGACGATCGCCACAGCGCACAGCCCCCTCGCCACGCAAACTCATGAGGCATGCAGTGGACTGGCCGAGCGCCAATACAGGGCTGATCAGACTCGGTACGCATCCTGCCAAACGATCGAGGTCCAGCCGCAGGATCGGATCTCCTATCTGAACGGTGGTGCCATCGGATACCAGCAACTCAAAACCCTCGCCAGCCACGGCAACGGTGTCAATGCCAACATGCACCAGCACATCACCAGCCGTAGTCTCGATCGTGAATGCATGTCGTTGCCCAGTCACACGCAGCACTCCCGCGCAGGGCGCGACCACCACGCCACCAACCGGATCGATTGCTACGCCCGCGCCAACCATCCCCTCGGCAAAGGCCGGATCCGGCACCGCGGCCAGCGGCACCAACCAGCCATCCATCGGCGCGCAGATCCAGATCGACTCACCTTGCTCGACTGTGCTCACGTTCTGTTCCTTGCGTAGTCGATGTCAGTGGCCCGGCGTCGCAACCAGCCCATGCCGCCCCGTCGACGCGAATGCTGCGACGCGCAAGGTCGGCAGATACGCGACCGATCCAGACCAGCGAGGACTAGCGGCGGTCGGGTCCGTACCGTCCTGTGTATAACGCATCACAAATCCAGGGTATTCGTGATTGACGTCCACTCGGCCATCCTGCACCCGCACGCCGGGAGCAGGAATGCGATAGGCCACCACCTCATCTGCATCCAAAGACGGCAAAGCCCTTCTTGCAACCTGATTCATAAACCGAGTCCACGCATGTGCGTAATGGCGACTGGCAACTGGGCCCGTCGTCGCCCACGGTGGCCGTGCGGCCCACGCGCGCTCGGCCAGACCTAGCATGCGCGGTAACAGTAAATATTCGATACGGGCCGGCTCTCGCATCGTTTCGCTCCAAAGCGTGCCTTCTAACCCCAACACGTTGGCGGCACCATGGCGCGTCAACGAAACACGACCCGTACGCTCACCGGGTAGTCGAAGAGCGTAAGCCTCCGGATCAAAATCAAAGGCTGCTTCTAGACTGAGCGGCGCAGACCAGGTGGCACCCGGTTCTTCAGCGTTATGGTTGTACGCCATGTCAAAGTAATACGCCGTCACAGGTGCAAGTACCGTGGGGTAGCCGGCATTGGCGAGTCGCAAGCCTAAGTCTTCAGCACCCTCCAGATCATTCCAAACGTAAGTGTGGAAGGCACGCTCAGCGAACAGTGGATTTGCCTCGAGGCACAACCCGTCGACGGTGCGGCGCGCACCAAGTTCTTCCCACCCAGCGACGGTAAGGTGGCGGGCCTCAGCGAGGCGCCCGACACGATCATAAAACTGATTCCACGCCACCTGTCGGTCCGGATGGACCGCAGAGCGCAGCCAGTTGGCCACTGCAGGGGATTCTTGCCACGCCCCACGTGGCAATTCGTCGCCACCCACATGAATCGTTCGCAACGGCACAGCGGCCTGTTGATGTAAGTCCATCACGGCCTCGATAACATGCTCAATGAAATGATAAGTGGATTCCAAGGCCGGATTCATGACGTTGTCGGTATAGCCCTGCGCTGACACATAGAGCGATTTATCGTCTGGGTCAGACAATAAATACGCTTGCGCCATCGCAGGATCTATCAGCGCATAGCGGCGTGAGCGCGCTTCCATTGCCTTGACGGCCGCCCGGGCATGTCCGGGCATCTCAATCTCCGGCACAACTTCAATGCGACGCTCTGCTGCATAACGGACGATGGCGATGTAGTCCGCCGCCGAATAGTAACCACTGCCATGTGGATCGGCCGCGTCCGGTCCAGAACCATGCGCAGGCGGCAACAGTGCCAAGGGATCTTCGCTATGGCCCCGGCGTGCACCGACCTCTGTGAGTTCCGGCAAGCCAGGAATCGCGAGTCGCCAGCCTTCATCGTCGGTCAAATGCAAGTGCAAAGTATTGAGTTTGTGTCTAGCCATCAGATCGAGCAGATGGAAGACGACTTCTTTAGGCTGAAAATTTCTCGCCACATCGACGTTCAGTCCGCGGTACGGAAACCGAGGGGCATCAGAGATCGACACGATCGGCAGCACAGGCAACTTCGAGCCCAAGCGCACGGTCAGCAGTTGTTGCAGCGTAGCGACCCCACGGGCCACGCCTTGTGCACTGTGGCCGATAATGAGAACACCCTGTGTCGGATTCGTCGCCAACTTGTAGGCCTCCGGCGAGGTCTCGTTCATGTGGGAATCAATGGCCAATTTAATTTCCAGCGTTGGCCCCTTAACCAACGCACCCACACGACGCGCAAACAACTGCTGAACGAGCGCTCTTTCCGGCTCGAGTTCAGCCGATGCCGTGATGTGTGGCGGACCGTTCACTTGGATCAGACCCGGCGCGCGTTTGAAATTGCGCGGCGTGGGCAACACCGGCGGGAAATCATGTTCGGGAAGCACCTTAATGTGGCTGTTTTCCGCAAAACGATCCGCCGCCGTGATACTAGCAGCGCGAGGCGCCTGCTCCGACCGGGTGGGCGGCATTATCTGATAGTCCTGAATCGTAAGACCCACATCGGGAGCATCGTCAAAAACCAAGTAGGGTCCTGCGGGCGTACGGGTCTCTTTGATCACGACCTCAGGATGTTCAATCTCAAAATCCACGGAGGCGCCGGTCGGGACACCCGCAAAACCCGGAGTGGGTCGAATTCGGAATAAGGTGCCATTAACGTGTTCGACCAGCAAATAGCCAGGTATCGCCCCGAGATGCACTTCAGAGGCGCAGTTGAAGTACAACGCCCACCCGCTTCTGGGCAGTGCAGGCCCATGGTTCTGCAAGCGCAGTACGGCCGTGGTATTGCCGATAAGACCAGCGTCAGCGTAGTGATGCGCCAGAATCTCCCACCGCAGGGAGACCGGTGCTTGAATGGCCCGTACCGGCGCGGTGTAGCCGCACACAACAGCAGCTACTAAGACCAGCATCTGCAGCCCACGATGGCAAGAAAAATACGTCATAGCCGAATGTGCACGTCGCGCCGAGCTAACTCTCGTGCCAAGAGCCCGCATAACAGTAAGTAGGTCAAGCTATAAAGCAATGATCCAAACTTTAATCCTGCCCACGGCGCATACAGATGCGTATGCACCCACTCGAAGGTGGATGTATCCCCAATCCACGTACGACTAAGCATGAGATTTCCAACCTCACTGCACACGTACAGCGCCAAAGTGTTGCGCCCAAAGTTCGCGCAGAGGTTCGTCCCAATGCGCACGCCCCGAAGATCAATGAGGTAAGCCAATAGCGCCAGCACCAATCCATCGATGCCAAGGTTCAATAACGCATAGGAACTCGTCCACAACTTCTTATTGAGCGGCAGCGCCTCTGACCAGAGCAGAGCCACGGCCAACGCAGCCAACGCCATACCGGCCAACACAGCCAACGCACGGGCCGTCACACCCTCGCGTTGCAGCCACCGTCCTGCCAAATAACCGCCGAGCACATTGGCCAAGGCCGGCAAAGTAGAGAGCAGACCCTCTGGATCGAAAGGAATACCCTCTCCTGTGTAGAGATGCGCGGCTCCGAACAAAAACAGATCAAGTGCCCGTTCCCCACTGCCTTCGAGCGATAGATCACCGGTCGCGCCCAGAATGAATGGGTAAATCAGCAAGGACCCACAAAGTGCCACCCAGGCGCCACGAGTGCCGAAACGCTGCGTCAGCACAGCGGCAAGACCGTAGGTCAAGGCAATCCGTTGCAGGACCCCGAGAATGCGGGTGTGCCCCAGATCGATGAACTGCAACACCCCGAGGGTCGGGTCATAAGCAAAGAAGGGCAGCCAGGACAGCACAAAGCCAATGGCGAATAACAATGCAGTGCGTCGCAACACCCGCGCACGGAAGGCCGTTTCTCCCGCTAGCCGTTGCCGGTCCATCGATAGCGCCAACGAGACGCCGACGGAGAACAGGAAGGCCGGGAAGACCGCATCGGTCAGCGTAAAACCATGCCAGATCGAGTGCAGCAGTTGCCCGTACGAACGCTGTTCATCGAGCGCCATATTGACGATAATCATGAGCATGAGGGTCAGCCCACGCATGACGTCGACGGCCAGGCTGCGTTGCTTCAGATCGGTCATCGATGCCCCTTTCAGCGCCATTCGTTCCAATATAATACCAGTTCAGCACTTTTCGTCCTGCCCCGTACGGCTGCATGCACATATGCATTGAAATAATTGGATTTTTTCAATTAAACTGGCGGAAAAACTCTAAAAGTGGTATGTTTTTGGTATCGTTTTTGGGGATTCTGCAGCCTTGCCTCATTCTGCCTCGCTCTCCGCCCGTATCGGCGGGCTGGACCCGACCGGCTCAATGCCACTCTACCGGCAATTGCAGCGCGTCTTAAAAAATGCAATCGACCGTAGACTGCTACTACCCGATGACGCATTGCCAGCGGAACGGGATCTAGCGCTGGATTTTGCCGTCTCACGCATCACGGTACGCAAGGCATTGGATGGTCTGGTCGCCGAGGGCCTACTGCACCGCCGCCAAGGTTCTGGCAATTTCGTTGCGGGCCGCGTTGAAAAGAATTTTTCAGCGCTCAGTTCGTTTTCTGAAGACATGCGTGCACGGGGTCGCGTGCCGACCAGTGTTTGGCTGCGCCGCTCCAGCGGCACAGTGACACCGGAAGAATCGCTCGCCTTGCGCGCCAGCCCCGGTTCGCCCGTCTTTCGTTTCGAGCGCCTGCGCTACGCCGATGGCGCACCCATGGCACTCGAGCACGCCACAATCCTTGCCTACGCCCTGAGCTCCCTCGACAGTGTCGGCGAGTCTTTGTACGCAGCACTCGAAGCGACTGGACACCGCCCGATTCGCGCCCTGCAACGCCTGCGCGCCGTACTACTGACTGCCGACCAAGCGGCCCTACTGAACGCAGCGCCAGGCGATGCAGGCCTGTTAGCGGAACGCATCGGTTCGCTGCGCGATGGACGCGTGGTTGAAATGTCGCACTCGCTGTATCGCGGTGACACCTACGATTTTGTTGCCGAGCTGTCCTCTCTATGATTGCTGAACTGCACACAATGCCCGGAGTCGCCACGGCGACAAAGATGCATCAGGAAGCAGCGGATTCCGGTGCCGCCGTACGCCACCAACGCGCGGAAACCGGCGCCGTGTTGCGGGATCTGGGCGCTCACCTGCGACGTCACCCTCCCACGGCAATCATCACCTGTGCACGGGGCAGCTCCGACCACGCGTGCACGTATGCCAAGTACTTAATTGAAACGCACACCGGCATTCCCGTCGCCTCCGCGGCGCCCTCGTTGAGCTCTCTGTACGGCATCGCGCCACAACTCAACCATTGTTTGTATGTGGCCGTCTCACAGTCTGGGCGTAGTCCAGACCTGCTTGCCTCGGTCGAGGCGGCGCGACGCGGCGGCGCATTCGTCGTGGCATTGTGCAACGACCCATCCGCCCCACTCAATGCGCTCGCCAATGTTGCGATTCCGCTGTGTGCTGGACCTGAACTCAGTGTCGCGGCGACTAAGTCGTATATCGCCTCTCTCGCTGCGTTTTTAAATCTTGTCGCCAGTTGGACCCAAAGGGCGGATTTGTCAGAGGCCACTGCACGTCTGGCCGATGACCTCGATCACGCTTTTGAGCTCGATTGGTCCGCAGCCATTGAAACCCTAGCGCCAGTGGCACACCTGTATGTGATCGGCCGTGGCCTAGGCTTAGGTATCGCCCAAGAAGTGGCACTCAAAGGTAAGGAAACCTGCGCTTTACACGCCGAAGCGTTCAGCGGCGCTGAAGTTCGGCATGGTCCATTTTCTCTGCTGGGTGCACATTTCCCGGCGCTCATTCTCGGCCAGAACGACGCCACGCGGCCCGGTCTTGCGGCGCTCGCCGTCGAACTCTCCCATCGAGGCGTGCCCACGGTGCATGCGGGATTAGGTCTGACCGAGGGCATCGCTTTGCCCGTCGTGGAGTGCCACCCCACGGCGCAACCGGCCCTACTCGCCGCTAGTGCGTACCGCATGCTGGCGGGTCTCTCGGTACGCCGCGGCTTGGATCCCGACCGTCCGCCGTTTCTGCGCAAGGTCACGGAGACGCACTGATGACGATCGCACTCGTCGGGGGCCGTGTACTGCTTGCGGACGGCTTTGCCGACGGCACCGTAGTACTCGTAAAGGACGGCCTGATCACAGACATCAAGGACGAGTCCGACGCACTACCCGCGCACTGCACCCTGCGCGATCTGGGTGGACGCTACTTGGTCCCGGGCTTCATCGATACACAGGTCAATGGGGGTGGTGGCGTATTGCTGAACGAAACCCCGACGGTCGCAGGAATCGCCGCCATCGCTGCGGCCCACCGGCGTTTCGGGGTGACGGGACTACTACCCACGTTGATCAGTGACGAACTCGCGGTGGTTGAACAAGCTGTCGCTGCGATCACGGCAGCCATCCGCATCGGCGTGCCCGGGGTCCTGGGTATGCATATCGAAGGGCCCTTTCTGGCAGATGGTCGGCGCGGCATTCATAACGAACAATATTTCCGCGCGCTCGATGCAGCGGCCATTACGCTCTTGGCACGACCCACTGGTGGTCGCACCCTCGTCACCTTGGCGCCAGAACGCGCGACGCTGGCACAGATCGCCACGCTCGTCGAACACGGTGTCGTGGTTTCGCTCGGGCATACCGATGCTACCGCACAAGAAGCCTTTGCGGCCTTTGATGCCGGCGTCACGGGCATCACCCATCTGTACAACGCCATGTCCCCACTCATGAGCCGCTCCCCCGGCGTCGTGGGCGCTGCGTTTCTCGATCACCGGCCGTGGTGCGGATTGATTGTCGACGGCCATCATGTGGACCCCTTGTCCCTGCGCGTGGCGCTGGCAATTCGTCCGCACGATCGTTTCATGCTCGTCAGCGATGCCATGCAATGCGTCGGCACGGCGATGACCACCTTTGATTTGCTCGGTAGCCCCATTCAGGTGCGCGATGGGGCCTGCCGAGACGAAGACGGCACCTTGGCTGGCAGCGCCGTGGATTTATTGAGCTGCATCCGCAAGGCGGCACAAAGCCTCGGACTGCCACTGGCAACGGTCTTCCGTATGGCCAGTCAGTATCCTGCCGATTTTCTCGGGCTGTCGGCCACGCACGGTCGCATCGCCCCGGGCTGCCGCGCCGACTTGGTGGCCGTTGATGCGCGACTGGAGAACGCCGAAGTGCTGTTCTGAGCGCTCACGGCTCGTCGGCACCAATTTCCTCGCGGCGCACCGTCACATACGCATCGAGTGCCTCCCGAATGGAAGGATCCATGGGCGGCGCTTCGTACTCGGTGAGGGCCTGCTTCCAAATCCGGGTCGCTCTGACGGTGGCATCCTGACCGCCCGCCAGTTGCCAACTCTCATAATTCTGCCAATTGGATACGAGCGGCTCGTAGAACGCCTGCTCGTAGCGTTCCAAGGTATGGGCCGCACCAAAGTAATGCCCGCCTGGCGCGACCTCGGCAATAGCTTTGAAAGCAAGATCAGCGTCCGTGACCGCAATGGGCGCGAGAAATTCCATCATCAACTGCAACATCTCGACGTCGAGCACTAATTTTTCAAACGAGGCGGTCAGGCCCCCTTCCTGCCATCCCGCCGCGTGGTAAACCAAGTTGGCATGGCCGAGGACCGCGCCCCACAACGACATCTGCGTTTCATAAGCCCCTTGTGCATCGGCGGCGTTCGAGGCGCTGGCATTTGAACTACGGTACGGCAGCTGATACCGGCGCGCCAACTGCCCACTCGCGACGTTAGCCTTGGCATTCTCCGGCGTCCCGAAGGCCGGTGCGCCCGAGCGCAAGTCCACGTTCGACGTGAACGCCCCATACATGACTGGCGCGCCTTTGCGCACCGCTTGTGTCAGCACCACACCAAATAGCGCCTCGGCGTTTTGCTGCGCCAGTGCACCGGCCAAGGTCACCGGCGCCATCGCGCCCATGAGTGTAAAAGGCGTCACGACCACTGGCTGACCGAGCCCAGCCATCGCCATCAATCCATCAGCCATGGCCTCATCAAAACGCCGGGGACTGTTCACGTTGATGATCGACATGACTGCAGGGTGCTCTGCCAACCCTTCTGCCGTTGTGCCGCGCGCAATCGCAGCCATATGGATCGCGTCCAATGCCCGACCTGCCCCGATCGAACTGCAGTGGAACGCCAGATCCGACCAAACGAGGTTGGCGTGATAGGTGTCAAGGTGCCGACTATTAGCTGGCAGTTCCACTGGAGCGCAGACTTGATTACCAATCAAATGGATCGCATTGAAATGTTGCGCCAGTCGAATAAAGTCGCAGTAGTCGCGATAATTGCCCGATCGGCGGCCGCGCTCGCAGTCGTGCACATTCGGCGGGCCCGCCACAAGGCCGAAGGCTAAATGATTGCCGCCTATTTCTAGACGCTTCGCAGGATTTCTCGAAACCAATGAAAAAGTCGGCGGCGCCGTCGCCACATATTGCGCCACCAAGCCGCGATCTAGTTTCACGAGGCCAGTCGACTCATCGACCTGCGCACCGATGGACGCCAATAAAGCCCGTGCCGCACCGGACATCACTTCAATGCCCAATTCCTCGAGTACGCGCAGCGAAGTCTCATGAATGGCTTCGATCGCATCCGCTGAGAGGATGTCCAGCGGCCGATAATGGTTCACCACGGTCCGCCAAGGTAACTGCCGCAGCCGCGCACCACCTTGGCGGCGCGGCCGACCCCCGGCACGTCGGCGAGGCTCCTCGGTGCTGCTCATCGCGCAAAGCCCTGCAAGCGATCGAGCACGCGCAGAGTGGCATCTCCATCCTCATCCACAATCGGCGTGGCCTCCGGCAGACTCGAGGCCTTCGCCATCCGCAGCGAGATCACACCGTTCGGCGCAAGGATCACCTCATTCTCGCCAGACCCTTGCATGGAGGGCACCTCGTACCCTTGGCCCGTCTGAGGGGAGGTATACGGCAGAAAATGAAAGCCCATCCGGTAGCGCGGTACGGGGCCTGCCACCCCGGCAGGGCGCACCGCATCGCTGTTTTTTTCCAAAGCCCCTTTGGCAGCCAACAAGTCATCGACGAGGCCGCGGTGTAGCAGTTGCCGACCGCCCCATGCTCCACGTTGTTGGTAGAGCAATGCGATTTTGGCTAAATCATCAAGCGTCGGGTAATACCCAGCGTTGGCCCACACGTGACCTACACCGGCGGCCTCCTGCGTACGCACAGCGGGCGCATGCGCAATCCCGATCGGGGCAAAGACGTTTGCTTTCAGCAGTTCCCACAAATCAGCATCCGGGCCGCGCACACTTTTCAAAAACCCGTCGATGGCAGCACCGAGCAGATAAAAGTCCTGATCACGATAACGCACGACCGTGCCAGGATTCCACGGATACGGCGACAAGGTACGACGAATCTCAGCCACCTTCTCGGCATGCGAGGGGGCTAGATACCAGGCGTCATAGTCACCACCTAGATACCCGTCATACATGTTATTCGGATCGGTCTGCAAAGTGCCTTGGCCCCCAAAGCCACTGGCCATATCCGCGGCATCGATGAAGCGGACTTGTTGGTACTTGGAATCTAGCCCCTCGACGTAACGACCAATCGGCAACTCCAATACCCACGGGCCGTACTCTTGTGCCAAGTGCAACAATGCAAGCGGCGCAGCCACACTCTTCATCACGGAGCGCACACCAAAGCGCATCCCCTCCGGGTAGGGATACGGCCCGAACGGAGTCTGCACCTGCGCTTGCCATAGGGTGCCTTGCACCACCAACGCCACCGCAACGCGCCATTGCGGCAGCAGCGGGCCGCCGAGCCCGTCTAAGGTGCCCGTAGGCACGGTCGCCGCAAGCGCCTGTAACGGTCGTGTCGGCAACCGGGAGGCCCATTCCGCTTGCGCGCGCTGGGCATCATCCTCGGGTCGCGCGGCACGACGGAATCGCGTCGATGCCAGCGCAGCTGCCACGAACTGCGGCTGGACCAGGTAAGGCCCAGACTGTTGCACCAGTTGCAGCCGCACCGCGGTGGTCTGTGCGCCGCGATAAAGAAAGGTCAGCAAACCCTGATGGGCGGCGTTCTCGGTGTCATTCACCAGCGTGATCGGCAACGCCGCCCGGTCCCAGTCACCATCCGCTGCCTCATGCCAGATACGGCCGGTTTCAGGGATCACCGACCAATAGCTCGCAGGCGTGTGGGTGCCAAACTCGGCCACTAGTGTGCCGCGCTCAACCGGCACCAAACGATCGCCTATCGAATACAGCGTTAGGCGTATCGAGGGGAAAAGCCGTGGCTCACGCCCCCGGATTGGCGGCGACGTCAGCACCGGCTCTGTCACCAGTGTCGCTTGCGAAATCTCCAGGACACCCGACAACGCCGTGCCAACCGAGGCATCCGCCGAGGGCGCAAACGCGGCATTGTCTACCGGCCGGAGTGGGCGTTCGGCACTCTCGAAGACGCTGCGCGGCAGAGCGTCGGCGGCAACGCCAGCATGACTAATCCACGGCATGCTCACCAGCAAGAGCATCAGTAAAGCAGTTCTCAAACAGCGCATGCGACCTCGCAACAAACTCAGCGCCACAGGCGGCACTGCCCTCAGACAATCGGCACTGGCCGCGTTTCCGGAGCGTATAACGCACAAACAATACCACCGATCGCCAGCACCACCACGCAAGCCCCAAGCGCTGCCCGGACGCCGAAATCGGCGACCACCACCGGCAATAAAAACGTCGCCAGCGCCGAGCCCACGCGACTGGCGGCCACCGCCAAACCAATCCCGGAGGCACGTAGTTCCGTCGGAAAGAGTTCCGGCAAATACACATAGAGAATATTGGACGCGCCCGACACCACGCCGGCAAAGACGGCAAAACAACTGACAATCACCCAACGCGGCCAGGCGATATCAGGCACCAGTAGCGCCATCGCCAGAGCCGCCACCGCAAAGCTACCCACCAAAAAAACGCGCCGTGGTATCCGCTCAACGACGAGAAGGCCCACGACGGCGCCGCTCAACAGCGCCAGGTTGTAAGTCACCCCCGCCGCCGTGGCACCGGTCACGGCCAGCGCGGCCAGCACGCGCGCGACAAAAGTGCCGAGCGCAAAATAGGGAATGACCTGACAGACGAAAACAGTACACGCAACGAGACTACGGACCCGGAGTGCTGGACCAAACAACGTGAGCCACCGTTGCGGCCCCACCGCTGCAACCACAGAGGGTGGGCTAACCCCGGGACCTAAGGCCCTGCGCACCGCCGCAACTGCGGCCGCCACCCGCCCGCGATTTAATAACCACACCGGAGTCTCCGGCACCGAGATTCGCAAGGGCAATACGACCAAACAGGGCAAGAGACTCGTGGCCAGCATCCAGCGCCACGCGCCGGGGGCCATCCCTTCGATGGCGTAGCC
>CAIVRI010000021.1 GCA_903908265.1 uncultured Pseudomonadota bacterium
CGAACTATTCTGACGCGGGGGGGGTGTTGCCGCCACAGCGTGCATAGCCCATGGCGGGGCATGCCGGGTGCCTAGGCGCTGGGTGTATGATCGGATGCCTATGCGCAGTAGGCTTTCCGGTCCGTAACGACGCCCACGCCCCACACCCTACGCCTCTAGGCGGAGCGACTCCCATGACCAGTGCCTCGGCCCAGCGCCTACTGCCTACGGATTCGGTTGCGCGGCCAGCCGACTGCCTCACGGCGGCGTTGCACCACCTCGAATTATCGTCGCCCGACCCCGCGGGACTGGCGCGGTTCTATCAGCAGGCGCTCGGCTATGCCTGCCAGCAACAGTCTGGGCGATGGATCGGGACTGCACCGGGGCGACTGCTGGGCTTCACCGCGGGTCCGGCCAAGACGTTGGCGAGCGTTGGGTTCTCGGTGCTGAGCGCCGAAGAGTTGCACCGACTGCGTGGTCGTATCGACTCGGCCGGGTGGTTGCGGGAGGACGGACCTAGCGATTTCTTTGCCGATGCGGTGCGCGTACGTGACCCGGACGGTACGGCGTACGTCTTTGGCCTGACGCGCGCTCTACCGGCGCCTGCGGCTGCGGGCGCTGCGTTGGCGGCCCGCTTGCAACATGTCGTCGTTGCCAGTCGCGATCCGCTCCGTCTGAGCGATTTCTTCACCAAGGTGCTGGGCTTTACCGTCTCGGATCACGTGGTGGACGAGCAAGGCGGCATCCGGACGATCTTTTTGCGCTGTAGCGCCGATCATCACAGTCTGGCGGTGTTCTTGGCGCCCTCGGATCGCCTGGATCACCACTGCTATGAGACCACGAGTTGGAATGATATCCGCGACTGGGCTGATCACTTCGCGGCGCAGAGCATCGCGCTGGAATGGGGCCCGGGGCGGCACGGTCCGGGTAATAATCTGTTCGTCTTTGTGCATGATCCGGATGGCAATTGGGTCGAGCTCTCTGCGGAACTGGAACAGGTGGCGCATGACCGTCCCGTGGGTCAATGGCGCCACGAGGAGCGGACGCTGAATCGTTGGGGCCAAGGCAAGTTGCGTAGTTAACAATGCGTAGAGGAACACAGCAATGAAATTGGCAAGCTACCAGTGGGATGGCACCGATGCCTTCGGTGTCGTGGTCGGCGACTGCGTCAGTGACCTGAGTGCCCGCTGGCCCACCTTGCGGGTGGCCCTGCGAGAGGCTGGCGTCGCTGCACTTGCGGCAGCGCACGTTGCTGCGCCACAACGCCCATTGGCCGCAGTGCGTTTTGCGCCAGTGATTCCTGATGCCGGGAAAATTCTCTGTGTCGGTCACAACTATGAATCGCATCGCGTGGAGACGGGGCGCACGAAGACGGGGCACCCCGCCATCTTTAATCGGTATGCGGACAGTCAAATAGGCCATGCATGCGGACTGGTTCTGCCGCGCGTGTCGAGCATGCTCGACTATGAGGGTGAGTTGGCGGTGGTGATCGGCAAGGCCGGTCGCGCCATTGCGGCGGCGGATGCCTTGCAGCACGTAGCCGGGTACACCTGCTTTAACGATGCGTCCGTGCGCGATTGGCAATGGCATACCCATCAGTTTTTACCAGGCAAAAACTTCCCGGGCACCGGGGCCTGCGGACCTTGGATGGTGACTGCGGACGAGATCCCGGATCCCTCTGTGTTGCATGTCTGCACGCGCCTGAACGGCCAGCAGATGCAGTCGGCTCCCACGGCCGACATGCTGTTTCCGATCCCCACGTTGATTGCCTACATTTCCACGTTTACGCCGTTGTCGATTGGGGATCTGATTGTGACTGGCACACCCGGTGGCGTTGGCGCGAAGCGCGAACCCCCGATTTGGATGAAAGCAGGCGACGTGGTCGAGGTTGAGATTCCGGGCATCGGCATCTTGGTCAATCCGGTGGTGCAGGAGGCATGACCTCGGCGGCGGCCGTCGGCGTGGCGGCGGGCGAGGTCTATGACGTGGTGGTCGTGGGGGCGGGCCCGGCGGGCCTGACCGCGGCGAGTCTCCTCGGTAGTTATGGGATCCGTGTACTGCTGGTCGAGCGCAACGCGTCCACCGTGCGTGAACCGCGGGCGGTGTCGATCGATGACGAGGCGCTCAGGACCCTGCAGGCGATCGGCGTGGTCGAGACGGTGCTCGCCACGATCGTGCCCGGTTATGGCTCGGAGTATGTGGGTCCGTCGCGCCGCGTTTTTCTGACCGTGCGGCCGACCGATACGCCCTATGGTTACCCACGGCGCAATGCCTTTCGTCAGCCGCTATTGGAAAGCCAATTGCGGCAACACTTGCTGCAATTGCCAACCGTGGAGACTCGTTTTCGGTGTCGGGCAGAGGCGATCTCGCAAGACGCCGATAGTGTTTTAGTGACGTTGCAAAATGCTGATGGGTCGAGCGTCGAGGCGCGCAGCCGTTATCTGATTGGCGCAGACGGCGCCAGTAGTTTTGTGCGCAACGCGCTCGGTCTGTCTCTTGAAGGCGATACCTTTTCAGAGCAGTGGCTCATCATCGATCTTGAGAATTCCGTGTCACCGAGCAAGCAGACTTACGTCTATTGCGATGCGGACCGTCCGTTCATTGCGCTGCCGGGCCCCAACGAAACTCGTCGTTTCGAATTTAAATTGCGGGCGGATGAGGACCTGACGCGGATCTGTGACGACGACGTGGTGGCGGAATTTCTGCAGTTGGGCAACGTCTCCCCAGGCAGTCGCGTCGTGCGTAAGACGGTGTATACATTTCACGCACGGCTAGCGCAGTGCTGGTCGCAGGGGCGCGTATTTCTAGTGGGCGATGCCTGTCATCTGACCCCTCCCTTCGCCGGCCAAGGTATGAATAGTGGTCTGCGCGATGCGCATAACTTGGCGTGGAAGCTCGCTTGGGTCCTGCAGCACGGCCCCTCGGCGGGCTTACTGGGCAGTTATGAGACGGAGCGACGACCCCATGTCGCTGGGATGATTCAATTGGCGCTGCGCATGGGCCGGATCATGGCGCCGCGCCATCGGGCGATCGGCTGGCTGACGCGCTCGGCCTTCCATCTGCTCACGCTCTGGCCTGGCGCACGGGACTATTTTGCGCAAATGAAATACAAGCCCAAAGCACGCTTTGCGCAGGGCTTCTTGGTGCCGGATGGTCAATCGGCAAGGTCGACACCCATCGGGCGCCTCATCCCGCAGCCCTTGGTGCTGACCGCGCGCGGTCCCCAGCGACTGGACGAGGTGCTCGGTCGCGGATTTGCACTGTTAGCGCTCTCGTCTACAGCGGCTGCACTGCGCCAGGTGGCAAGCGATCCGTTCCTGGCGACCTTGGCGCCGGCACAAGTGTTGGTTTGCGCTGTTCCGCGCAGCGACGTTGCACAAGGCTGTATGGCCGTTGTGGATAGCGATGGTGTGCTGGCGCAATTTCTGGGTACGGCAGAGGAAATTTTCGTCCTGGTCAGGCCTGACAAATATGTAATGGCGGCTTTCGGTTGCGCGGACGTTGCCCCAGTCGCAGCGAGAATTGCATCGTTCTTGCAGGATCCGGCTGAGGTCGTTTTTCGGCAAACGGCTTAACGCCGACCGCCGCGTGATCTGGGGCGTCTGCGCCCGCGCCCTATCCTGGGCCTGGCTGCATCAATGTTCAAAATGCAGTCTGATAAAAGCAGGATCTTTCAGCGTACCCGCGCCCTCGGCGCTGACCTTGTCAGCGAGGTGGTGCAAGATCGCAGAGCCTACTTGCTGCAGCGCCAAGTCTATATCCAGTGTAGTGATGTCGGCATGGAGGAGATGGTCGGCCTGTGCTTGGCTAAGGCCCGGGCCTTTCTCCAGCGCAATCGGATCGCCCGTATGCACCAACTCAATGTTGAGATTGTATTCGTCGAAGAATCCGCGGATGCGTACCGGTCGGCGTCCGCCACTGGCAGCGATGGCCTCGATGGCTTCTAAAGAGGCCGAAATCGCGCGTTGTAGGACATCGCGGCGTGCGGACCAAATGCCACCCTGCCGTTCGATGAACTCGACGGCCTGCTGACGCACGGGGCGATCGTCTGCCGTAAGGGTGCCCTCGACGCGTTGTTTGGTGCCGAGTTGGAACAGCCAATTCAGCAGCACGACCACGATTCCAGTGACGACGAAGCTGTTCTCCGCGATGAAACGCAACTCTTTAGGAAAGTTCTGACTAATGCCCGGCAACACCATCACAGCCAGTCCTGCGGCCAACGCCAGTCCGATGGAGAAGGTGGCGCGGTGATCGACGGCCCGTTCGGTGGCCATCTCGATACCGGTCACCATCAGAAACAGTGCCGTGTAAACCGCCAGTCCACCACGCAATGCCGTTGGGATAAGCGCCACGAGGGCGATGCACTTGGGTAGGAAGGCCAGACCCAAGAAGACGGCGGCGGTTGCAAAACCGATATAACGCGATGTGGCCTTGCTGGCGCTTGCGAGGGCTACATTGTCCGAGTCATAGACGTTTGGTGCGCCGCCGAAACAAGCGGCCACCAGGTTGCCAAGGCCGCCTGCACGAACAGCGTTCGACATGGAGAGGGCGTTGGGACGCTTCCAGTCCGCATCGGTCATGCGGTCTAAGACCACGGCGCCACCCATGTTTTCGAGCTGGTTCATTAGCGAGGTGATGGCAGCGGCGATCAGCAGCGCAGGGGGCACGTGTAAACTCGGTGCAGCCAAGTGTGGCAGCCCGAGCCACGGTGTATCCGTGAGGGTCGAGGCACCCTGGACTTGCCCCAACACGGCGGCGACCGTTACGCCGACGACCAGTCCGGTTACCACAGCGATCAACTGCAGACGTCGTGTGCCCCAGATCGAGAGTGCGACTATCGTTGCCAAAGCACTGGTGGAGATCAGCACGCTCGACAGGTCGACCTGCATCCGTGCGTTAAGGCCCCACGCATCCTTGAAGGCAGGTGCCACTAGGTACATGCCGTCCATACAGAGGATTGTGCCGACCACAGAGGTGGGGAACAGCGCACGCAGTTTCGGCAGAATGGGACTGACCCCCAATGCCGTGATGGCGGCCACGAACGAAATGGTCGCCAAGGCGCCAGGTCCGCTGATCGCCATCGCCGCGGCGGCCACGGTGATGAGTGCAGGTTCGACCGAGTGCACCAGGAAGACGCCGCTGCCCCAGCGACCGCCCCAGGCTTGCAGTACGGTCGATACGGCCATCCCCAGCAGCGTCGCAGACAGGATCGCTGGCATCGTCTCGACCGACACACCGGTGACATGGGCTAAGGCAAGCAGCAACAGTAAGGTCGGTAGCGCCGTGGCCACGTGCTGCAGTGACAGCATGCTGAGCGCGAGATTGGGGGGGCGGTCCTCGAGGGAATAGATGGCATCGTAGGGACGTCGGCGCTTCCCAGAGGGGGGGAGGCGTGCGGCAAAGCGGTCCCATACGGTCGTTTGGTTATCTGCTTTCAGGACATCACCGTAAAGGCCGCAGATGACAAGGCGACACTTTACAGGCCTGAATCCGCGCGCAGCAACCTATTTCCGCGTGTGCACGGCGCCTGCGACGCGCATTCAAACTCTTCTTTTTTCTATACAAACCAGCTATTTAACTGCTTAATACGTTATTTAATCCACCGCGCTGCGTGGCGCTGCGGTGCGCGAGTCCAGCGCCCGCCATCCTGCGGGACTGAGTGGCTAGCGCAGCGCGGCCGACCGATCGCGCAGGAACGCCGTGACACGTAGCGTCAGGGGCAGGTAGTCTTGCCCGGCAGCATCGGTCAGTGCAGCGTCGGGTTCCCATTTCGCAAGGGCTGTTGATGAAACGCGTGTATGCAAGTCTCCTGCTGATTGGTCTGGGCCTCGCATCGACGGTGTCGGCGCAGGTGCCCAACAAGCTGCGGATTCTCACGTGGGGCGGTTATGTGCCGGCCGATGTGGCTGAGGATTTTCGCAAGGAAACCGGCATTGCAGTGGAAGTCACTGTCGATGACGATGTGGGCATCATCGCGCGTTTACGCGCCTCCGGTGGCGCCGGATTCGACCTTATACAGCCCTCGCAGGATCGACTGACCGGCGCGCAGCAGCAGTATCACTTCTACAAGCCCATCGATATTACGAGGATTCAGAGCGAGCGCTACATTCCTGCACTACTGGACAGCGTGAAAGCCAATACCACGATAGACGGCAAACTCTACAGCTTGCCTTTCCTTTGGGGCGCGCAGGGCATTGTCGTGAACCGTCGCACTGCGAAAGTCGCGGACTATCTCGATCTGTGTAAACCGGAACTGCATGACAAAACATCGATGCGCGCGCTGCGTCACTCGTTGATCGCCTTTGCGTTCGGACTGGGTAAGGACCCATTTGCGCTGTATTCCGACCCTAAAGCGTATGCGCAATTGATGGACGAGGTCGCCCAGACCTTGATTGCGTGCAAACCCAATCTGCACTTGTACTTTGAGTCGACGGCACAGTTGTATGCAGCCATGCGGGCCGACAAGGTCAGCGCCGCGCTGCTGTGGGACTCCGCTAGTTGGGAACTGCATCGTGAAAATCCCTATGTCCGCTTCGTTAATCCGAAATCCGGGGCGGTTGGTTGGATGATCACCTACGCACTGCCGGCAAAGGGTCAGAACGACGCTGCGGCCTATGCGTGGATCAATTTCAATCAACGCCCGGAGATTGCCGCGCGCGTGACCAAAGCGACCGGCAACTTTACGGGTGTCAAGGGCACGATGTCGTTGGTGGACCGACGGCAGAAAGCGCAGTTTTTTGATAGTTTTCCGGAAGGATTCAAGAACATCCACTGGTCCCCTGCGATGCCCGCGGGACTGGAAGCGATCGAGGCGCGTGCACTGGAGCGCATCAAGGCGGCGCACTAAGGGCCCTTTGCTTTTGATCCCGGTTAGACGCGCGCCCGCACCCGGCGCAATGGCGCACAGACTTGGGTCACCGCGCCGGGAAGCGGGTGCCGACATGCCCTGCAGCCATCGCCTCCCGTAGCGCGTCCCGATCAGGTTGCTCGGTGGTCCTGAAGGGACTACGCTCCCTGCAGACGTTCTACGCAGAGGGGATCCCCATGATGCGCGCAATCACTCGAATGATCAGTGTCACCGCAGTAGGCAGTTTGGCCACGGTCATTGCCGGGTGCGCAACAGTGGCGCCCTCGCAGCAGCCCGTGATGGCTTCGGTGCCGGTGGCGCAGCAGGTTGCGGCCCAGCAGGCGGTCCTCGCGCCCGCCGCTAAGGTGCTCAAGCGTAAGGTGGCGATTGGCCGCTTTACGAATGAAACGCGTTACGGCAAGTCGTTTCAGGTAGATGCCAGTCTCGATCCGCTGGGCAAGCAGGCCTCTGACATGCTCTCGACGCGCTTGGTGGGATCACAAAAGTTTCTGGTGTTCGAACGGCCCGATCTGAGCAAGATCAAGGCAGAACAATCGCTCTCCGGTGATGGGGGCTTGATCGGTGTCGATGCCCTGATCATTGGGTCGGTCACTGAGTTCGGCCGCAGTACGACGGGCAAGTCCGGCTTTTTGAGTGCGACGAAAATGCAGACCGCACATGCCAAGGTTGAAATTCGCCTTGTGGATGTGCGCACGGGCTATGTCTTTTTCACCGCCAGTGGCGCAGGCGACGCCGCAACAGAATCGGGGCAGGTCGCCGGATTTGGCAATCAAGCCGATTATGATGCGACCTTGAATGACCGGGCCATTGGCGCCGCCATTTCCGATGTGCAGAATGCGCTGATGTCCAAGCTGGAGGAGCGCCCGTGGCGCACGGACATTCTCAAAGTCGATGGCCAACAGGTCTATGTGTCTGGCGGTGCGCGTCAGGGAATTCGGGTAGGCGATACGCTCGCGATCCTGCAGGCCGGCGAAAAGGTGAAGAGTGCCCAGACCGGTTTTGAGATCTCGTTGCCGTCCAAGTCGGTTGGACAACTGCGCATCACAGCGATTTTTGGTGATAACGAAACCAACGAAGGTGCGGTGGGCGAGATTGTTTCGGGCGTCATCACGGATGCGCAAAGAAGTAACCTCTATGTTGGCGAGCGCTAGGGAGTACTGACTATGAAGCGGTTTAGCCTAATTCTTTGCCTGGCGCTGCTGGCTGGGTGCACCCTGCCACAGACCGTTGTGATGACCGGCGCCGCTGCGCCTAGCTTGATTTTGAAAGGCGCACCGGATGGAGCTGCCGTCTACGTCGACGGCTTGAGCCGGGGCGATGCCAAGCAATTCGACGGTAACCCAAAGGTGCTCGCCGTTTTGGAAGGCGTGCATACCGTGGAAGTCCGCCAAGGCACTGCCGTGCTCTACGTCGAGAAGGTCTTCGTCAGTAATGGCGAGAGCCGTACGGTGATCGTGGCAACTGGGGCCGCTCGATGAAGCGCCGACTCGCACTCGTTACGGCGGCGGTGTTGTTGGCCGGTTGCGCGACGCAGCAGGCCAAATATGATTGGGGGCAGCACGATCAGAAGCTGTACGCGTACTACAAGGCCCCAGCGAATTTGCTTGAGTTCTCTGATGCGCTGAGTGCGATCGTAAAAGCGGCAGAAACCAAGCACACCCGAGTGCCACCGGGTGTGTATGCCGAATATGGCTACCTGCAGTTGCAGGCGGGCAAGACGAAAGAGGCTGCCGACCTATTCGGGCTCGAGGCCGCGCATTGGCCCGAATCGAAAGTGTTTATGGACCGCATGGCTGCGGTGGCTCTAGGTGGTTCGTCCTCCGCCCCGACGAAGTAAAGGGGATCCGATGCGTTCATTAACGGCTTTTAGTATAGTTATCACGCTGCTGGCGCTGGCCGGCTGTGCCACGCCGCCCAAGCATTCGAATTACACGCAATTCAGAGCGGAGTCGCCGCGGTCCATTTTGGTCGTCCCCGTGACCAACCGAAGCGTCGAAGTCAATGCGCCGGATTATTTTCTCTCGACCATCTCGCGTCCGCTGGCCGAGCGGGGGTATTACGTGTTTCCGGTCAACATGGTCAAGTCGGTTTTAGCCGATGATGGCTTGAGTGATGCGAATATGGTGCATGCGGGCGATCCTCGCCGACTCGGGGAAATGTTCGGCGCCGATTCGGTCCTGTATGTGTCGATCGAGCGATGGGATGCCAAATACATCGTCTTGTCCACGAGTGTGACTGTTGCATTGAAGTACACGCTAAAGAGCACGCACTCAGGCGAGGAAATTTGGTCCAATCACCAAACGATGGTTTATCAGCCGCAGCACAACAGCAACGGCGGATTGGCCGGTCTTATCGCGGACGCCATCGTTGCTGCAATCGCCAAGGCGGCGCCCAATTATCTGCCCTTGGCGGTGATGGCGAATGATCAGGCGATCAACCTAAAAAACACGGGCTTGCCAGCAGGTCCTTACGATGGTGCTTTTGGGAAAGACCTCGTCGACTTTTAGACCTTCCTGGCAACCAGTGGTGCGACCTACCTAGCGCGGCCGGGCGCGCCGCCGCTAGGGGCCTCCAGTGGCGCGTCGTTCAGGTGCTTGCCGCGGCGATCGCCGCGTTGAAGGTGGGACTTGGGCGCATCACGGCGGTGACCTTGGCCAGGTCCGCCCAGTAGTAGCCGCCGATATCGGCGGGTCGTCCCTGCACCGCGGCTAGTTCCTTGACGATCGTCTGCTCGTTTTCGCTCAGCGTTTGCGCTAGCGGTGCAAAATGCGCGGCGAGCGCAGCGTCCGCGGTCTGTGCAGCCAGCTCTTGCGCCCAGTACAGCGCCAGATAGAACTGGCTGCCACGGTTGTCGAGTTCGCCGGTTTTGGGGGACGGTGACTTGCGGTTGTCCAGCAGTTTGCCCGTTGCCGCGTCCAGCGTAGCGGCCAGGATCGTCGCTTGGGTATTGCCGGTCTTCAGGCCCAGGTCTTCGAGGCTGACTGCGAGCGCTAAGAACTCACCCAAGGAATCCCAGCGCAGATGATTTTCCTCGACCAGTTGCTGCACGTGCTTGGGCGCCGAGCCACCCGCACCGGTTTCGTACATTCCGCCACCGGCCATCAGGGGCACGATGGATAACATCTTGGCACTGGTCCCCAGTTCCATGATGGGGAACAAATCGGTCAGGTAATCGCGCAGGATGTTGCCCGTAACCGAAATCGTGTCCAAGCCGCGCATGACGCGCTCAAGCGTATAGCGCATGGCGCGCACCTGCGACATGATCTCAATGTGCAGGCCGTCGGTGTTGTGCTCCTGCAAATAGGTTTTTACTTTCTTGATCAGTTCCGCCTCGTGGGGTCGGTACGAATCCAGCCAGAAGACTGCCGGCATGCCGGAGTTGCGGCAGCGCGTGACAGCGAGTTTGACCCAATCGCGGATGGGTGCGTCCTTGACCTGGCACATACGCCAGAGGTCACCGGCCTCGACGCTCTCGCTCAACAGCACTTCTCCCGTGGCGAGATCGGTGATATTGGCGATGCCGTCCTCCGGAATTTCAAAGGTTTTGTCGTGCGAGCCGTATTCTTCGGCTTGCTGGGCCATCAGACCGACGTTGGGGACAGTGCCCATCGTGCGTGGGTCAAACGCACCGTGCCACTTACAGAAATTGATGATTTCCTGATAGATACGCGCAAAAGTGCTTTCTGGGATGACCGCTTTGACTTCCTTGAGTCGACCATCGGCGCCATACATTTTGCCGCCCGAACGAATCATCGCCGGCATGGAGGCGTCCACAATGATGTCGTTTGGCGAGTGGAAATTCGTGATGCCTTTGGCCGAGTCAACCATTGCCAGTTCCGGCCGATGCTCTTGGCAGGCATGCAGATCGCGAATGATCTCCTCGCGCTGTGAAGTCGGTAGATTTGCAATTTTTGCGTGCAAATCGGCCATGCCGTTGTTGACGTTGATGCCCAATTGATTGAACAGCGCGTCGTGTTTCTCGAACGCTTCACGGTAGAACGTACGCACGCAATGTCCGAACACAATCGGGTGCGAGACCTTCATCATGGTGGCCTTCACGTGGAGCGAGAACATCACGCCGGTCTTACGGGCGTCCTCGATCTCTCGCTCGTAGAAGGCTAGCAGTGCCTTCTTCGACATGTACATCGAATCAATAATCTCGCTTTTCAGTAGCGGTACTCTAGCCTTCAGAATCTTCGTTTGGCCGCTCTTGGTAATCAGTTCCATTTTGACGTCACACGCGTGGTCCAACGTCATCGACTTTTCACCGTGGTAGAAGTCACCGCCGTGCATGTGGGAGACATGCGTGCGGGAGGCTTGCGACCATTCGCTCATCGAATGCGGATTTTTGCGTGCGTATTCCTTCACGGCGCGTGGTGCGCGCCGATCGGAATTGCCTTCACGCAACACCGGGTTGACCGAAGAACCGATGCTCTTGCCGTAACGGGACTTGATGGCGGATTCTGCTTCCGTCTTGGGCTCACTGGGATAGTCGGGGAGCGCGTAGCCCTTGCTTTGCAGTTCCTTGATGGCCGCGATCAGTTGCCCTTGCGAGGCGCTGATGTTCGGTAGCTTGATAATGTTGGCATCCGGCGAAAGCGTCTTCTGCGCAAGCGCGGCTAAGGCGTCGGGGACCCGTTGTTCTGGGGTCAAGTATTCGGGAAAGGTAGCGAGGATGCGGGCCGCAACCGAGATGTCCGAGGCGCTTACTTGGATGCCAGCGGGCGCGGTGAAGGTGCGGACGATGGGCAGGAAGGCGTGCGTCGCCAGTAGTGGCGCCTCGTCGGTGAGGGTGTAAATAATGGTCGATTCGCTGCTCATGCGCGGTCCTCAAGGGTACGGAAACAGGGTCGATTCCCAACGCCATTATCGCACTATTCACGGCGATTGCCGCTTGGAAAGCCCCACTGGATAGCGCGCTTTGCGCATCCGAACCGGCACAGTCGACAGGGCAGGGTCTGATTTCGGATACTAACGCCTGCCCTTGAGCACACAGAGTGGGTGGTGTATGCCGCAATCGGATCCCGTTGGCCTGCAAGGAGCGGCGCTGGTCGACCTCGAACGCTACCCCATCGAGCAGTGCGGTCCGGCCCGCGATGCGGTACTGGCGGGTTTGCGCCAGGCGCTCGCGGACGGGGGTTGTGCCGTGCTGAAGGGTTTCGTGCGGCCGGTGCATCTGCCGGCCTTGATTGCCGAGTGCGAGCGGGTGCGCGGCGCCGGGCACCGCAACTGCAATCGCACCAACGCGTACTTTACGCAGGATCGTCCGGAGCTGCCGTCAACGCACCCGCTGCGGCGTTTCTACGATCGTTCCAACGCCTTCATTGCGGCGGATCAATTCGGTGCGGACAGCGCGATTCGGGCGATTTATGAATGGCCCGCGTTCGCGCCCTTCATACAGGAGGCGTTGCAAGAGACCGCCTTCCATCGTTATGGCGATCCGCTTGCGGATGTCATCGTGAATATGGCCGAAGCGGGAAATGGCTTTCCCTGGCACTTTGACACCAATAATTACACCGTGACGCTGGCGATTCAGAACGCAGAAGGTGGTGGGGACTTTGAGTACAGTCCGGGCTTGCGTACGCCGACCGATGAGAACTATGCGGGCGTCGAGCGGGTGCTCGATGGCGACCCGGCACTGATCCGGCAATTGGTGTTGGCGCCTGGCGATCTGCAGATTTTTCGCGGTCGCTATTCGTTACATCGGGTGACGCCGCTACACGGACTTCGGCCGCGGTATGTAGCGATCTACAGCTTTGCCGAACGCCCCGATATGATCGGCAGTCCCGAGCGCACCCGCCAACTCTATGGTCGGGTGCTTCCCATTCATTATGCATACGCGGGCCGCCGCGTAGATCCCTTGGTCGATTAAAACTCAGGGCGTTGGTAGGAAGGGTGCCTCCAGGAGGCACTGCCATTCACGCGCAAAGTCGATGGAGACGCGCGCGTGCACACGCCCTTGCCGATCGAGAAAGCGTTGTAGGCCCGCGTGCGTGAAGACACCTTCATGCCAGATGTTTGGATGAATGTACAAGCCGCGCGACCCATCAAAGCGGAAACAGATGAAGTGCTCCGGCCGCACGTCATCGCCGGGCAGTGCGAGCGGCACGTAGAAGGGCTTGGCCTCAATCGGGTAAAACAGTTGACCCCCGTCCGGATGATAGTTCGCGTGCCACAACAGCATGCGGGTGGGCGCGTGGGTATGGTCGGTGCGCGCGCGCTCCGGTGGCACCGCGTAGGCAAGCACGTAATGGCCGCCAACGGCCTCGTTGCGGCCGTACAGCACATCGCCTTGCCACTCGCTGTAAAAGGTGCCTTCGCTGGTGCCGCCTTCATTGCCGGTGTCGGCATCGACGGGGCGCCAACCCTGTGCCGGCCAACGGACGATCTCGATGGCGCACTGTGCCGGATCGTCGACCAATCGTCCGTATCCGGCAAGGTTCGCGTCGGTGGCCTCGACAACCGGCATCACCACCGTCGGTAGATTGGCCGGCAGATCGGGATGCAGATAGTCGATGGACGTCACTCGAAGTCCTCCGGCGGGAGCCCGTGGGTTCGCGGTGAGATCCACCACGAGTAGGCGGCAGGGACGCCGAAGGCCAGTCCGCTACCGAGCAGCAGCGCCACCAGCCCGAGGCGCGGTTGCCACGCGGCCAGCACTGCAGTGGCAAGGCCCGCCAGCATCACCAGTGGCCCGGCGAGTCGGTGGGTGCGATCCCAGACGTGCACGTCGGCCAGCGTCCACGGCGTGCGGATGCCAAAGTAAAAGTTGCGCGTGATTTTGCCCATCCAGTTACCGAGCACCACCAACAGCAGCCCCACGGCGCACAGGGTTTGTCGTGGCACGGACAGTGGCAAGCCCAGTGCCACCGCATCGACCAGGAACGTGATCCACAGCCCGAGACCGGCGACGATTGCCACCACAGCGCGGTAAATCCGCGCGAAGGGCGCCATCGGGAATTGGCTTGGGGAGAGGGCCGGCAGGAGCGTCATCGCACTGACGACGACGGTAAAGACGAGCGGCAGGATCCAGACACCCCAGGGTTTTGCGAGCGTGCCATCGATCTGGCCGAACGCATTCCAATGCGTAGGCATGGGGTCGGGCAAGCGCGTATAGAGCAGCGCTTGCAGTAGCCCCATCGACGCCAGGGTCCCGAGCGCCAGGCGGTAAGTACGCAGGGTGTCTAGGATCATGGCGTTCCGCTTCCTCGATCAAGTAAGGCGGTGGCAAGGTCCTCCAGCACCGAGCTGTTCAGTGCATAGATGCGCTGGGTCGCGCGCTTTTCGCAGCGGACGAGGTCGGCTTCCCGCAGCAGTTTCAGGTGGTGCGAGAGGGTGCTGGGGCTGATTTCCAGGCCTTCTGCCAGGGCGGCCACAGGCAGGGGCCCCGCGCGCAGCCGCTTGAGCAACGCGCGCCGCTGCGGGTCGGCCAAAGCGCGAAAGACCCGGTTCCACATAGTTCGAATTTTATCGAATTTAAGGTGTGCAAGGCAATTCCCTCAACGCAGCGGCGCCAGATCCCACACCACCACGGCATGCGCGGGCAGCTCGATGCTGCGCGTGCCCGCCAGTGGCGCCACCCCTTCGATCGCCGGCCCGTGGCGGCGTGTGATCCGGAATCGGTGCGGTGCGTGACTGGGCAGTTCGAACGTGGCGGCCACATCGAGCGTGATCCGTTGCGGGTAGGCGGAGGGATTGCGCAGTGCCAGGATCGCCCCTTCCGGTGCCCACGAGGCCCAGCCATAAATGGCATCGCGCGCCGGATCACCGCCGACCCAGTGACTGTCGCGCAACAGATCCGCGTGGGCGCGGGCCCACTGTGCGGCAGTCGCGAGTGTGTCCCAGTCGGCCTCCGCCAGCAGATCGGGCGACACATACAACTCCTGCAGGCCAGTTCCGGAGGCGAAGTAGCTCCATACTTCATCGGCCAGATCGTGCTCGGGATCGCGGTCTAGGCCGCGCGCGTGGCGCGCGTAGATGATGCCGTGCAGCATCAGCGCGTTCAGCGGAAACAGCGGACCTTGGCGGACGATGCCACCGTAGGTATCCGCATCGCGATAGGTGATCCAGCGCTGCCGATCGCTGCCAGTACCGAGGAACGAATGATCCTCACCGCCGCGCCAAATGGAATCGACGCTGTGCAACCAGAAGGGCGACGGCCAGGTGCCCGTGGTGAGGTTGATGTAGAGCGAGGGGCTCGCGGTGCGCAGGTCCGCGATCAGTGCCATCGCAGCGGCAAAGTCGCTGTCGAAGGCGCTGCCCGCAGTGACTTTGTCGGGGCTGCCGGTGCCGTCGAGTTTGAATTGGTTGACGCCATAGCGGCGCACCAGTTCGAGCGTGGTGTCATGAAACAGAGGGTAGTAGTGCGGCCCACTCAGGGCCAGGCCCTGATCGTCCACCTCATAACCGCCCGCCTTGCCGGCAGCCAGGCGTTGCTGGCGCGGTGGACCGTAGCCGCCCCACGGTGATAGCCACATTCCCGGGCCCGCTCCGAGCGCTTCGGTCGCGGCGCGCAGCGGGGTGAAGCCGTTGGGAAAGCCGCTATGAAATTGCCAGAGGTGATTGGGATCATCCCAGCCATCGTCAAACAAGAACGAGTCCAACTTGACACCGCGTTGATGCACCAAAGACTCGCCGTAGCGCGCAACCACAGCGAGTGCTTCGGCCTCGGTGTAGCGCGTGAAATAGCCGATGTCGTACCACGAGTTGTAGTGCAGGAAGGTCCGAAACGGATGGGCACGTTCGGACTCGATGTAGGCCTGGAAACCGCGCCGTGGTGATTCCAAGCCCGTTACACCGAGTACGGTGGAATAACGCACGGTGACGCCGCTGCGTATCGGCAATACACGCCGTACTATCGCGCTGGCCCGGCCGCTGACGACCAGTGGTTCGGACATGGGATGTTCGATGCCAAAGTAGCGATCGGCACTCTGCAAGGGTGAGCCGTTGGTGGTGCCGGCGGTGGTCCCGTCTGCAGCGCGGATATCCAGCAACTGCACCTTCGTGACGTTCAGGTCTGTGCGACTCGTGATGTCGTACAACTCGCGCACATAGGCGGTGCCATCGCGCAGCCGTGCGCGATAGTCGATTTGCAATGCATCGTCCTCGGAGGCGAGCACGAAGTGCAAATCCACTCCATGGCGCTGGTCCGCAGCGCGCGCGCTGTCCGGTTGCCGCGGCGCGGGCTCGCAACTGGGTCTGCCGACGAGATGCAAGCTGTCGCTGTCAATGAGGCTGTGGTCGCTGCGCGTCAAGCGCAGCAGGGTGCCATCCAACGTCTCACGGCGTTCGGTCCAGTGATTCTCCAGTTCGTCACGACCGAAAGCGCTGCCGCGCGTGGCCAGCCGGTAGCGTAATGCGTCGTTGGCCAATTCGAGATGGTCGCCGGCAATCGTGCACAACGCGGTGCCCGGTGGCCCGGGCAGCGGTACTTCCGCCGCCAGCAGTACAGCGATCGGGTATAGGCAGGCGGCCAGCGTGATACGGCACCGCGTACGGTGCGAATTGAGTCGAGCGAAGGGCATACGGCACTCTCAGGGCGCGAGGAGGCGCCCATCATGCCATTACCGCTGGCAAACGAAATCGCCTAGGTGGCGACGGAGTCGCGGCCGTGTTCGTGTAACTGCTCGAGCAGTGCGCTCCAGTGCGCGCGGATCGCCTCGACCCATTGCGTGACCGTGGCGACGTGCTCTGTGGCCCAAAAGGCCAGCGCGAGCAAGGCGACGAGTCCTACGGCCGACTGCAACAGCGAAAAGGAACGACCGAGGCCGGCTGGCGCGTTGGGCGGCATTAATAGATGGCCCAACCACCGAAACGGCCAGGTGATCAGGCTAAACACGAGAAACAGCAGCAGGATCGCCAACCAGATGGGTAGCGCCACCGGTAATAGGATCCCAAACAAGGTGCCCGTGGTGATCAGCGCCAGAATGGCCAGCATCCAGATCATCGCCAGCCCTCCAAATACGAGCACCAGCGGCAACAGCAGGAGTGTGGCGATCAATTGCGGCCACATACTGGCTTTGGGAGCAGAGGCACCCGGATGCAGCCCGGTGGCACCTCCCGGGGTGGCGTTGGGCGCGCCGGCCCGGCGGCGGCGGCGCGCCTCTAAGCGTTTTTGGCGCCAAAAACGCAACGAGTCACGCACTTCGGTCCGCACGAACGACTTGGAGCGTTCCCATTCCGCGCGCAACTCAGCCTTTTCGTGGCGCCAGTCGCGATCCGTGAGTGCAGCTGCTTCGCGACGCGCGCGCTGCACGAATTCACGCGCATTGAATGGCTCGCCGTAGGCTGCGGCCAAGGCTTCAGGGGTGTCTGCAACCGGCAGGATGATGACCAAGACGATGTACAGCAGTACCGTCACCCCCCACAGCAGTGCGAAGGCGAAAAAGGCCAGGCGCACCCACGTGACGTCGAGGCCAAAATAGGCCGCGAGGCCGTTACAGACGCCACTGATGCGCTGCCCCTGGCGGATGCGATACAGGTGCTGGCGGTGAGTCGGTGGCGGCGCCGACGACGGCTCTGCCGGCTTGGCGCCGTGGTCGGTGGACGCTTCGTCTTCGACCGGACCTAATTCGGCGAGCAGTACGTCCATCTCGGCGCGACGCAAGACCGTTTTATGGGGCCCCAAGAAGCGTTGGCTTTTTTCAGCAATCGCCTGCTCGAGGTCCGCCAGAATCTCGGCCTGGTCGGCGTTGCTTGCCAAGGTCTGGCGCGCCGCCTCCAGATACGCCCAGAGAGCCTCGGCGGCGTCCTCTTCCAAAGCGTAGGCGTTGCCATGCAGGCTGACAGTGATCACTCGGCGCATGGCGCAGCTCCCAAAGCGTGTAGGGTGAGGTTTAACCGGTCCCAATAACTTTGCAGTTCGGCCAGTTGCTGATGACCGGCGTCTGTGAGCCGGTAGTACTTACGCGGTGGCCCAAGGTCGGACTCGCGCCACTCGTATTGGACGAGCCCTTCGCGGCGCAGGCGGCTGAGCAGCGGGTAGAGCGTACCTTCAGGCGCCGCAAAATCGGTGCTCGCGAGCGTCTTGAGCAGGTCGGCCACATACAGCGCCGGGCCGGCGAGCAATTTCAAGAGCACAAATTCGAGCAGGCCTTTACGTAACGGGGCAAGTTTCGATTCGTCGTTCATAATGCTACCTTGTTGAGATAAGGTAGTATGTGAAATTTATAAAGTCAATGGGTTTGCGCGGACAGGTCCGTCCGTACGCCGTTGACGACATAAGCGCCGATAGCGACGTCGAAGCGGCCGAAGGACTGCGCCAGCTGGTCTAGTCCGGAAAGAGGCCCCCAGTGCCCGTCACTGCGGCCCAAGGCAATCCGAGCGGCGTCCGCGGTACCGACACCCACCAGCGCGGCATCTACCGCCCGCCATTGGCCCGTACGCCACACTTCCGTCCAGGCATGGCCGACAAAGGCGCCCTCGGCGTAGGCGTAGCCGTAGACCACGCGCGCCGGGTAGCCGGCAGACCGGAGCAGGGTGGCGGCGAGGGTTGCATACGCCACGCACGTGCCGCGTCGGTGATGCAGCACATCCAAAGCACTTGCGATCGCAAAGCCCGGATCGAAATGCAAATGCTGGGTGACCCAGCCGACCAGCGTGTCAATGCGCACGTCGTCGTCCGTCAGACCGGTGGTGAGCTGTTGCACCAGTGCATCGATTTCCGGCGCATCGCTGTTGTAGAGCGCGTTGGCCTCGCGCTCCGCGGGTGTTGGGGCCGCGTGTGAGGCTTCGTCGGCACCCACCCGTTCGATCTGCAAGCCAACGCGGCCATCGGCGCGGGCGCTGGCGTGCTGGCCGGGCCCGGTAAAATCTGCCGGGTCCAGCGCGGCGCCGCGCGGCGACAGCATGAGTTCCAAGACCTGCACCGCACGCGGCATCGGTAGTGTGGCATCGACGGGGATCTGCGCCGCCAGCCCAATCGGGGCGCCCACTAAGGCGGCTGTGGTGGGCGGCCCTTGCGTGCGGCGCGTGTCCATGGAGCCCAGGGGTGACGATTCGTGACTCTCGAGCAGATAGCCTGCGCTATCGAGCACGGATTCGACCGGGTGGGGATCGGTGCTGGTCTGCTCGCTGACCCGAAAGGGGGCATCGAGCGTGCGCGCACCCAGCAGACGTCGCTCCATTACAACCACAGCACCCGTGTCTTCTGACAGCGCATGGAAGCGCAACAGATCGCCGTCGTGTTGCAGGGCTTGCAGCGTCTGTTGGCGCACCATCTCCGGTCCCCAGAGCGGCCCGTCGCTGTGCGCTTCGCGCGGATAACGGCGGCCAGCGGTCGAGACCTGGAGGTGCACATCCTGTCCTTCGACGATGGCCTCTACGCGGTAGTGATCCCCCGCTAAGCTGCCGTCGACGGTTTGCTGCCGCAGGCCCTGCGCGTCTTCTAAAACGTCGACCCGCAAATCCATCTCGAGTCGTTGCCCGGCGCGCTGCAGTACCCACTGCAGCGTCGAATGGGAGTGCGTACCCTCGGCATCGCGGCGCGTGGACTCCTGTGCGGTGCCGGCGGGTTGCCCATCCAGCGCAATTTGGTACCAACGATCCGCATCCGCCTGCGCGCCTGGTGCCAGCGCGAGTGCAACGAGGCAGTGCAGTACGCACCACGGGCAGCGTCGGCGCGGGGGGCTCATCGCGGGGTTCGTCGGTAGCGGGGCCAGTCGCGGTCCAATTGCGCGCGATCCACGATCGTATCGAGATCAAAGGCAGCCCGTTGCATGGGCTCGGCTTCAGCGCCGCGCAGCAATCGGCGTGCGCCACGGTCACCGCGTAGACGGGTCAGGGCGGCACGCGCGTGGGCAGGGAAGGTTGCCGGTATTCCAAGAACCCCGCCATAGGCAGCGGCTCTGATGCGGCGGGCTCCGGTGTGGCCCAAGTTGCGCAGATCGCGCGCTTGCAAGCGCCACTGATCGGTGGCGACCACCACGAGGCGTAGTCCCGCCGGTGCGGCTCGCGCGGCGGCCGCCAAGGAGTCGCCCATGCCGTAGCGCCAGCGATGGGCGTGGATCCGCTGGACGGGGAGGCCTTTTAAGGCCAGTGCGATCCGCGGACTCGCGTAACCCAGTGCAACGCCTATCCATACCGCGCCGGCGGCGCGCGCGCGCACTACTTGGTGCCGAACCAATGCGGCACCCGCGCGCGCAAGTAGGGCTTTGGGCCGACCGAGGCGGCGCGAGGCGCCAGCGGCGAGCACGATGACCCCAAACGGCAGTCCCGCACGAGCGCCCCGGCAGGGGGTCCACGTTCGTTTCATCCGGTGAGAATACGCTAGACGGGCCGGTGCACGGCACCGAGCGCACACCCGTGCGGGCTTGCCGGTCCTTGTACACGTAGGTTTAGGCCACTAGCGCGGCCCGGTGTTCGCAACGCCCATCGCGGGATCACCAACACGGCGGTGCCGGGAAGAATAACTGACAAAACCGGGCCTTGCGGTTGCAACCGGCGCTACCGGTGCTAGAATCCGCGGCGTGTTTGGGGCGGTAGCTCAGATGGGAGAGCGTCGCGTTCGCATCGCGAAGGTCGAGGGTTCGATCCCCTTCCGCTCCACCATTTCTTCCCTCCCGCTGACGTCCAGGTACTTCCATGGACGTCCACAGAACGCAATAAAATCCCTTTGAAATAGACACTTTTGCTCCAGAAGGGCTCTGCGTCTTGTCCACCTGCGTCTGCAGACTGGGGCTGGCATCCGGGGGATTTTGGGGCATATTTGGGGCAGTCATGCATTCCAAATCGGAGCGCATCGATGTGCGAGCCAGTACGCCTGTGAAGCAATTGCTTCAGGAAGCGGCGCGCGTGGCGCACAAAAATGTGAGCGAGTTTCTGCTGGACGCGGGCATCACCGCGGCCAACCAGACCTTGGCTGACCGTACCCGGTTTGCACTGAGCGATGAGAAGTGGCTGGCGTTTCAGGCTGCATTGGACCAGCCCGTGAGCGCCAAGCCCAAGCTCAAGAAGCTTTTGTCTGAGCCGGGGCTCCTTGGTTGAGTGCGCAGGCTTATGCGCCAGTTCGCAAACTGGCCGGTTCGGACGCCGTTGAGTCCTTTGATTGTGGTCAGAGCGCACCGAACCAGTTTTTGCAGCGCTTTGCACTCGTCAAACAAAAATCTAACAGTGCGCAGACGTATGTGAGTTGCCATTCGGGCTCGGTCGTTGGCTTCTACAGCCTGGCGGTTGGCAGCGTTGATCCCTCCAATGCGGCACCGCGTGTGACCAAAGGCATTCCACAACATCTCGTGCCGGTGATGATGCTGGCCCGGCTTGCCGTGGACCTTCAGCACCAGGGCGCAGGATTGGGCAAAGCATTGCTCAAAGATGCGCTGCTGCGCACGGCACAGGCGGCGGACATTGCAGGAATTCGTGCACTGCTTGTGCATGCCAAGGACGAGCCTGCCAGGCAGTGGTATCTCAATTGGGAGTTTGAACCCAGCCCATCGGATCCGTTTCACCTGTTCCTTTTGATGAGGGACATCAAGGCCATAGTGGGTAAAGCCTGAGCTAGAAGTTCAGAGAATTTGGCCGATTTATAAATCGTACGAAAACCCCTTGGCGCGGTATATATCGAAGAGGTAGCGTTCTGCTAATAACAAAAATTGCGCCCACACGGTTCGCGCGTTGTGGGCGTTTTGTTTGGGTCTACACTTCCCTGCATTTATCGAGCTTGCAAGCAGCCCTCGCTGGTTGACCTGCACGCCGCACCCAAACCCCTCAGCGGGCCGCCCCCATACTCATTTCCAGTAGTTGTTCGCGGCGGCAATCGTAGCGAACTCGATCGCGACCGTCTGGCCGAGCGCAATCAGCATGCCCGCGTCCTCGGCGTACAGGGGCCGCAGTCGCTCGCGAACCGACGCGTCGGGTTGCGTGATCTTCATGATGAGGCGTGCCATCTTGATCGCGAGGTGACGGCCTTCCTCAGGCGTCTTGGTAATCAGGGTGTTCCCGGGGATCAACTGGACCGAGGCGGGGGCGGGGGCGACTTCCTGGCTCATGGAGCTTCTCCGGATAAAGAGGTTTTGAGCCATTTCGAGCGAACCGATCATGCATAGACCACCCGCCGTCACGGCGAGAGCGGATTAGAATACCCGAATAAGGTGGATGGTCGGTACATCGACAAGGACCGCCGTCGCCCAGAGCGTCACCCACCCCGCGGCCACGCGGGTCACTAAGCCCTGCGTGCTGCACCGCGTACGTGCTATCGCGATGCCGCGCATCGCGGAGCGATCGCCAGCACGGGTTGGAAGAGCGGAGCGCTATTTGCTTCTAGCCCAGACGCAACGGCTGTGCAGAAGCTTTCAGTCCACAGACGACGCGAACTGGGTGGTCGCTGAAGGCCCAGCGCGGCTAGGCGTTCGCCGCCCAACAGGGGGCACGGCAACGGTTTTCGACGCCACGCTAGTGCCGTCCGCTGCGCTGTGTCGGCGGTCGGTTCGGTACAATCGGCGCGACGCAGGTTGCACGCGTTGAGCCTCGCCCGTAGGAGGGGCGAGCGCGCATGGGAAAACTTTTTTACTTTTTGTTTACACTAACGAGCTGAATTGTTTTAGTCGATCGTAAAGTATTGTTTTATAACTTTTTATTATTTGCCCCGGTAGCTCAGATGGATAGAGCGCGCCCCTCCTAAGGGCGAGGTCACAGGTTCGACTCCTGTTCGGGGCGCCACACTTACTTAGGTAACCCACCAGCGGCGACGATTCTGGCGCCGGCAGAACGGTCGTGGGTCGGCAGGATAACCGCAGCCGCGATACGCAGCCGTCGTTCGCGGCGCACTCCCAACAGCTAATAGTGGTCGTTTGTAGCACTGCGCCGCTAAGGCCGATTCGCCGACCCTCGCTGCAGACCCCGGCCCCGGGCCGGGGTTTTTCGTTGCGGTGCGAGCTACTTGGAGTTTGCCGAATTCCTGCACCATCGGGGTGCTAAGGGCCACATCGCGACCGAACTCGAGCAGCTGTTCCGGCGCGTGGCGTTCAACGTCGCGGTGGGTAATCGTGACGACCACTTGCAAAACCACGGGTTCATTCTGACGGACACAGGATGGCACCTGGCGCTTGCGTTCGATGTCAATCCCAACATCGCCAAGGGCGACCACGTGCTCAATATTGATGAGACGGACAATCGGCCCAGCGTTGTGACTGTCATTGACTCTGGCGAGTGGTACGTCGGATCCAAAGATCGCGCCGCCCAGATCGTCGAGGAAGTAGTTAAAATCACCCGCTCATGGCGCGAGCGTGCCATAACGCTGCAATTGGCGCGCCTCGACATCGAGACGACCGTAGCGGCGTTCGCCGCAACGGAAACCTGGCACCGAAAGAATTGAGGCTGCGCTCCTTCGCGGCCGACGTTCCGATGGCTTTGATGGCCGGGGCTCTACCGCTCAGAATATTTTCTCATCTGCAGGCCAGACTGCGGTGCGGCGTTCCATCTTGGTAGCACGCCCCGGCAAGCACGCTTGTCACGGCTTTATGCAGGGCATTCCTGCGCGGCCTCCGGCCGGTGGCACAGCGCAATGCAGGTGATGTCATCGGCTTGCGCCAGGCCGTGTGTAAAAGCATCCACTGCCGTCAGCAAACGGTTGACACACGCCTGTGGTCCGCCGCAAACCACACCCTCAAAGGTCGCTTTCACGCGCGCGAGGCCAAACTCCTGCAAGTCCGCATCGTGCGCTTCGGTGATGCCATCGGTGATGAGCAGGACCGTGTCACCGGCCTGCAGTTCTACGTCCGCCGCCGCATAGCGCTGTTGCCCGCGTGCGCCTAGCGCACGGCCCTTGGGAGCGTCCAGCCAGCGCGGCGGACCGCGGCGGGGGATGAGCAACGGCTGCACGTGACCGGCGTTGACGAACGACAGCGCACCCGTTGCGGGCTGGTAGTGGGCATACACGGCGGTCACGAACAGCATCTCCGTATTGCCTTCATGCAGCAGGTTGTTGGCGTCTGCGACCAGCGCGCCGGCGTCGCTGCCGGTGTGGCCCCGGGGTAGCTGCAGCGCTGCGGTATGCAGGACACTCTTGGCAGACATGCCGAACAGTCCGGCGGGAACGCCTTTACCACAGACATCCGCCACGACCAGGCACACGCCACCATCCAGGAAGTGGAAGTGATCATAGAAGTCACCGCCGATATCCTGCGCCGGCCGCATCATCCCATGCACCGCAAAGGCCGCCGTTGCAGGCCACGGACTTGGTAGCAGCGCTTGCTGCAGCTTCGCGGCGACGTGGAGCTCGTCCTGCAACCGGCTCAGGTGTCGCGATTCCCGATACTGGGCTTGGTAACCCAGTTTCCGGTCGCGATGGACGATGGCGCCACCAATGACACACAGGACGACCAGCGTCAGCAGGTCCACG
>CAIVRI010000022.1 GCA_903908265.1 uncultured Pseudomonadota bacterium
GAAGCGGGCTCACTCCTCGAACTCAGTGAGGGTGGTAAAGCCCCAATTACACTCTCCAACGGCGAGACCCGCACCTTCCTTGAGGACGGCGACGAGGTAATCTTCCGTGGCGCCTGCAGACGCGAGGGATTTCGGCAGATCGGATTTGGCGAGTGCCGGGGGCGTGTTCTTCCCGCGCGCTGAGCCTAGCCGAACCCGGATCTACCTGCGACGCAGGTTCCTCGGTCAACCTACCGGGGCTGCCGCGCCTTTTCTTGGCGGATCATAATTAATGGCATTTACGGCCGAAACCTCCCCTGATCGCATAACATAGATCGCCCAGTGAGGTCAGTTCGGCCAATGAACTCACCTCCCGTGTCATCTTTCCGAAAGCGCCTGCACAAAAAGGGAACGCAACATGAAGCTCCACTACCACCCCGCATCGACGACTAGCCGAATTGTTGAGTTATTCGCGCGGGATCAAGGCATTAGTCTCGAGTACCAGTTGGTAGACTTATTTACAGGCGCGCATCAGCATCCCGACTTCGCCAAGATGAACCCCAATCGGCTCGTCCCGGTGCTCGAGGACGGTGATTTTTGGCTCACAGAGTCCTCGGCGATCGTCAAATATATTGCTGAGAAAACTGGATCGCCTGCCTATCCGAAGGATCTGCAAGCGCGGGCCCGGGTCAACGAGATGATGGACTGGTTCAACGCCAATTTTTACAAAGACTACGGCTATAGCCTTATCTACCCGCAACTCTTCCCACATCACAAACGAGGCAATGACGCGACCCAGACTGGCACCATTGAATGGGGCAAGCAGAAGACTCAGAATTGGTTGCAGATTCTCGACGAAGGCCTGATCGGTCCGCACAAAACGTACCTATGCGGCGACACCATCACGCTGGCTGACTATCAGGGCGCTGAGATTTTGGCACTCGGCGACCTCATTCGCTGCCAATATGCCGCCTATCCGAATATCTCGCGTTGGATGCACACCATGCGCAGCCTGCCGTCGTGGGGGCCTGTCAATGCAGCGGCTGAAGGATTCGCCGCCTCACTCAATGAACAAACCTTCGTCGCGATCTGAGTCAACGTTTCAGAGAGAGCGCCCGATCATGATTCAAGGCTTGCATCACAACGCGTACCGGTGCCGGGATTCTGAAGAAACGCGTCGTTTCTACGAGGATTTTCTTGGTCTGCCGCTGAGCAAAGCGCTAGAGATCAATGAGACCAAGAGCGGTCGTAAAACCCAAACCTTGCACACGTTCTACGCCTTGGGCGACGGCTCCTTCCTCGCGTTTTTTGAAGCGCCGGACATGCCGTTTGAGTTCAAGGCCCAGCATGACTTTGACCTCCACATTGCACTAGCAGTAGACGAACCGACGCTCCTGGCGATGTTGGAAAAAGGCAGAGCGCAGAACGTCCCCACACGGGGAATTACGAATCACCATTTCATCCACTCGGTCTATTTTCGCGACCCCAATGGCTACGTCATCGAACTGACCGCCAAGGGACCCAACTATGAAGAAGCGATGAACCCGACCCTGAACGGTGCTCGGGAGAAGTTGAACCATTGGAGCCAGGCTAAACAGGCAGCCGACGTTGCCGGCCACTGAGCGCTTCGCAACGCAGTCAGCGCATCACGCCGCACCTGCAGTGGCCCTAACCTACGCCGACGACGGCATAAGTTAAGGCGCGGCACTCCCCAACAGAGCGCCTTTGCGAGCCGGTTCGGCCCCGACCAACAGCGACGCTGTCGAATCCGTTAGCCAGTTCTCCACCAGCAAACCGCGAATGCGTCTGAATTCACGATCGGCGGTGGTTACCAGCACGTGCCCGCCAAAGCGCGCATGCGCTGCGATCCAAAGGTCGTTGGCGCCCAGTGGGACTCGTACCCGTTCGAGCTCCCGCCGAATTTCCGCATAATGGCTATCGGCCCCTGCATCGAGCGGTAGGATCTCGAGTCCATCCAGTACCGTCTCGACACCCAATCGCAGCCGTGACGAGCCGCGCCCCTCGATCGCATACCGCAGTTCGCCGGCGATGATGGCGCTCGTCGCAACCTGCCGCTCGCCCACGGAGGCGATGCGGTGGACCAACGGACCCGCCGGATCCTTGATTAGGGCAGTCAAAATGCCGGTGTCGAGTAGGTACGCCATCCTTAGGTTTCCACGGATTCGGGGCGGGGGTCTTCCACCAGCACGAAGGATTCTTCCAAACGCTCCAGCCGCGAGAGAGCGGCGAGCAAGGACTTTGGACGAACCGGCGTGACTAAGAGCGAATCCCCCTCGCGCCGCAGAACCGCCTCGTCGGTATCAAACTCAAACTCCCGCGGGATGCGCAGGGCCTGATTGCGGCCATTGCGAAATAAGCGGACGTATCGTACCCCAGCAAGGGGCTTATCGATCACTTTAGGCGGCATATGCCAAAGCATATACTTTACACATGTGAATCTCAAGTAACTGTTTAAAAACAGTTATTAAGGCGCTCTTTGGTTCCGCCTTCCGCAGAGTCGAGTTCGCGGTTGCCGGCCTCCCGTGCTCCCACCGTATTTTTCAAAGACTAATATTTAGATTTTTATGGATTAATATATTCAATATCCTTGATTTAGATTTCCTCGCTAGGCTGACTTTCAGACCCGGGTCGCGGAATTCGTACACCCAGGGATTCGCTGAATGAATGGGGGGGGTAGTGAATCGTGAATCCGACCAATCCTTTGGGCATGCGCGGTATTGAATTCATTGAATTCTGTGGACCGACGATCGACCAGCTCGACCAACTGTTCCTAGCGTTTGGCTTCTCTAAATTGCGCCACTACCCGGGCCGGGACCTCACGTACTACAACCAAAACGACATTCACTTTCTGCTCAACGCCGAGCAGCAGGGGTTTTCCGCTGACTTTGCCAAAACCCACGGGCCGTCCATTTGCTCTATGGGTTGGCGGGTGGATGACGCACCCTACGCCCACGCCGAGGCGGTGCGCCGTGGTGCGCGCGCCGTCGCCGCCGGTACCACCCAATTGCCTTACCCGGCGCTCTACGGGATCGGGGAGAGCGTTATTTACCTCATTGACCGCTTTGGCGCGAAAGGCACCATTTGGGAACGCGATTTCGTCGCACTGGACAACCCGGAGCTACGGAGCCAAAAGGGTTTTCTTGCCATTGATCACCTGACCAACAACGTTGCTGCAGGGCAAATGGCCTTGTGGGTCGCTTTTTACACTGAAATCTTCGGCTTCACCTCAGTCCGCTATTTCGACATCCGCGGAGCGAAGACCGGTTTGACATCTTATGCGCTGCGCTCGCCCGATGGCTCGTTCTGCATTCCCATCAACCAACCAAAGTCCGAGAGCGACCAAATTGCCGAATATCTACGCGACTACAGCGGGCCCGGCGTACAGCATCTGGCATTCCTCACGCATGACATTCTCGCCTCACTCGATGCCTTGCACGGATCGGCAATCACCACGCTCGAAATCGACCCGGCTTACTATGAGAACGTATTTCAGCGCATAAAAGGCGTCCGCGAGGACCCTGCACGGATCCAAGCACACCAGGTGTTGGTAGACGGCGACGACGATGGCTATTTGCTGCAGATTTTTACGAAGAATCTGATCGGGCCAATCTTTATTGAACTCATCCAACGCGCCAACAACCTGAGCTTCGGCGAGGGCAACTTCGAAGCCCTATTTCGGACAATCGAAAAGGACCAGCAGCGGCGCGGCAAGATTTAAGCCGCCGACGGACTCCGGGGCCGTCAAATAACAAGTCCGCCTACAAATCACCACGGAAAACCGCAATCGTGCTTTCAGCCGACACGCAGGACCGGTACAGTGCCACCCGTACCACCCAACCGGCAGAATCCGATGAATGACACCGTAACGACTGGCCTCCCGCAGGAAAAGCTCGACCGCCTCTCGGCGATTCTGGACCAGTACTCGGAACAGGATTCCCTCTCGCTCGAGGCCCTCGATGGCTTTTTTAGCGCCTTGATTGCCAGCCCAATCGTGGTCCCACCCAGCGACTACCTCCCGGTGGTTTTCGGCGGTGGCATCGGCGAGTCCGACGTACTCGACGAGGTGACGGAGCGCGACGAAGCCATTGAGCTTCTCGCCCAGCAATGGCATGCCATTGCCACCGCAGTCGACTCCGAAGACGGTCCATCGCCAGTGATTTTTGAAGGCGCCGACGACGGTGTACTCGGCCGTGAATGGGCGATTGGCTTTCTAATGGGCATGGACTTCGCACCAGAACGCTGGGATGAACTGTTCAACGCCGAGGAAGCCGATGCCGAGCGCGAAGGCGAGGATGCGTTGCTGCAATCGATCCCGCTCGTTGCCGGGGCCACAGACCCGGACTGGCCGACGGCCCCTCTAGATGAAGAAGAAGCCGACGACCTTGTGGCCAACATGGCTGCCGCGTTTATGTTGGCCTTCGACTCATTCCGCGAGGAGCGCGACGCCGCACACGCGGGTGGCAACGCGACGTGATCAAGACGGGTACACGCAGCAACGCATTCGGACAACCGATTGGGCCTGCGGTACCCAGCTTCCAGGCCCGCGAAATACCTTCACGAGCCCCAATGTGCGGGCGCTACACGCGCCTTGATCCGCTCGGCACCCAACACGCGCAAGCGCTTTTTGAAGCATTCGCTCTAGCGCCGGACGAGCGCGCATTCACCTATCTATTTGACGAACGTCCAGACTCCCTCCTAGCCATGCAAGCGAAAGCCGAACGGCTCAACGCCGCCACCGATGCCCAGCATTACGCCGTGATCGACACCCTGACCGAGCGCGCCGTCGGGCACGCGGCGCTAATGCGCATCGATCGCACGCACGGCGTCATCGAGGTCGGTCACATCACGATGTCGCCGCTACTACAGCGCACCCGCGCTGCGACCGAAATGATGTGGCTGTTAATGACGCACGTCTTTGACGAACTCGGTTACCGCCGCTTCGAGTGGAAATGCGATGCGCTTAACGCGCCCTCCAGACGGGCCGCCGAGCGATTTGGATTTCAGTTTGAAGGCACTTTTCGCCAGGCCGTCGTCTATAAAGGTCGCAGCCGCGACACGGCCTGGTACTCGATACTGGACCAGGACTGGCCGCGCCTACGCGGCGGCTATA
>CAIVRI010000023.1 GCA_903908265.1 uncultured Pseudomonadota bacterium
GTAGTTCGGGCCGCTGACTTGCCTGGGCCCTGACGCGATGGCCGCCAGAGTTCATTTCGACCATGGATGAAGCCGTCGTCGTCTTCTCCCGCAAGGGCCTCTTGCAGACACGAATCACTGCGCGCGAGGTTCGCAGCCGCGAGCACGCAGCAGTTGCGCCAAGAATCTAAAGACGCCTCGATGCAGTTTCAGGACGCTGCCGATTCGGTCCCCGCCATTGCGCTGTGCCCGTTCGATAACTGCCGTACCGGGCCGATGCGCATCCGGTGTACGGAGGCTATTTCACCATGTCGGCAGTAATGCCGAGATTTAACCTGCGCCAAGTGGCAGATAGAATTGTCGGGTATCTGCATCGCACAGACGAAAGCCGTATTTTCGATAGAACGCCTCCGCGACGGCATCCTTGGCCTCGACAACGACAGCGAAAACGCCAAGGGTGCCCCGGGCCTGCAGGATTCGCTTGATGGCATTCTGCAGAAGCAACTCGCCGATCCCTTGCCGGCGCGCAGAAGCATTGCCTGCTAGGCGTCCGATGCGCACCGCCGGGATAGGATAGGCCGGCAATCCTTTACGATCGGCTTGCGTGAGCGTATCGAACGAGACAGTCGCCGCACTCAACGTGTAGTGGCCGAGAATCCGATCGGGTTGCGCAGGATCGACCAACACGAACGTGGTCGCGATGCCCTTGGCGCGATGCTGTGCTGCAAGGTTCTTCAGATACCGGTTGAGTACTTCCACCCCGCAATCGAAACCGACGCGGTCGTGGCGCCGGGTGTCGAGTTCTTCGACCGAGAGCGCCACGTCAGACGCCCAGTGCGTCGCCTTTCTCTAGCGCGCGTCGTAGCGCGACGTTCGGTGCGAAGGGCTTCGCGAGTGCCGCTAGGAAGCGTCGCGATTCTTCCGGCGAGAGCGTCACTGCCGACTCCGCGGCCACCGTACGATCGGCCTCCCGCAGTACCGCGGTGCGTACGAAGGTGGCGAGCGGCAGACCGGCCAGGGCGGCCGCGCGGTCAAGCCGCTCCCGGTCTCGCGCCGACAGGCGAAGATCAAGGCGTGCGGTGGCGGTCATAGCTCGGCTCCAACTTCGTCTCTGTACGGTATTAAGCCGTACATTTAGCTGGAGCGTCAGAATCGGCGCGGGTCGGGTTCGAGCCGCCTCCGCCCCGCTTGCGACTGCCGATCTGGGCACGCTCCCTCAGCTCGCCGGCGGTCCACGGTCGGCAGAGCTTCCCCGAGTCGATATGCGCGATAACTGAACCGTTTCGCGAGTTGGGTATGTTGCAGCGCGGAACGCGTCGCGAATGCTGAATATGCGGAGCCGTTTCGAGACGGGGCCTGTGTACGTCAAAAGAGCTATGCAGCGCGCTGCGTGTTCAGGCGCAACCAGGCAACGAGGGCCTCGAAATTGAAGCTCTGTCGCTCGTAAAGGTCGATCATGAAACGATAGGTCGCGTCCGGATCAGACAACACTTGCCAGCCGTTGATAGCGAGAAAGGTGTAAGTCGCGGCGAAGCCGACGCGCTTGTTGCCATCCACGAACGGGTGGTTCTGCGAGAGGCTCTCCCAAAGTGCGGCCGCTTCCTCGATCAAATCGGCGTAGTAGCCCGTCTGCGGGCGGAACAGGGCCGCCTCGAGCTGTCCGGGATCTCGCAGGCCGCTCGCTCCTCCGTACCTCTCGATCTGATCCGCATGAATCGCCAGCACTTCCGTACCAGTCAGGTAGTCGGTCACTTCGCCAGCTTCTTGTAGAGCGACCCATACCGCTCATGACTAGCCTGGTACGCAGCCATTACGTTCGGCCGCGGGCGCAAGTTCCTGCGCTTCTCTAGCAGATCTGCCAACGCCTCCTCGACGAGCGTTTGCAACTGCCGCCCTTCCTGCTGGGCCAGCTTGCGGATGTCTGCCAATACGTCAGGGTCCACTTGCGTGGCGAATTTCTCGCGGACATCAGCCATAGGATGCGCTCCAGCACATTTTCCGTACGGTATCATGATGGATCATGATATATCAAGACGCTTGGTTTGCGGCCGATAACTGATCCTGATCGAACCACCAGGGGTCGATAGGCCTACCGTATCAAGTCCAACGGGCCGGCATCACACGCATCCACGACCCATCGGCAGTGATCAGAAGCGGCCGGTCGCGCCCGGACCAGGGAGACTGTGGAAGTATTCCCTGATGACGCTTCCGAACTTCATTTCATTGGGCGTTGCGACGATAGCGCTCGATTCGCTTCGACCTCGATGGACCCGCAGTGTTCCATCAACACATCAAACGGCTCCGCTTCATCCAGCAACAGACCGTCCTGCGCCATCAATCGGTAGTCTTCGGCAAGCACAGCACGCGCTTCGCCATCCGGCACCAGCTGCAGCGCGCCGCTGACAGCTTCGTGGTAGTCGATCGGACCCCGTGAATCGCGTTCCGCGAAGAAGATCGACTTGTGTCGGGCTACGGCCCGCGCGACTTCGCCATCGGCAATGGCAAGCGTAGCGATGCCGCTCTCGCCAAGCCTAGTGATGTCATGCCAATGACGAGCGAACCGCTCCGCGCCACGGAATCGGCCTTGCTTGCAGTAGACATGGATCGCGGTCGCCTTCTCCCAGAAGGTGCGTTCGGCGCGCATGACTCGCACCGTTGTTGTCGGGAATTCGAAATCCGGCAGATGGGTCGCTGCGTCGCAGACGATGGGCTTGGCCACCCACGGTTCGCCCGTGGATCGGGCGCCGAACTCGAGCAGCACCGCCGGGCGTACGTACCCAGTGCCAGCCGTCAGCGACGCATACTCGATCCAGAGCTTGTCGCCTTCGGCGCGAGCGACCGCGTCCAGCTTGGAGCTGATGAGTGCGGACTGGACGTACGGCAGTGCATCGAACTCGACCCAGCGCGCCAGACGATCGCGGATCTCCCTGGACCACTTCTTTTCCTGACTCCGGTTCGGCGGTAGCGCTTCGACCTCCCCCGATACGAGATCCGGCGCCAGCGCACGAATGTCGTAGGTCAGATCAACGTCCTCGGAGAAGCGTCGGATCGCGGCATACGCCTTGGAGAGCGAGGTACCACCCTTGAATACCAGATGCTCAGCGTAGTTCGAGGCGAACAGCGTCTCCAATGCCCAGACGACCCAGACATCCTTCTCAAGCAGGTGCGGCGGGCGGCCGGAGGCTTCCCCGGCCACGCCGAGCGCATCGCGGCGATCCGTCGCGGATAGAGCTAGGAAGGACTCAGGCATTGACGATCACCTGACTTACCTGTTCCGCCAACCAGGTGGGTAGCCGCGCCCGCGCGCCAACAATTTCTGTAAGCGTACTCGTTGGCAACCGCTGCCGAAGCGTCCGTAGCGCCTCGCCGGCATGCGCTTCGCCGAGCCAGCTCAACGCCCGAATCGCGTCGCCTGCCGCTGTCCCGGGCATCGACAACTGCCACGCGGGCGCATGGCGGAGCTCGACAGTCTGTGCCCCCACCTGCAGGTCGCGGCTGCGGCCAGAGGTCAGGTACACCGCTCTGACAGGGACCTGTGTCGTAAGGCCGAGCGCATTGGCCGCCGCGGCACCGTGCGCGACGATGACCTCGCCCCGCGATCCCGCCAGTGCATCGACCACGTGCTGCACGGACGGCGGTCGCGTCCCGAATCGGGTCGCCACCGGACGCACGTAGAGGCCGCGGCCGGCACGCAGTAGCTTCCCGCGCCGCACGAGCCGGGACAAGGACTGATCCACGGCCGCGCGCGTGCCCAGATGCAACAACGCGCGCGCGGACACCGCAGCGCCCTCGGGCAGCGCCGTCATCTGTTCGAGGATTCGGGCGGTCAGTCGCGGCATATCCATCTCATTTGGGTCAGAAATATACTTTGTTTTCTGACACTTTTCAAGCCTCTGGTTTGCGAGCCCCTATCGCGGCGCAGCAACGAGGAATCGCCTACAGCAGGAGGCCACTGCCAGCCCCTTCTTCCTTGAGAACGAACCCAATCGCCCGGTATCCGAGCGAGCGGCGCTTCCACATCCGCGCCAGCACGGGAATATCCGCGTCCAGATAGTCATGGATTACCACGCGGGTCTTCGAAGCGTGCGCTCGGCTGAGGCGACCGGCGTATTGCTGCAATGTTCCTTTCCACGACACCGGCATCGCCAGGAACAGCGTGTCGAGCGGCGCATGATCAAACCCTTCCCCGACCAGCTTGCCGGTCGACACCACCACGCGCGGCGCGGTCCCAGACATGGCCTGCAGCGCTTCGAGACGCCGCTGACGTTCACGCGGACTCAACCGTCCGTGCAGTACGATGACATCGGGGACATCCTTCGCGACTGATTCCACCAGTGCATACAGATGCTGCGTCCGTTCCGTCAGGACCCCCCCGCGTCAGACTAGTTGTCGCGCCCTGGAGCCGCCCCCATTTCGACTGCGCCGCTATGAGGAAATCAGGCCATTGCTAATGTGAGTTTTCGGCACACTGCGGCCGTGGAAGGGGCAGGTGGATTGTCGTGCAGAAGAAGCGATTTTCGGTCGAGCAGATTGTTACGTGGTGCTGCGTCGAGCAGTTGAGGTGGCCGACCTTATCGCGCCCAAACGCCCGATAGGCTCACGTATCGACGCCGTCCCTACCGCTTGCTCCACAAGTAGGGCGATGACGCTGCAAAATGCCCTTGCTCACCGCAGTGCAACGTCGAGCTCGCGCGCGTTGTGCAATATGCGTTCGTACAGCCCGTCGGGGTAACGCACGCGAAGTTAGTCCGCTTCGACCTCGATGGCGCCGCCGCGCCCCCTCAACACATCGAACGGCTCCGCTTCATCCAGCAACAGACCGTCCTGCGCCATCAATCGATAGCCTTCGGCCCCCAAACAGTACGTGCTTCGCCGTCCGGCACGCGTGCCGGTTCGCCGCAGCAGTGCCCAACGGGCTATCGGCACTGGGGGCTAGCGAGGTCATGACCAAGGCGTTCGGTATTGCGCAACGTTCTTTCGACGGGTACACCGCCGGCTGGCGGCGCAGGTAAAATAGAGCGCTAAACGATCTGCTCCCCCGGAGTCCTATGAGTGTCTTCCGTAACGGCCCTGCTCGCCTTGTCGCATACGCCGTGTTGCTTACCTCCTGCGTGGCTGCCTTCCTGCGCATTGATCATGCAAGCCACTCGGTATCCGACACCCTCTATCAGGTCGCACCGCTATGGCTCGTCTCGGGCATAGCGGCTTGGTTGTTAAGTCGCTTGGGCCGCCGGCAAGACTAGGGCCTGTTAACACTAGGTGATATGCTATGCGACATGGAAATCAGCGCAGAGCAGTTCAGTCGGATCGAGGCGTTTCTGCCGGTACAGCGCGGCAACGTCTCGCTCAGCAACCTCCAAGTCGTCAACGCGATCCTGTACGTGGCGGAGAACGGCTGCA
>CAIVRI010000024.1 GCA_903908265.1 uncultured Pseudomonadota bacterium
ACACGGCGTCGCGCTGAGGTGCACCTGACGGGCCAGTTCTGCAATCGGTACGCGTCCATCCGCCTGCAGCAGGCGCAACAGGCGTCGATCCGTCCGATCAAGGGGTGCAATGGGCTTCATGGCTAGTAGATTCAACCAGATTAAGTAGCTAAACATAGCGCAAACACCTGCCAAAAGACCACTAACGTAGCGGTATCTAGATGTGAGGTGCGCCATGGCCCAGTTCGTACGCCCAAATAGTCAGGTCCCCATGACCGTCGCGGCGGTCATCAATCGGCTGTGGCTTGCCGATGAGGACGCGGTGTTGCGCGAGCTGCTGCCGCTCGCCCGACCGGCAAGCGCCGAGGCGCGCGCGCAGATCACGGCGCACGCCGCCGCGTTGGTCGATGCGGTACGCGCCTCGCAGGTCAAGAAGGGCGCGATGGATGCGTTGCTGCGTGAGTACGATTTGAGCTCGCAGGAGGGCGTAATCCTGATGTGCCTTGCCGAGGCGCTGCTGCGCATTCCGGACGCCGTGACCGCCGACCGGCTCATTGCCGACAAGATCCACGCGGGTGATTGGGCTGCACACCTGCTCGATAAGGGGTCGCTGTTCGTCAACGCCTCGACGTGGGGGCTGATGCTGACGGGGCGCATTGTCCAACCCGACGCCGAGACGCGCCGGGACCCCGCTGGTTTCGTGCGCAATTTGGTGGCACGCGTCGGCGAGCCTGTCGTACGTACGGCGATGCGCCAGGCGATGAAAATTCTCGGTCACCAGTTTGTCATGGGACGGACGATCGAAGAGGCGCTGACCCGCGCCGATGAGGGGGCAGGGCCTCGCTATCGATACTCCTTTGACATGTTGGGTGAAGCGGCGCTTTCGGCGGCTGACGCCGACCGCTATTACGCGGCTTATTCTGCTGCAATCGATGGGCTCGGTCGGGCCGTGGTGGACGCACGTGCGCAGGTACCGGAGGGGCTCCCTTCGATTTCGGTGAAACTATCGGCGTTACATCCGCGCTATGAATATGCCAACCGCGACCGGGTGCTCGCCGAACTCGGGCCACGATTAGTGGCCCTATGCGAGCGTGCGGCGCGCGTTGGGATTGCGCTCACGATCGATGCGGAGGAATCAGAACGGCTGGAGCTGTCACTGGAACTGATCGAGTTGGTGCTGATAGCGCCGAGTCTTGTGGGGTGGCAGGGCTTTGGCTTGGCGGTGCAGGCTTACATGAAACGCGCCTCGGATGTGCTGCGGTGGCTGATCGCGCGGTCTCGGCGGGCGGGGCGCCGTCTCAATATTCGTTTGGTCAAGGGTGCTTATTGGGACAGCGAGATTAAAAGAGCGCAGGAACGTGGCTATGAAGGCTATCCGGTCTTCACGCGCAAGCAGAGCACCGATGTGTCTTACCTGGCCTGTGCGAGCCTGATGCTCGATGCGATGGATGTCGTGTATCCGCAATTTGCGACCCACAACGCGCATACGGTGGCCAGCATCCTGCAGTTGGCACGGTCGCGTGGTCGTGCCTTCGAGTTCCAGCGTTTACACGGTATGGGCGAGGAACTGTACAACGTCGTCACCGACCCCGCGCAAGAGGGCGCGTCCTGTCGCGTCTATGCGCCGGTGGGCTCCCATGAGGATTTGCTGCCGTATTTAGTGCGCCGGTTGCTGGAAAATGGCGCTAACACCTCCTTCGTGAACCGCATTGTGGATGCCCGATTGCCCTCTAGTGAAGTGGTGGCAGACCCGATCGCTTTCGTCGAGGCCTTGCCGTCGGTGGCGCATCCACGTATTCCCTTGCCCATCCGTCTTTATGGCGCTGAACGTCCTAATTCGCGCGGATTCAATTTCGCCGACAGTGCCGCCTTGCAGTCCTTAGCCACGGCTGCGGCGGCGTGCGCGTCGTCGCCGGCGTTCGCGCAACCGATGATTGCCCAACGCAAGCCGCTGGACGCGGCGACGCTGCTGCGTCGTGGCGCCCTGCTCTGTAGCCCCGTCGATCAGGCGCCAGTCGGTTATGTGGTTGCGGCCACGGAGATAGACACCGACGCGGCGATTGGTGCAGCTCTCGCTGCTTTCCCGGCCTGGGAGAGCACCCCGGCCATCGAACGGGCTGCAATCCTCGAGCGGGCCGCGGATGCGTACGAGCTCGAGCGTGACCGATGGGTCAGTCTCTTGTGTCGGGAAGCGGGCAAGACGCTTCCGGATGCCGTGGCCGAGATTCGTGAGGCGGTCGACTTCCTGCGCTACTACGCGCATCGCGCGCGTGTCGACTTTGGGCGCGCGCTGCCCTTGCCAGGCCCTACGGGTGAAAGCAACGAATTAGGGCTTCGTGGCCGCGGCGTGTTCGTGTGTATCAGCCCTTGGAATTTCCCGCTGGCCATCTACACCGGTCAAATCGCAGCGGCGCTGGCCGCAGGCAATACGGTGATTGCCAAACCTGCTGAGCAGACGCCGCTGGTGGCGGCGTTTGCGGCGCAAGTTATGCATAAGGCCGGCGTGCCAGTCGCGGCGCTACAGTTCCTGCCCGGCGATGGGCCCACGGTGGGGGCGCGCCTGTGCGCAGATCCGCGCATTGCCGGCGTCGCCTTCACCGGCTCAAATGACACAGCCACCGCGATTAACCGGGCACTGGCCGCACGGGATGGCGCCATCCCCGTACTGATCGCCGAAACCGGCGGCCAGAATGCCATGATCGTCGATAGCTCAGCACTGCCCGAGCAGGTGGTGAACGATGCGCTCCTGTCGGCCTTTGGCAGCGCCGGACAGCGTTGTTCGGCGCTGCGTATTCTGTGCGTACAGGAAGATATCGCTGATCGTGTCGAAACATTGTTGGCTGGGGCCATGGATCAGTTGCGACTAGGGGATCCGGCCCTGCTGCAGACCGATCTGGGACCGGTGATTGATCCTGAGGCGCGTGCGCGCATTGAAGCCCACATCACACGAGTGCGTCAGGGTGCGCGTTGGTCGCACCGCGTTGCAGTCCCTGCCGATATGCACAGCGGCTACTTCGTGGCCCCCGCTGCGATTGAGATTGGGTCGATTGCTGAGCTGAAAGAGGAGGTCTTCGGGCCCGTACTGCATGTGGTCCGTTGGCAGGCGCGGGACATTGATGCGTTGGTCGACGACATCAACGCGACCGGGTTTGGTCTGACGCTGGGCTTGCACACGCGCATCGACTCGACCATTCAAAGGGTCCGTGCACGGTCGCGGGCCGGCAATATCTATGTTAATCGCAACATGATCGGTGCCGTGGTCGGCGTGCAACCCTTCGGCGGCAATGGGTTATCGGGTACCGGTCCTAAGGCTGGTGGCCCGCATTATTTGCATCGCTTTGCCAATGAGCAGACAACGACGGTGAACACCGCCGCAGTGGGTGGCAATGCCTCGTTGCTGGCATTGGGAGGCTGAGGCGCGTTTCAGTCAGTGGGCGCGAGCCGGGCCACCAGACGCACGAGCGTGGGATCGACGTGCGCCCAAGTGTCGATCTCTAATTCGTATACCGCAATCGCAGCGGGTACGAACTCTGGAAAGTCATCGGTATTGGCAAGCCAACGCGCGACCGCACTGATCACTGGATTGTGGCCGACCACGAGAACACGATCTGCGGTGTCAGGCAATGATTGGATCAACTCGAGCAGATGGCCGTCATCGTTAGAATAAATCGTCGGGTTGGTCATGCATCGGTCTTGCCCTAGGCCAAAGACGCGGGCGTAAGCGGCGGCTGTGGCAACGGTGCGGGCAGCGGGGCTGGCTACAATCAGATCCAAACCGCGTTCGAGCTGCTGGGTGCGGGCCGCAATTGCCGCAATTTCCAGTTCGCCGCGTTGCGCCAACCGACGATCAAAATCTTTGCCCGTGGCGGATTCTATTTGGGCAGTTGCGTGCCGGGCCACGTAGAGCGTCTTCATGGCCTGGCCTTAATCCACGCAGACGCGTAGCCGCCCGCCGGATTCCGCGACGGCAAAGGTCTTCACCGGTTCGTAGGCTGGTGGCGTCATTGCGGCACCGCTCTTCAAGCAAAAGCGCGCACCGTGGCGTGGACAGATGACCTCCAGGCCTTCAACCACGCCCTCTTCAATCGGATTGTCATCATGGGTGCATCGGTCCTCCAATGCATAAAGAGCGCCCTGCACATGATAGACCACCATGTACCATCCGTTCGCCACATAGGTGCGGTGTTCGCCCGGCGGCACATCACCTGCGGGCGCGATGTCAACCCAAATACCCTCGCTCACATCATGCCCATTTGTAGCCGCGCCTCGTCCGACATCATCTCTCGGTCCCAGGGCGGATCAAAGACCAGTTCGATGTCAGCAGCGGCGATGGTCGGGATCGCGAGCAGCTTGTCTTTGGCATCCTGAACGAGGACCTCACCCATGCCACATCCTGGTGCCGTCAGGGTTAGTTGGACTTTGGCTAGGCGCCCACCATCCTCTCGTGGCTCGATGACGCAAGCGTAAATGAGACCGAGGTCCACAATGTTCACCGGAATCTCGGGATCAAAACAGGTTTTTAATTGCGCCCATGCCAACGCTTCAACGTCTGCGTCGGTTGCGTTCGGTGGCAATTCGATCCGTATAGGGGGTTCTTTGCCGATCGCGCTGGCGTCTTCGCCGGCGATCCGGAATAAGTTGCCTTCCACATAGACGGTAAAGCTGCCGCCCAGTGCCTGGGTAATATAGCCCACAGAACCAACCCGGAGCTTGACTTCAATGCCGGCGGGAACCAGCACGGCTTTGACATCTTCATTGACGACGAACGGTTCGCGATCTTGGTGGTGCATGAGAGTTATTCGGTAGTGACAGCGGTGCCCGCGCCGGCAATTGCGGCTTCGAGCGTACGCCAGGAAAGACTCGCGCATTTCACGCGAGCGGGGTATTCACGGACGCCGCCAAGGGCTGCTAGTTTGCCCAGCGTGGCGGGGACTTCCGCGTCGTGCTGGGTCAGTACGGCATGGATCTGCGCATGCAGTGCAGCGAAGGCCGCGGCATCAAGTCCTTTGACCGCCTCCGTCATCATAGACGCGGAGGCCACGGAGATGGCGCAACCGCTGCCCTCGAAACGGACCTCTTTGATGGTGCCGTGATCGAGGTCGACGTAAATCGTCAGTTGGTCGCCGCACAGCGGATTGTGGCCCTGCGCAGCGATTGCCGGTGCGGCGAGCACGCCGAAGTTTCTCGGCCGCTTGTTGTGGTCGAGGATGACGTCTCGGTAAAGATCCTTTAAGTCCATGTAAGCCTCAGCGAAACAGGTCGCGCGCGTAGACGACGGCGTCGGCGAGGGCGTCAATTTCGTCGAGCGTATTATAAAGACCGAACGAGGCGCGGGCGGTCGCCGGCACCTTGAATGTTGCAATGGCGGGCATCGCGCAGTGGTGTCCGGTACGAATGGCAACGCCTCGCTCATCGAGAATGGTGCCGAGATCGTGTGGGTGTATGCCGTCTACGACGAAGGACACGAGTCCTGCCTTGTGGTGCGCTGTGCCGATGAAGCGCAGACCTTCGATGCGGGACAGTCGCTCAGTGGCATGGGTGAGCAGGATGGCCTCCCAAGCACTAATCTTCGACAGGCCGATGGCCTCGACGTAATCGATCGCTGCCGCAAGCCCGACGGCGCCCGACATGTGGGGAGTGCCCGCTTCGAATTTGTAGGGTAGTTCGTTGTAGGTGGTGCCTTCAAAAGAGACGTGCAGAATCATGTCACCGCCGCCCTGCCAGGGTGGCATGGCAGCGAGCAGCGATTCTCGTCCGTAGAGGACCCCGATCCCATCTGGGCCATACAGTTTGTGGCCGGAAAATGCGTAAAAGTCGGCGTCGAGGGCTTGTACGTCGATGGTCAGGTGCGGCACGGCCTGGGCGCCATCCACCAATACCGGCACACCCGCCGCGTGGGCGATCGCAATCATCTCAGCGACCGGCAGTATGGTGCCCAGCGCGTTGGACACGTGGGCGATGCCGAGCAGACGCGTGCGGGGGCTCAGCAGTCGGCGCACGTCCTCCGGATCGACCTCACCGCGGTCATTGATGGGTACGACGACGACGCGAGCCCCCGTGGCCTCGCACACCAGTTGCCAGGGCACGATGTTGGCGTGGTGCTCCAGTCGGGTGACGAGAATCTCATCCCCTGGCTGCAGGTGTGGCCGGGCGTAGGACTGCGCGACCAGATTGATCGATTCGGTCGTGCCGCGAGTGAAGATGATCTCGCGGGTCGAACGGGCATTGAGGAATCGGCGTACCCGCTCGCGCGCACCCTCGAATGCATCGGTGGCGCGCTGCGACAGGGTATGTACGCCGCGATGTACGTTGGCGTGGGATTCTTCGGCATAGCGGCGTTCTGCATTAATAACCGCATGCGGTCGTTGAGCAGAGGCACCATTATCCAGATAGACGAGTGGTCTGCCGCGAATCGGTCGCGAGAGGATCGGAAAATCGGCACGGATCGCCGTCAAGTCATAGAGAGGTGCGATGCTCATGCAACGAACTCCCGGATTCGGTCGGCTGCCGGCAAACGGCCGAGCGCGCGCGCTTCGACGAAGGCCCGTATTGCTGGTGTAAATCCTTTCAGTACATCACCGAGGAAGGCATAGGTCAGGACTGCGCGTGCCGTATCGCGGTCAAGGCCGCGGGACAGCAAGTAGAACAGCATGTTCTCATCGAGCGAGCCTGTCGTAGCGCCGTGCGAACATTTGACCGCATGGGCATTGATTTCGAGTTGTGGTCGCGTCTCGATCGACGCGTCCGGGGACAGCAGCAAGTTTTTGCTCGACTGTGCCGAGTTCGTTCCGTTGGCCCCGGCATCCACGATGACCTTGCCATCATAGCTGCCGCGCCCGCGGCCACTGGCGACGCCGCGATAGAGTTGATCGCTAGGACAATCCGGAGCGGCGTGATGGATCAACGTGCGCAGATGGTGCTCACGGGTGCTATCGGCCAAAAAGAGGCCAGACAGGGCAGTCGAGGCCCCCGCTGCGTTGAGATGCACGGTGACATCGAAGCGGGACAGTTGCGCCCCAAGAGCAGCTGAGCGGTGGCGGTAGGTGGCATCGCGTCCAACGTGGGCGCGTACATCGCCGATCACCACAGCACGATTGCCCGCCACCTGTAGCAGTGTATGGTCGGCGATGGCCCCGTCTTGGAGTTCAAAATCGATCACGGCTGCGGTCAGCGACTCCACCTCGTCGGCGCCGGTATGCTGTTCGATTACGTGCAACTGAGCGCCGCTCTCGACCTGAAATGTGAGGGAAGGATAGCCGCAACCGGCCGTCGACAGGGCGATGAGATCCAAGGAAACTTGGGTATTGCGTGGCACCACCACCGTGGTGTGTGTGCCACTGAGTGCGGTGTTCAACAGGCGGATACGGTCCACAGCCGAGATCGACCCTGCATCGCACGTGGTGCGCGGCGCCGTTTCCACTCGCAGCGTTGCGGGCAACCGGGAGAGCGCCACGTCGAAATGACCATTCAGGAACACGAGGCGATCGGCGCCGATCGGCAAGTCTGCGGGCAGCGTGGTAGTTGTGTTGCTGCCGGCCGCTGCAGGCGCCAGGTCACGCCGGTCAAGCAGACGCAGATTGGTATAGCGAAACGCATCATCTCGGGGTGTCGGTAACCCGAGTGCGATCAACCGATCCAACGTATCGAGGCGCGTCGGCGACAACGCGTCGGCCAGCAACGCGCGGACTCGCGTGAGGGCTGGCGAGAGACGCGCACTCATGCTGCGCTCGACCCCTCGACGAGCCAGTCGTAGCCACGCTCCTCCAGTTCGAGTGCCAGCGTCCGATCGCCAGAACGAACGATGCGCCCGCCGGCAAGCACATGGACGTAATCTGGCACGATGTAGTCCAGCAGTCGCTGATAGTGCGTGACCAGGATGATGGCGCGGTCGTCTTGGCGCAGGCTGTTGACGCCGGTGGAGACGACTTTGAGCGCGTCGATGTCCAGCCCCGAATCGGTCTCGTCGAGTATGGCCAGCGTCGGCTCGAGCACCGTCATTTGCAGAATTTCGTTGCGTTTTTTCTCACCGCCAGAGAAGCCTTCATTGACACCGCGCTTCAAGAAACTTTCATCCATCTTCATGAGTTTCATTTTTTCACGAATGATTGCCATGAACTCAAAGGCATCGACTTCCTGCAATCCGGCCTGGCGACGCCGCGCATTTAGTGCGGCCTTGAGTAGGTAGACGTTGTTCACACCGGGAATTTCGACCGGATACTGGAAACCAAGAAAGACGCCACGGCGGGCGCGTTCTTCTGGCGCTAAGGCCAGCAGGTCCTCATCCAGATAGGTAACCGTGCCACTCTTGATCTCATAGTCGGGGCGCCCCGCAAGAATCTGCGCGAGGGTCGATTTGCCCGCGCCATTTGGTCCCATGATGGCGTGGACTTCCCCGGCGCGTACCGTGAGATCAAGGCCTTTCAGGATGTTGCGGCCGGCGACGTTGGCAACGAGGTTTTTGATGTCGAGGACAAGGTCCCCGCGCTGAATCTGGGTCATGAATATTCTCTCGGGGTCAGCCGACGGAGCCTTCCAGGCTCAGCGCGAGGAGGTTTTGAGCCTCGACCGCGAATTCCATCGGCAATTCGTTAAAGACGGACTTGCAGAAACCATTGACGATCATGTTGACGGCATCTTCCTGCGAGAGTCCACGCTGCAGTAGATAGAACAACTGGTCTTCGCCGATGCGGGAGGTGGTTGCCTCATGCTCCACCACAGCCGAAGGGTTTTTCACTTCGACATAGGGGAAGGTGTGGGCGCCACAATCGGGCCCCATGAGCAGCGAGTCACATTGCGTGTAGTTGCGCGCACCGCTCGCCGAAGGCAGTACCTTCACCAAGCCGCGATAGGTATTTTGTGCGCGGCCGGCGGAGATGCCCTTGGAGACAATGGTGCTAGTGGTGTTTGCACCAATGTGGATCATTTTAGTGCCGGTATCGGCTTGTTGCAGGTGATTGGCAACCGCAACGGAATAAAACTCACCGACCGATCCTTCGCCAATCAGGACGCAACTCGGATACTTCCACGTGATCGCCGAGCCAGTTTCGACCTGCGTCCAGGAGATGCGCGAGTTGCGGCCACGGCATTCGCCGCGTTTTGTGACGAAATTATAGATACCGCCAATGCCGTTTTCGTCACCCGGGTACCAGTTTTGTACCGTGGAGTACTTGATGTTCGCGCTTTCCAACGCGACGAGCTCGACGACGGCGGCATGCAATTGGTTCTCGTCGCGCATCGGCGCCGTGCAGCCTTCTAGATAGCTTACGTGGCTGCCTTCGTCGGCGATGATCAGAGTCCGTTCAAACTGACCGGTATTGGCCGCGTTGATGCGGAAATAGGTCGACAGTTCCATCGGGCAGCGCACACCCTTTGGGATGTAAACAAAAGACCCGTCAGTGAAGACGGCCGAATTCAGTGCCGCATAAAAATTGTCGCCCTGGGGAACAACGCTACCGAGGTACTGTTCGATCAGAGCAGGGTGGTCGCGGACGGCATCTGAAAATGGGCAGAAGATGACGCCGGCGGCGTGCAAACGGTCCTTGAAAGTCGTCGCGACCGAGACGCTATCAAATACCGCATCCACGGCGACACCGGCGAGGCGGGCGCGTTCGTGCAGCGGGACGCCAAGCTTGTCGTAGGTGGCCAGCAGTTTCGGATCCACGTCGGCAAGACTCTTCGGCCCATCCGTCTTGGATTTCGGAGCCGAGAAGTAGGAGATGGACTGATAGTCGATCGGGTGGTGTGCGACGTGTGCCCAGGTGGGCTCGGTCAGCGTTTGCCAGAGCCGGAATGCCTTCAGGCGCCAGTCGAGCAAGAACTGCGGTTCGGCCTTCTTGCGTGAGATGACCCTGATCACGTCCTCGTTGAGGCCCGGCGGCAGGGTGTCGGACTCAATATCGGTCACGAACCCATGGCGGTACTTTTGCGCAACCAGTTGCTCGAGGTCTGGGGCGGTGGGGGTGCTCATGCAGACTCCGTGCGGGACCGGATGGTGAGGCGAGGCCCGATGCGGATGATCAGTTCCGGAATGGCGCCTGCTTCGGCATTGGCCAAGTCCGTTAAACGCAGGTCGGCAAGGGCTTGGTGGATGGCGAGATTGACCCGCTGCCAGGTCCGGCCGACGCGGCAATTGGATTCGAGTTCGCATTGGCCCGGATGTATTGAACACTCGGTAAGGCCGATCGGGCCCTCGACGGCATCGAGGATGTCGGCTGCGCTGATCGTATCGGCCGAGCGGGCCAGGCTATAGCCGCCACGCGCGCCGCGGGTAGAGACGACAAGGCCGGCCCGCTGCAGTTCCTTCAGTACCTTGCTCACGGTGGGCAGTCCAATTTTGGACCATTCCGCGAGTTCCACGGCCGTCCGCTGCCCGGCGCCGTCTTCGGCGAGGTGGGCGAGCAGCACGGTGGCGTAGTCGGTCAGTTTGCTGATTCGGAGCACAGAAGGCACCTAGATGGATTCAGGACCATTTTAGTACTAATAAGATCTTTGCGCTACTTGGACGTGTGACCGGTCGGGTGTTCGGGGCGAATCGGCTATCATGGAACCAACTACCGCCACATCGGTCCCTACTCTGGCGGCCATGGCCGGCCCCCGTCCCTGAGGAGTTCGAGTATGGTTTGCGCCGCCCCGAGGCGTCCTGTGCCTTGCCGAGTCGGTGGCCGACTCGTTCAGGCCTCCCTGTGCGTTCGCAGGCCCTCCTGATGCGCAGCGAGGACTGTGTGGCGCGTTTTGATGACGTCGGCTATACGGTCGGGGGCCGCCAGGTACTGTCGGGCTTGGACTTTGCCATCGAGCGCGGTCGGGTGACCGCTCTCATGGGTCCGTCCGGCACGGGCAAGACGACGTTGCTCAAATTGCTAACCGGCCAAATTCAGCCGACCGCCGGCCGGGTCACTGTGATCGGTCAGGACTTAGCGATGTTGGATCGGCGTGGCCTGTATGCGCTGCGCCGCCGCATGGGCATGCTCTTTCAAAATGGAGCGCTGCTCACGGACCTCGATGTGTACGAGAACGTCGCATTTCCCTTGCGCGAACACACGGATCTGCCAGAACCGGTGGTTGCGCGCATCGTGTTGATGAAACTCGAGTCCGTCGGCCTGCGTGGCGCTGCGCGCCTCTTGCCGGCCGAGTTGTCAGGTGGCATGGCCCGCCGCGTTGCGCTGGCCCGGGCGGTGGTGATGGACCCGGAGATCCTGATCTACGATGAACCGTTCGCGGGTCTAGATCCGATTGCCCTCGGCATGGTGCTGAAGTTGATCCGCGACCTGAATCAAGCCTTGGGTATCACAAGCATCGTGGTCTCTCACGACGTGCATGTGATTGAGCGCCTCGCTGATCGGTTGGTGTTGCTCTCCGGTGGCCGTATCGCGGCAGCGGGTACGCCGGCCGCGTTGGCCGCCGATCCGGATCCTGTCGTACGCCAGTTCATGTCGGGTTCGGCCGAAGGTCCGGTGCCCTTTCATTACCCGGCGGTGGACGTGGCTACTGATATGCTGGGGACGGACTGATGAATGCCGCCAGTGTGACGACAACACTCGCCAAATTCGGGCGTTTTACGCTCTTCCTAGGGCGTCTCGTGGCGGGGGTGCCCTCGACGCTGCGGCGTCCCCGCTTGCTGCTAGAACAGGTCCACATGACCGGCGCGTTGTCGCTGGTGATTGTGATGCTCTCCGGCTTGTTCGTCGGTATGGTGCTCGGCCTGCAAGGATACGACTTGCTGCGCCGCTTCGGGTCGACCGAGTCGTTGGGCACCGCTGCGGCATTGGGCTTGCTGCGCGAACTCGGACCGGTGATCACCGCGCTGCTTTTTGCCGGGCGTGCTGGCACTGCGATCACCTCTGAAATCGGACTCATGCTGGCTACGGACCAATTGGCGGCCATGGACATGATGGCGGTTGATCCGGTGCGTCGGATCTGCGTGCCGCGATTTTTAGGCGGTGTGGTGTCGATGCCTTTGCTGGCTGCAATCTTTGCAACGATCGGCATCTTTGGCGCCCAAGTGGTCGGCGTGGCGATGATGGGTGTGGATTCTGGCCAGTTCTGGTCGCAGATGCGTGGCGCGGTCGAGTTAAGAGACATTACCGAAGGCGTGGTGAAAAGTTTGGCCTTCGGGATTGCCTGCAGCGCGATCGCTGTTTTTGAGGGTTACCACGCCCTGCCAACGGCAGAGGGCGTAGGCCGTGCCACCACGCGCACGGTCGTGAACTCGTCGGTGGCTATCCTTGCGATTGATTACATGCTCACGGCGGTATTGCTGTGATCTTCGGAGACCTTTGATGAAGAGAAACCCTTCGATTGAGATCGGTACCGGCTTGTTTGTGCTGCTGGGCTTTGCTGCTCTGTTCTTTATGGCAACACAAATTAGCAGTCACGGACTTGAATTTGGCCGCCACGACTACCATCTCAGCGCCAACTTCGACAACGTCGGTGGCCTCAAGGCGGGTGCGCCTGTGTCCATCGGTGGCGTGACGATCGGCCGTGTAGAAACGATCGACTACGATTCGACGAGTTACAAGGCAGTCGTTCACTTGGCCATCAATCAGCGCTATGACCACATTCCCAACGACAGCGATGTGGCGATCTACACCGCCGGTTTGCTGGGTGGTAATTATGTGGGCTTTACGCCCGGTGGTTCGGTGACCAATTACAAGGACGGAGATAGGGTGGAAATGACCCAATCGGCTGTCGTGCTCGAGAATCTGATCAGCAAGTTTTTGTTTGATAAGGCCGGCCAGGGAGCCAAGAAGGAATGAGAATGAGACATCGTGTAGCCGGCGCATTGCTTGGCCTAATGGCCCCAGGATTTGGGTTAATTTCGGCGACGGCGATCCTGTTCGTGGCCGAGGCGTCCATCGCAGCGCCTGCGACCGTTGAGGCGACGGCGGGGCCGCAGGCTGAGATGGAGGCGACGGCGCGTCAGTTATTTGCGGCGCTTGATCAGAACCGTGCCGCCATCCGCAAGGAACCGAAGAAAGCGCTCCCGTTGGTCGATAGCATTCTGCTGCCGAGGTTCGATACGGAATACGCCGCGCAGTTGGTGCTTGCACAAAATTGGCGCACTGCGTCAGCGGAACAGCGCCAGCGCTTTGTTGCGGCGATGGTGCAAATGTTGATGAAGACCTACGGTGGTGCGTTGGCCGACTTTTCGGCAGATAAATTCAAAATTTTGCCGTACCGTGGGGATGCCAATCCGGATCTTGCTACCGTACGTACCGAAGTGACCCGTTCCAGCGGCGTGGTGGTGCCTGTTGACTATAAACTGCGTCATACCGCGGCGGGCTGGAAGGCCTTCGATGTCATCATCGAGGGGATTTCCTACGTGAAGAATTACCGCACTGATCTGGGTACAGAGATCAGCCAACGCGGACTGGATGCGGTGATCACCCGACTGGAGAAGGAAGTCGCGCAGTCGGGTGTGGGCCAGCCGTGAGTGAGTGCCATTTTGCAGCAAACGCCGACGGACTCGTCCTCTCGGGCGACCTCGTTTATGCGAATGCCAGCGCGGCCTATCGCGAGGGTCTGCGCTTGTTTCGTGGTCAGGCGCCGCGGCACCTGGATCTGGCAGCGATTGCGTCCATCGATAGCGCGGGTGTAGCGGTCTTGCTCGCTTGGTTGGCAGAAGGCGCTCGGCGGGGTCTGGTACCCACCGTCCGTGGCTTGCCGGCGACGGCGATGTCTCTGGCTCGGGTCGGCGGCGTGCTTGCGTTGCTCGTGCCGTCGGCCGGATGACCCCAGTTTATTCGATGGTGCCGTCGTCGGTCAGTTCGTAGCCTGCGTCGTCAGCGGGTACGTTGCCATCGTGGACGAGATAATTTCGGCGCGCCAAATAGGCGTCACGGACCAACGTGTAAGGGTCATAGGCGGCATCGATCGCAGCCGAAGCGGCGAGGGCTTGCACTCGAATTTCGAAGACGCTGAGGCCGCCTAAGCCATAACGTAGTGGTCGATCTGTCGCGTAGTGTTCCCCTGCCGTGTGTGCGTCGATGATCCAGCTGGGAGCGTCGCGCAGGTCGGAGGCCCCCAGTAACGGGATCATGATGTACGGCCCGGGTCCAACACCCCAGTGTCCGAGCGTCTGTCCGAAGTCTTCGTTGTGGATTGGTAACCCGAATTTAGTGGCCGGATCACCAAAGCCGCCCACGCCGACCACGGAATTGACTAGCAGTCGGGTGAAATCCTGCCCCGCCGAGCGCAGTTTGCCCTGTAGCGCATCATTGACGATGACTGTTGGGTATTCGAGATTCGTTATGAAATTGCTCAGGCCATTGCGGATCAGTTCTGGCACATGGGCTCGATACCCTTCCGCCACCGGCCGCAGAAAACTACGATCCAACGCGTCATTGAATTTGTAAGTGACCCGATTCACGGACTCGAATGGATCCTTGGAGGACTTCGGTGGGTCCGCAGCGAATGTGGGTGTGCCACTGAACAGTGCCAATAGGGTGGCGACTATTCTAACGATGTGGGGGCGTTTCCAATTGTGCATGATGGGTCGTTTCAATCTCATCGCCGTTCGTCGGGGATTTTGCTCGGTAGCGGTTCGCCACGGTCGACAGCGCCCTGCAGACGCATCGGCAGGTATTCTTTCAGTTCCTCGATCCGCGCTTTGAAGCGTGACCGCTGTACAGGTGTCAGTTGCGGCGTTGCCAACGCCTGACGCAGTTGCATGATCGCGAGGGTCAGGTCGCCACTCATCACATGATACTCCGCCATATAGTAATCCGCTTCAGCGGATTCGCCAGCGGCGTTGGCGGCTAGTGCGATTAAGCGCACTTGATCCTGTGTCGGCGGGATGGCGTTAAAAAGATCCAACAGTAGGTTGTGCGCCTGGCGCGCTTCATTGGCGCGCATCAGCGTCTCAGCGTAGCGGACCGTGACGGGTACATTACGGGGGAACAGATCCTTGGCATGCGATAGCACCTGTTTTGACGCCTCGATGTCATCCGCGGCCAACAGAGCTTGTCCTAAGGCCGTGTGGTACTCCATGGTGTCGGAATGCCGAGCGACCAGCCCCTGCAGGCTCGGGATGGCCTCTTTCGGTAGGTTGGCCTGTACCAGCGCCAGTGACCGGCCGTAGAGGCGGAAATCGGCAATGGTGTCGGTGCCGAGCGCGGCCACTTCCGGGTACGCGTCGTGGGGGTTGGTGCCGGTGGGCAAGGCCAGGGCCTTCAGCCGTTCGCGCGCCAACTGATAACCCGTCGTATCCACCGGCCGCACCAATGGGTAGTCGCTGGCGCGGTTTTTGGCTTCGGCGACGCGGGCGGTTGTCACTGGGTGGGTCTGTAGGAACTCCAAAATCTTGGCGTTGGCACCACTGCCGCCCATGCGTCGGTTCAGCGTCTCGAAGAACGTGGCCATCGCATACGGATCGTAGCCCGCCGCCGCGGAGACGCCGATGCCGACTCGGTCGGCCTCGAATTCGTTTTCGCGGGAATAATTCAACTGTTGCTGCTGCATCGCACTGGTGCTGGCCATCACGCCGGCCATGCCGACGTCGCTGCTGTGGGAGAGTGCGCCGAGCACGATAGAGGCGAGCATCGCTGCCGTGGAGGCCAGCGAGGCGCGGCTTGCCGCTTGCATTTTTCGCGCCATATGGCGCTGGGTGACGTGGGAAACTTCATGCGCCAGGACACCGGCCAACTCACTTTCGCTGGCGGTCGCAAGGATCAGGCCCGCGTTTACAAAAATAAAGCCGCCGGGCAGGGCAAAGGCATTGATGCCGGGGTCTTTCACAACAAAGAAAGTAAACTTTACGGTGCCTTCCTGCGCGCGTGCCGCCAGAGTGGAACCGACGGACTGGATGTATTCGCTGACCTCGAGGTCGTCGAGAATCTGACCGTTATCGCGCAGTCCCTTGGTAATCATCGAGCCTATTTCGTACTCCTCGCGCGGCGTCATGATGACGTCCGCAGGCGTGCCGATATTGGGCAGCTCATTGCCTGGCACAGGCGTCGCCGTCGCCGGTCCGATCACGGCCAGCGCGAACGACAGCAGGACCAACAGTTGCGGCAATAGTCGTGACGGGGAGTGCATCGGCAGGTCAGACATTAATGCGGCCCGAAGGTTCCCGATCAGAGCGATTCGGAGGCGTAGTCCGCGAGACGCGAACGTTCGCCGCGGACCAGCGTGACATGGCCCGCATGGCGCCAGCGGTGAAAGCGATTGACCACATAGGTCAAGCCGCAACTGGTTTCTGTCAGGTAAGGCGTGTCGATCTGGGAGATATTGCCGAGGCAAATGATCTTAGTGCCGGGTCCCGCCCGTGTCACGAGTGCCTTCATTTGCTTGGGTGTTAAGTTTTGTGCTTCATCGAGAATGACGAAGCGATTGAGGAAGGTACGGCCGCGCATGAAGTTGAGCGAGCGAATCTTGATGCGACTGCGCAGCAAATCGTTAGTCGCGGCGCGGGCCCAATTGCCCCCTTCTTGGCTTTGGTTCAGCACCTCCAGATTGTCCATTAGGGCCCCCATCCAAGGCTCCATTTTTTCCTCCTCGGTGCCCGGGAGAAAGCCAATGTCTTCACCGAGGGGGATCGTGACGCGGGTCATGATGATTTCGTTGAACCGACGTGCATCGAGCGTCTGTGCCAAGCCTGCCGCGAGCGTCATGAGGGTCTTGCCGGTGCCTGCAGGCCCAAGCACCGTCACAAAGTCGATTTCCGGATCCATAAGCAGGTTGAGCGCGAAATTCTGTTCGCGATTGCGGGCCGCCACGCCCCAGACGGGGTGCCGTCCAGTACGGTAGTCGACCGTTAACTCCAGCGTCGCCGTATCGCCGACGACCTCACGTACGATCAATTCTAGGCCGGCACTGTAATCATCGTAGACGAAGAGATTGGGATACCAGTCCCGCACGACCGGCGCGGTAATGCGGTAGAAGATGCGGGACTGTTCCTTCCAGGACTGCATCTCTTTGCCATGCGTGTCCCAGAAGTCCGCTGGCAGGGCGATTGAACCGGTATGCAACAGGTCTGCATCTTCTATGGTTTGGTCGTTGCGATAATCTTCGGCGTTCACGCCGATGATGGCGGCCTTTATCCGCAGATTGATGTCTTTAGAGACCAAGGTGACAGCGGTCTTTTTTAGCGCGCGTTTGAGCGCCAGTGCCTGACCGAGAATGGCGTTGTCTGCGCCTTGTCCCGGTAGTTCAGGCAGCGTCGAATCAAATGATTGCGTCTCAAAGTACAAGCGGCCGGAGGCGCTCGCCTCACCGTTTACGTTCTTGACCACGCTTGGTAGCGGGAGGCCCGCATCGATCTGGGCCTTGCTAGCGCCCTGCATCAACTCGTCGAGAAAGCGGCTGACCTGGCGGACGTTGCGAGCGGCTTCGGAAACGCCTTTTTTTCCGGCGTCGAGTTCTTCAAGCACCCGCATAGGTATGTAAACGTCGTGTTCGGCGAAACGAAAAATGGCCGTAGGATCGTGCATGAGCACGTTCGTATCCAATACAAATGTGCGGTGCGCGCGGCGCGAAGCGCGCGCGCTACGGCCTCGCTCGCTCATGCGTCTGGGGTCAGCGCCTGAGCTGCCTCGAGAACCGCCTCGGCATGACCGGGGACCTTTACCTTGCGCCATTCCGCACGCAGAACGCCCTTGGCGTCGATCAGGAAGGTGCTGCGTTCGACGCCCATGTATTTGCGGCCATACATGCTTTTTTCCTTCCACACGTCGAAATGACTGCAGACCAACTTCTCAGTATCGGCGATCAGGTGAAACGGGAAGTCATATTTGGCGCGGAATTTTTCATGCGCACTGAGGCTGTCCGGCGAAACGCCCAGGATCAGTATGCCCGCCCGTTGGAATTGGGCATGCAGGTCCCGAAAGGCTTCCCCTTCCTTTGTGCAGCCGGAAGTGTCGTCCTTGGGGTAGAAATACAGGACGAGCGGGCTACCGATCGCGCCCTTTAAGCGCCATGGGCCGGCCGTCGTAGCTGCTTGAATGTCGGAAACTTTCTTGCCGAGGATCGGTGCAGTCATGGCAAAACTCTAAATCAGTGTTTGACGGGTTCGAGAATGGCGTCCAAGTTCAGTTGGTCGCAGAAATCCATGAACTCTTCGCGCAGCACGCCGAGATGAATTCGACTCGGCACATTGACGACTAGGCGGAGCGAAAACATGGGTGCCCCGGTATGCACAGCCGCATAGCTGTGGGTGTCGAGTTCGGCAATGTCCACGCCGCGCGCCGAGAAGAAGCCAGACAGGCTGGCGACAATGCCCGTCTGATCTAGGCAGACGACATCGACCGAATAAGGAAGCATGTCTGCACGCACAGGCCTGGGCTCGGTCCGATGAATCTGGATGGCGATCAGTCCGGCCTCCCCAATGCGCTTCACCTCGGTCTCGATTTTGGCGAGCGCGTGCCAGTTGCCGGAGATCAGCAAGGACATGACAAACTCGGAACCGAGAGCGGACATGCGCGTCTCAATGATGTTACCGCCGCAGTCGGCAATGGTGCGCGTCAAGTCGTGCACCATTCCGGTACGATCGCTGCCGATGGCTGAGATGGCAAGAAGCTGCTTCATCCGGGAACTTTTTGGGCTAGAAGGTGCCCTTAGTCTACAGCGATGAGGCGCAGGTCGGGGTTTTGCTTGCGCCCCTTGCCCCCCCGTCAGTACCATCAGCGCCCCCGGTGCGCGCCCGCCCGGTAGGCGTTTTTCGAGCAAGAACACATGTATAGCGGCAGCATCGTGGCCATCGTGACCCCCATGACCGAAACCGGCGAGGTTGACTACGCCGCGTGGGAGCGCCTGTTGGGCTGGCACTTGGCAGAAGGCACGGATGGTATTGTCGTCTGCGGTACGACGGGAGAGTCGCCGACCGTCACGTTGGTCGAGGCATTGGAACTGACGCGTCGGGCCGTCGCCCGGGTGGCCGGGCGCATTCCGGTCATTGCGGGCAGTGGCACCAACGATACGGCCGGCAGTATCGAACGCACGCGCGCGCTGGCCGCCGCCGGCGCTGACGCGGTTCTGGTGGTCACCCCGTATTACAATCGGCCGACTCAGGAAGGCCTTTACCAGCACTTTATGGCGATTGCCGACGACTCGCCGGTGCCCGTGATCCTCTACAACGTCCCCGGCCGCACTGGCGTCGACTTATTACCCGAGACGGCCGCGCGTCTGGGAAAACACCCGCGGATTGTGGCGTTCAAGGAAGCCGTGGCCGGTGTCGATCGGGTCCGTGCCTTGCGCTCGCTCTGTGGGGAGGACCTCGACCTACTCTCGGGTGATGATTCGACCGCTTTGGACGCGATGCTGGCAGGCGCGAGGGGCGTTATTTCCGTTACCGCCAACGTCTGTCCCGCGGCGATGAGCGCGGTCTGTGCGGCTGCGCTGGCCGGGGATGCCGAGGCGGCCCGTGCCGCCGATGCGCCACTGCGGGCGCTGCATAGCGCATTATCTATCGAACCGAACCCAATTCCGGCAAAGTGGGCGGTCTGCCGTCTGGGCTTGGCCGGGACCGGTATACGCTTACCGCTGACACCATTGACGGTGGCAGCACAGGTTGCAGTGTTGGCCGCAATGTCGGCTGCAGGGGTTGCATGATGCTGTTTTTTCGACCGAAATTGCTGGTTTTGACGTGTGCGCTGGCCGCTACCGCGTTTGGTTTGGAGGGCTGCAAAGCGCTGTCTGCGATGCATTTTCCGGGCATGCACAAGAAAAAGAACGGAGGCAGCGAACTGTGTGAAAAATACGCACCGTATCTGGCCGCGCGCTCAGTGCCGACGCTGCGGGTCGGCGAGGGCTTAAGCCCGCCTAATGTGCGCAATGGCATCAAGGTGCCCGAAGGCGCCGCCGAGTCGCACGCCCATACGGTGAAGGAGGGGTGTCTTGATGCCCCCCCGGCGTTTGATTCGGGTGCAAAGCCTAAAGCTACCCCGCCGGTGAAGTCGGCCCCGCATGAGGCGTCGGGTGCCGAATAACGAATTTAGGTTTGCCTCGCCGCCGTTCCGCGGTTAGGCTTGCGCGCTTCGGAGAGGTGGCCGAGTGGTCGAAGGCGCTGGACTGGAATTCCAGTTATACCCTCACAGGTATACGTGGGTTCGAATCCCACCCTCTCCGCCA
>CAIVRI010000025.1 GCA_903908265.1 uncultured Pseudomonadota bacterium
CTATCGATGCCTGGCGCTAGCGGCGTGCAAGGTCTGTTGGAATTACGCCGAACCTGTCCTGGTGCGCGCATTGCCGTGCTCACGGTACACAACACCGAGGAGCATATCCGGGCCGCACTGGCGGCGGGCGCCGACGGGTATATCGTCAAGGATGCGTCGCGTTCGGAGCTCGTGCACGGCCTGCGCGCCGTCCTTTCCAATCAAATTCATCTGTGCGCACGCTCTTCCGCGCGTGTCGTCCGCAGCTACCTCGGGCAGGGCAATGAGTCCACCTCGACCATGCCGTTACCCACCGTGACGGGGCGAGAGCGCGAGATTCTGATCATGATTGCCAATGGCCAATCGAACAAGCGCATCGCCCTGACCATCAGTCGCAGCATCAAAACCGTCGAAAAGCATCGCGCCAATTTGATGCGCAAACTCGACCTGCATAATGTGGCGGACGTCACCCGCTTTGCCGTCAACAGTGGCTTGTTGTCTGAGGACGCGTTGGCACGCTCCAAGATGGGCTGAGGGCCCGCAACCCTGCGCGCTCAGGCGCGCAGGGCGTTGATGAACGCAACCGGGTCTTCGCCCCGTTCGAGCACTTCGACCAGGGCCGAGCCGACCACCACGCCTTCGATGACCGGCTTCAGTAGCCGGACCTGCTCGGACGAGCGAATCCCAAAGCCCGCACAAACGGGAATCGTCGCCAGCGCCCGCACCTTCTGCAGATATTCCGTTACCGCTGCTGGCACCGCGGCCGTCTTGCCGGTGGTCCCGGTCATGGTGACCGCATAAATAAAGCCGCGCGCCTCACGACAGAGCATCGCGAGCCGCTCCGGCGGTGTCACCGGAGTCACCATCTGTACAAGGCCCACCCCCGCGCTTTCGAGCGCCGTGCGTAAATCCGCGCACTCTTCGTAAGGCAGGTCCGGCACGATGAAGCCGGCAACGCCCGCAGCCCGCGCAGCGGCGGGCAGACGATCCAGTCCGTACGCCAACAAGGGGTTCAGATAACTCATCAGCAGCAACGGCGCAGTCGGTCGAACCGGCAAGGCTTGCAGCGAAGCCAGAATCCAAGCCAGCGACACCCCGCCGGTCAACGCCTGATGACTGGCGCGCTGGATGGTCATACCGTCCGCCATCGGATCGGTGAAGGGCACTCCAATTTCCACCACGTCCGCGGTGTTGGCCACGCGCACCAGTTCTTGGAGAAATTTCTCTTTGTTAGGGAAGCCGGCGGTCATAAAACCGACAATCGCGGTCTCCCCGCGCGCGTTGGCCGCACGAATCGCCGCACCAATCGTTTCGTGACCCGGGCGGGTCATCGCAGCCGTTGTCGTCATCAGAGTGCCCCCTGCAGCAGCGTGCGCTGTAATGTCGGCATATCCTTGTCCCCGCGTCCCGACAGACAGATCACCAACGTGGCGCCCGGATGCTGGGCGGCCCACTTGCGCGCACCCGTAAAGGCATGGGCGGTCTCGATCGCCGGAATAATCCCTTCCGCCGCGCAGCATTCCGCCAAGGACTCGAGCGCCTCATCGTCGGTGATGTAGTCGTATTGGACCCGGCCGGTACTCATGAGCAGCGAGTGCTCTGGGCCTACTCCTGGGTAGTCGAGGCCCGCCGAGATCGAATGCGTTTCTTGAATTTGCCCGTCCGCATCCTGCAGCAGCATGGAGTAGCAGCCTTGCAAGACCCCAGGCCGGCCCATCGTGAGTGTCGCTGAATTGTCACCGAGCGCAGGACCCCGCCCGCCCGCCTCCAACCCGATCAAACGGACCTGTGTATCACCGATGAACGGATGGAACATGCCGATGGAATTGGAGCCACCGCCAACGCAGGCAAAGACGGCATCCGGTAGGCCGCCCGTTTGCCGCAGCATCTGGGCCCGCGTTTCGCGACCAATCACCGACTGTAGGCGACGTACCATGAGCGGATAGGGATGGGGACCCACCGCCGAGCCGAGCAGATAATACGTGCCGTTCGGATCGGAGACCCAATCGCGCAGTGCCTCATCAATCGCCGCGCGCAACGTTTGATCACCGCCCGTAACCGGCACGACCGTCGCGCCAAGCAACTTCATGCGCCCGACGTTCGGCGCCTGTCGCTCACAGTCGATCGCACCCATATAAACCGTGCACGGCAGTCCGAGGCGCGCACAGGCCGCGGCACTGGCCACGCCATGCTGCCCAGCGCCGGTCTCGGCAACGATGCGCTTGGCGCCAAGACGTTGGGCAAGCAGCGCTTGGCCAATGGCATTGTTGATCTTGTGCGCACCGGTGTGGGCCAAATCCTCGCGCTTGAGATACACCTTGGCGCCCCAGCGCGCCGACAGGGTCGGTGCGTAGGACAGCGCCGTCGGGCGGCCCGCCCAATCGGACAATTGCGCGCCCAATTCGGTCACGAAGTCCGGGTCGTCCAGCCAACGATGCACGCCGGCCTCCAGCCGATCCAGGGCCGGCACCAAGGTCTCTGGCACATAGCGTCCACCGTAGGGCCCAAACCGGCCGCGTGCATCCGGGAACTCCCCCGCAATCTCGCGGCATAGCAGCGCACTGGCCTCACCGACTTCAAATAGCCTCTGCATCAGATCACTCCCATCCATCGTTTCGAAGCGCCGCTGCAGCCCGGGCCGCAGCAATAAACGCCTGTATTTTGTCGCAGTCTTTGCGGCCCGGGGCAGATTCCACGCCACTGGACACATCGACCCCATAAGGTCGCACCCGGTCGATGGCCGCAGCCACAGAGGTCGGATTCAGCCCGCCGGCAAGAATGAGGCGCGTGCGTGCCGCCAGACGCGCCGCTTCGCTCCAATCTGCCTGCGCCCCTTGCCCGCTATCAGCGCTCTCGTACAAACAGCGCGCCGGCAGTTCGATAGGCAGTACGCCACCGGTGCGCAGCACCGGCAGGATCGCAACCCCAGCGGGTAAAGCCAAGCCCTCCAGATCAATTGCATCCGTCTGCAGTACATCCGGACGGAACGCCGCAAACAACGCACTCAGGAGTGCGTCGCTCGGATGACGCGTGACCGCGATCCGTGCAATACCGACGGGCACGCGCTCGGCGAGACGTGCCGCAACCTCCGGTGTCACGTTGCGCGGCGAGGCGGGATGAAAGACAAAGCCCACCGCATTGGCGCCGGCAGCCACGGCCACATCCACCGCCTCGGTCGTCGACAAACCACAAATTTTTACCCACAGCGTCATGCGGCCGACTCGGCCGCACGACCGCGCGCAATCATCTCGCGCCCCAAGGCCACAGGATCTGGACTCGACATCAGCGCCGTACCCACCAGTGCCAGCGTATAACCCGCACGTGCTAGCCGCGCCGCATCCGCAGCCGTCACCAGACCACTCTCCGCGACCCGCGGAAAATCCCGCGGCAGTTGCGCCACCAGCAGGTCCAACCGCGCGGGCACTACTTGTAGCGTGACCAAATCACGACTGTTGACGCCGATCAGACAGTCCGCCGCGCGCCCCGACCAGCCACGGGCGACCCGCTCGGCCAGGGCAATTTCGGCCGCATCAAAAGTCTCAAGCAAGACAAATAGACCCAGCTCGGCGGCCAAGCCCACCATGTGGACGAGGCTTGCCTCCTCCAGCAAGCGCACGATCAGCAAGACCCCACCCGCACCGGCCGCCCGTGCCTCCAGTAACTGATAAGGATCCACCAAGAAATCTTTGCGCATCGCCGGGATCCCGGTCGGCGCCAACACGGCCGCGGCGCGGGCCAGATGACCGAGGTGGCCGTCAAAGCGATCCGGCTCGGTCAGCACCGAGACGATCGCGGCGCCGGTAGCGGCATAGGCGCGCACCCGCGCTTCGAGGTCGCCGTCGGTGGCGGACAGTAAACCCATCGCCGGAGAGCGCAATTTGAGCTCAGCGATCAGGTCAAAGCGACCATCCAAAGCTAACCGCGGCGCAGGCGGCAAGCTGGCGACGCGCGCCGCCAACAACGAGGCAGACTCGCGCGCGCGCGCCGCTTCGGTCCGCGCCCGGGAGGAACGGGCCATCGCAGCCAGAAAATCGCCCGTTGCACTCACGACTGGCTTGCTCCAAAGGCGGCGAGGCGACGCAATAAATCCGCCGCCGCCCCGCCGTCGATCGCGACCTGCGCGTGCGCGGCCCCGGCCCGCGGATCGGTGCATTGCCCCATCACTTCGAGTGCCAACGCAGCACTCATGACCAACGCATCCCGGTGTGGGCCGCGATCGCGGCCCTCGAACACCGCGCGCAGCGCGGCCGCGTTATACGCCGCATCGCCACCGCGCAAATCTGCTGGCGCACAAGTCGGCAACCCGAAGTCCGCGGCGGTGCGGGTCGACGTCAGCACCTGACCTGGGGTCACGTCATGCAACAAGAACGACCCGGCCGGGGTGGGCTCGTCCCAACCGGGCTCGCCATGCACCACGAAGGCCCGACGGATCGGCAACCCCGCCAAGGTCTGCGCCATTAGCAAAGCGGCCTCGGCGCTGTACGCGCCAATCACGTGGTACGGCGGCGCCGCCGGATTGGTCAGCGGCCCCAGCAGGTTAAAAACAGTACGGATCCCTAAGGCGGCGCGCACCGGCGCGATCGCCTGCATCGCCGGGTGATAGTGCGGCGCGAACAGAAAGGTAAAGCCCGTAACCGTCAAGCAGTCAGCCGCCGCCGCCGCGTCCAGCGGGATACGCAGCCCCAGTTGCTCGAGCAGGTCCGCGCTGCCAGAACGGCTCGAGATCGAGCGGTTACCGTGCTTGACCACCTTCGCCCCAGCAGCGACGGCCAGCAATGACGCACCGGTCGACAAGTTAAAGGTCTGCGAGCCATCGCCACCCGTGCCGACGATGTCGACCGTCGGTCCTACCTCGGGCAATACCGGATGACGCGCCAGCGACCGCATCCCGAGCGCGAAGCCGCGCACCTCGTCCGCCGTCACGCCCTTGATGCGCAACGCCACCAACAGTGCGCCGGCTTGTGCCGGTGGCAACGCCGGATCGGTCAGCGCAACCATCAAGTCACGGGCCTCGATTTGCGTGAGCGAAGCGCCGTCAACCAGGCGCTCCAGCACCGCTTTCAACGCAAAACTCATGACCGACGACCTCCTTGTAGGCCGAGGAAGTTGGCCAACAAGGCCGGGCCTTGTGGCGTGAGCACGCTCTCTGGATGGAACTGCACGCCTTCGATCATCAGGTCGCGGTGCCGCAGCCCCATGATCTCGCCTTGCGCGGTCTGCGCTGTCACGATCAGTTCCGGTGGCATCGAGGCCGGTTGCGCCACTAAGGAATGATAGCGACCCACTTCGAGCGGCGAGGGCAAACCGGCAAACACACCCTGTTGATCGTGCTCGATCGCTGAGGTCTTGCCATGCATTACGCGCGTATTGCGCACGACTTTGCCACCGAACACTTCGGTGATGGACTGGTGCCCCAAGCACACGCCCAAGATCGGCAACCGGCCTGCGAAATGACGAATCATGTCCATCGAGACGCCCGCATCGTACGGCGTCCCCGGCCCCGGCGAGATGCACAGATGCGTCGGCGCTAACGCGTCCGCCTCGGCGCAGGTGATTTGATCGTTACGGTAGACCTGCACCTCGGCACCTATCACGAGAAAGGCTTGTACCAAGTTGTAGGTGAACGAGTCGTAATTATCGACCAAGAGCAGCCGTGGCGTAGTCATCACAGCCCCTCCCTAGCCATATCCAGGGCACGACGCATGACCGCACTCTTGGCGAAGACCTCGTCGTACTCGGCCTCCGGCACACTATCTGCCACTACGCCGGCACCAGCTTGGTAGCGGTACAAGCCATCGTGGAAAGTCAAACTGCGGATCGTAATCGCTTGGTCCATATCGCCGCCGTGTCCAAAATAACCGTAGGTGCCACCGTAGAGGCCACGACGCACCGTCTCCAATTCTTCAATAATTTCCATGGCGCGCACCTTCGGCGCGCCCACCAGAGTGCCCGCTGGGAACGTCGCGGCATAAAGGTCAAACGCGTCACGTCCAGGCGCCAAGCGGCCGCGCACCCCGGAAACGATGTGCATCACATGGCTGTAGCGCTCAATCACGCGATAGGGCTCCACCTGCACGCTGCCGGCCGTGGCGACGCGTCCCAGATCATTGCGAGACAAGTCAACCAACATCACGTGTTCGGCATTCTCCTTCACATCCGCGAGCAGTTCCCGCTCAAGCGCGAGATCTTCGGCCACGTCGACGCCCCGTCGACGCGTGCCCGCAATCGGCCGCAGCTCGGCGGCGCCCCCATGCAGGCGCACCAGCGCTTCGGGCGAAGAGCCGACCAGAGTGCGATCACCCAAATCGCAATAAATCATGTACGGCGACGGATTGACGAGACGCAGCGCGCGATACGCCTCGAACGGATCGATCTCACAGGCGCCCTCAAACTGCGCGGAGAGCACCAGCTGATATACATCGCCGGCGGCGATGTACTCCTGGACGCGTCGGACTCTCTCGATGTACTCATCGCGGGACAGACTGGCTTTGGGTGGCTCCAGACGCGCCGGGGGACGACCGGTGGCTAGCCCGCCACGCAGCGCGCGCACGATCTCGCGACGCAGCGACTGCCGTTCTTCCTCCGACCCGGCATGCAGTAACGCGATACCACGCGTGACGTGATCGAAGATCAAAAACGAGCAGGGCGCCAGATAACAGGCCTCTGGCATACCAGCCTCCACCGGCAGTCGGGTCGGCACCCGTTCGAACCAGCGCACCAGATCATAAGCGGAGGCGCCGACCAACCCGCCCGCCAAGGGCAACCCGGGAATGTCGGGCTTAGGCCGCGGCGCGCGGGCCAACGCGGCGCGCAAGGCGTCCAGCAGCGCCGCCCCGTTCTCGGGGCGGGGCGAGACTTCGACCCGCCCGCCGGCCGGGCGCACCTTGAGGCCCTGCGCATCCAGTCGGATCTCCAGCGCATCGCCGAAGCCAATGAAGGAGTAACGGGCAACACGCTCGCCCCCTTCCACGCTTTCCAGCAGAAAACGCGGTTTGAAGGAACGGAGTTTCAGAAAAGCCGATACCGGCGTATCTAAATCAGCGGCAATATCGAAGGGGGGATGCATGGGCTCCTCGTCTGGGGGGGGCGCCGGGGAGCGGGCGTTAAAAAACCCACCCCCGGCAGTGTCGGAGATGGGTTTCGCGTGTACTACCTAGATTCTTTCGATCAAGCCTCGACGCGGCGCACCCACTCCGTGGAATGACGCCACCACCCACGCGCCAGAGGGGCGGTGTGTAGGGTGGGTAATTGATGCGCGGTGCTCATACGCTCAGTATCGCCTACGGCACGAAAAATGGTCAAGCCGGCAGGCCCTCGGGTTAGGATGCGCTGTCCTTTTGCGACACCACCCGCCGATGCCACGTTTTCCCGCCCGCTTATTTGCCCCGCGCTACTGGCTGACCTGGCTGGGGCTCGGCATGGTCCGGCTGGCCGCGAGCCTGCCCTACCCGGCCCTGCTCCACGCGGGTCGTGCGCTGGGCGCGGTCGCGCGCCGTCTGCCATTGCCCTACTTGCGGGTGGCGCGGCGCAACATGGCCTTGTGCCTGCCGCACTGGACCGAAACCGCGCGGGAACAATTGCTAAATCGGCACTTCGCGGCACTTGGAATCGGCGTGCTGGAGTCGGCCCTGACCTGGTGGGGCTCCGATGAGACCCTCATCAAACATTCTGAGGTCGTCGGGATGGAACATTTGCAGTCCGCCAGCCAAGCCGGCAAGGGCGTCATCCTGCTAACGGCCCATTTCACGACCTTGCAGATCGGCGCACGGATCCTCAATTCCCGGTTTCCGATCAATGCGCTGTACCGCCCGACCAAGAACGCATTGATTGCAGCGGTATCCGGCGCCAGTTTTGCGCGCAGCGCCCGCCGCGCCATCCGCCGCGACGATGTCCGCGCTATGATCTCGGCGCTGCGGCGCAACGAAGTCGTCTGGTACGCGGCCGACCAGAGCTATCGCAACAAGGGCGCCATGATGGTGCCGTTCTTTGGGCACCCGGCGGCGACCAATGTGTTCAGTTCACGCTTAGCCGAGATGACCGGTGCGGCCGTCCTCTATTACGAGACGGAACGCTTACCCGGCACCGCTGGATGGCGCGCCACGATCCACCCGCCCTACGCGCACTTCCCGAGCACGGACGCACTGGCAGACGCGTGCCGCTATCACGCCTCGATCGAAGCGCAAGTGCTACGTATACCCGAGCAGTACTGGTGGATACATAAGCGTTTCAAAGGGTTATCCGCAGATTACCCGGATCATTACGGTCGTGACCCGCCCTCAGCCTGAGGCCAGAATGTGCTCCACGCGAGCCCAGCCCATCTCCGCCAAGCGCCGCGCACCGCGGCCAAATTCGGCCGCATCGACCGCCGCCGCAGTGCCCTCCAGCGACCGTTTGCGGATGCCTTGCACGATCGCGGCCATCCGAAAGAAGTTGTACGCGAGGTAATAATCCCAGTGCGGGATCGCCAGACGATCGGTCCGCTGCGCATAGAGGCGACGGTAGTCCTCCTCCGCCGGAATACCGGCAGGACACGCGATCCCGGCCAAACCCCGATACAACCCAGCCGGAAAATGCCAAACGCAACAGTGGTAGGCAAAATCAGCCAGCGGCGAACCCAAGGTCGACAGTTCCCAGTCCAGCACCCCGACGATGCGTAATCGGTCCGCCGCAAACACGAGGTTGTCGAGTCGAAAGTCACCGTGCACGAGCGTCGTGGCTTGCTCCGGTGGAATCGCGGTTGGTAACCACGCGATCAACCGATCCATCGCGGCAATCGGCTCCGTCTCGCTGGCACGGTACTGGCGCGACCAGCGCGCGATCTGTCGCGCCAGATAAGCATCAGTTTTGCCATAGTCGGCCAAACCTGCCGCCTGCCAGTCGACACCGTGCAGCGTGGCGAGCACGCGATTCATTTCGTCGAACACCACGTGCCGCTCATCGGCAGACAACGCCGGCAAGCGCGGATCCGCATAGACCCTGCCGTCGATGAACTCCATTAAAAAGAAGGCGCGGCCGACGACCTCTTCATCCGTGCAGAGGTGGTACACCGCCGGTACCGGCACCGCGGTCCCGGCGAGGGCGCCGAGCACCCGAAACTCGCGCTCAATTTGATGCGCCGAGGGTAGCAGTGCCGCCGATCGGGCCGGTTTGGTCCGCAAAGCGTAGCGGCAGCCGGCCGCTTCGACCAGGTACGTGGGATTGGACTGTCCGCCCGTCAAACGCCGGATTGACGGCGTCCGCCCGAAACCGTCGACATGCGCCCGCAGATAGTCGCCCAGACGGCCAGCATCGATCGCATCGCTGACAGCAGAATTCATTGAGGGGTCCAGACTAGGGGATTGCGCTCCTATAATGCCCGTACCGCGCCTCGAGCACCTCCTCAGGAAATAACTGTGTCCTCCCGAAGCCAGTGGCAAGGCCCCATTGCGTCGAAAGCGCCTTCGCGCAGTTTTGCGGGTGTCTTCCGCTACCTGGCCCGCGCCACCCGACTGGCGTGGACCACCAATCGCGCCCTGACGATCGCACTGGCCAGCCTGACCCTCCTGATGGGTGCCCTACCCGCCGCCGTCGCTTGGATCGGTGCAGCGATCGTCGATGCCGTTGTCCTCGCCGCGCAAACGTATGCGCCAGGTGCTACGGACGGCTATCGGCACGCCCTGCTGCTCGTTGGCCTGGAGGGCGCGGCCGTGGCGCTGCTAGCCGCCGCGCAGCGCGGCCAATCCACCTGTCAGTCCCTGTTGCGCGCCGAACTGGGCCAGCGCGTCAACGTCATGATTCTCGAAAAGGCACTCACACTCGAGCTGGCCCAATTCGAAGACTCCGAGTTCTACGACAAACTGACGCGCGCACGACGGGAAGCGTCAACGCGCCCACTATCGATGGTCATGCGCACGTTCTCGCTCGCGCAAAACGCCGTCACGTTGGTAAGTTTTGGATTATTGCTCACCCGTTTCTCGCCCATTGCCGTGCTGCTGCTGTTGGTTGCTGGTCTGCCGGTGTTTTTTGCCGAAGCAAAATTCTCAGGGGATGCCTTCCGCCTATTCCGTTGGCGGTCGCCGGAGACACGGCGCCAGATGTATCTGGAATCAGCATTGTCCAGTGACACGACCGCGAAAGAAGTGAAGCTGTTTGGATTGGGCCCTCTGTTTCTTGCGCGCTACCGCGCCATCTTCGACTCGCTATATCGGGAGGACCGCGCGCTGACCATGCGGCGCGATGCGTGGGGTTTTGCACTCGGTCTGGTGGCGACGTGCACCCTGTATGGCGCCTACGGCTGGATCGCCGCACGCGCAATCGCCGGAGTCATCACGCTCGGTGCCATGACGATGTATCTGGCGTTGTTCCGCCAAGGCCAAGCGGCGCTCTCGGCAGCGCTTAGTTCGGTGGGCGGTCTGTATGAAGACAATCTGTACCTCTCCAACCTATACGAATATCTCGACCAACCCGTGCCGAACCGCAGCGGCGCCGCCGCCGCAGGTCCGGATCCTGCCGATGGCATCCGCTTCGAGAACGTCTCCTTCTCCTACCCCGATGCACAGACCCCAGCACTGGCAGAGATCAATCTCCACATTCGGCCAGGGGAAAGCCTCGCGCTAGTCGGTGAAAATGGCTCTGGCAAGACCACGCTGATCAAGCTGCTGACGCGCCTATATCCACCAACGGGCGGCCGCATTCTGTATGAGGGCCTGGCGCTCGAGCAGTGGGATGAGCCTGCCTTGCAGGAGCGCATCGGCGTGATCTTTCAAGACTTTGCGCGCTACCAACTCAAGGTGGGCGAAAACGTCGGCGCGGGTGACGTGAGCGCCTTCGAAGATCGCGACCGATGGACGGAAGCGGCCACCAAAGGACTCGCCGACGCTTTTATCCAGGAACTGCCCACCGGCTACGACACCCAACTCGGCAAGTGGTTTCAAGATGGCCGCGAACTGTCCGGCGGTCAGTGGCAGAAAGTTGCTTTGGCACGCGCCTTCATGCGCTCGCGCGCCAAGGTACTAGTACTAGATGAGCCGACAGCCGCCATGGACGCGGCGGCGGAAGCGGAAATTTTTACGCACTTTCGCGCGTTGACCCAAGAGCGCATCGCCATCTTGATCTCGCACCGCTTCTCGACCGTACGGATGGCCGATCGTATCGCCGTGTTGGCCGGCGGGCGAATTGCCGAATACGGCTCCCATGACGAACTGATGGCGCTGGGGGGGCGTTACGCGCACCTCTTTACGCTACAAGCCCGCGGCTATCGATAGGGCTGCGAGCCGGTTGCCTAGCGCGTCACCGGCGACAACGATAACGGCTGTCTTGCGACGCTGCATTGCACAGCGGCGCGACAAAGAAGAAGGGCTCTTTGTTTACAAGTGCCGTTTTAACGATTCAGGCTGGCACTAGAAAGGATTGGGGTGGCTGACCACGCAGGGCCTGACGCTGCATCTCAAGGTACGCGCGGTCGAGATGTCGCGCGTAGGCGACCGAATCAAAGAGCAGCGCATTCTCGCGCGCTGCCCGCAAGCGTTGCCGCAGCACTGCGCGGTGCGCCGCATCGTCGACCAGACGCAGCACGAGGTTTTTATAATCAAGGTCAGTGACCGCAATTAATTCGGCCAGTCCTACAGCGCTCAGTGCCGACGAGGAAACGCGCGCTGCAAAACTTAAGCCCTGTCGACTAACTAAAGGACAGCCCACCCAAAGCGCATCTGCGGCTGTGGAATGTGATCCGTACGGATAGGTATCTAAAGCAATATCGGCCACCTCGTAACGCGAGAGATGCGCTGCATGATCCGCTTCAAAAGCGGCAAATATAAGTCGATCTGGCGTGACGCCACGCAACTGCGCTTCGTGTCGAAGGTTGTTAATCGCCTCATCATGGGCCTGTTGTAGCCACAAACAGGTCGCTGGTCGTTCCCGCAAAATGGACATCCATAGATCAAATAGGGGCGGCGTGATCTTTACGGTTGGCACGAAGGCGCACAACACCACACCCTCCATCGGCAAGCCGAGCTGCGCTTTCGGCCGTGGCGGACCGATGGGTCGATTCGCGTGGTTGGGCAGACAACTTCCGGGCAACCGAACGATGCGCTCGGAATAACCACCCTCCAAGGCCACCGGCAACACCACCTCGTCGGCGATGAGGTAATCGATCAGGTTGCCGCCCATGGTGCCTGGATAACCCAACCAGCCCACTTGAATAGGGGCTGGCCGCAAGGCCAACACGCGTGGCCTCGAGTGCTCGGTGTAACCGGCCAGATCGACCAGAATATCGATTTCATCCGCCACGATGCGCGCGCGCATGTCGGCTGCCGAAAGCGCCCCCAACTCGATGAACCGGTCGGCAGCGGACTGAATACGATGCCGCACCGCTGAATCATCGGCAGGACCTAGCGCGTAAACGGTGACCTCGAATTGACTTCGATCCCGGTGCAGGAGTACTTCGGCAAATAACCAAGCGACCACATGATTGCGCATATCACCGGAGAGATAACCAATGCGCAGTCGATCGCGGCGGCGGGGCAGCGGCGCCTGGACAGGGCCGGTTCGCTGGGTGTGAAAACGGGCGACCGCCTCCGCGCAGGAGCGCAGCATCGCCGGATCGTCCGTCACATAGAGCGCCTGCATCAGCCCCTCATGCTCAATCTGCACGCCCTGCGCCTCACGCCCGAGTGCTATGACGTCGTCAGCCCAGCCCGCCCATCGAGCCAACCGTTGCGCCAATTGCAACCGCCCTATACGCGCCAAGACACTCGGCCGCGCAGTCAAAATGGCAGCCAGCGCCCGTTCGGCGTCCCCATACCGACGCTCACTGATCGCCGCGGAAGCGAGCCCGAGCGCAGCCTGATGCCAGGCATCGCCCTGGGTCAGGTCCAGTCGCTGTGCCTCCCGGTACGCAGCTGCAGATGCCTGCGGTCGCTCGCGCATGGATTCGAGCATGCCTATCCAGCACCAGAGCACCGGATCTCGTGGGTCTAGCCGATGAGCGGCCTCGAGGAACTGAGCGGCCTCATCCTGCTCGCCCACCTCCAGCAGGCCCGAGCCGAGATTGCGCAGTAAAACGGCATTCGGCGCTGGCAGCCGCGCCAGTGCGGCGCGGTAGGCGCGCAGTGCCTCCACGTGTCTGCCGCCTTGGCGCAGCGCGTTGCCGTAATTATTGAGTGTCGGGCCGTGCGTAGGCACGATCGCGAGGGCCCGCTCCAGCAGCACCAGCCCACCGGCCAGATCGCCCGCGCGAAAGCGCAAGACGCCCCATAACTGCAGGGCATCGAAATGGTCCGGCTGTACTTTGAGGACCGCCTCGTAGCAAGCGGCGGCATCGCTAAAATGGCCCGCACGCTGCGCTGCGAGCCCCTCTTGCAGGCGGGTCTGAAGGTCCTTGGACATGCATCTAAACCAAGCAGGATGCGGGAGCCTACACCGCGATTGTGACAGTTCGCATGCGGCAACAGACATGGCACCATGCCTAAAACATCTACCGGTTTCTTGGCCCCGTGCCGTGAAGGCTCGTATTCTTGGCAAGATCGTCCAAAGGACACCCATGAAACTGCACCAGCTCCGCTACCTCACGGCCGTTGTTCAGAACGGACTGAACATCACAACCGCCGCGCGCAAGCTGCATACCTCGCAGCCCGGCGTGAGCAAGCAACTCAAACTGCTCGAGGACGAACTGGGCTTTCCGCTATTTGAGCGAGACGGCCGCAATCTGGTGGGCGTCACGCCGGCCGGTCAGCAGGTCGTCGACCGGGGTCTACGCATTCTGGAGGAAGTGCAAAATATCCGACGCTTGTCCTCGGACCTAACGGATGACCGCTCCGGTTCCCTCTCGATCGGCACGACCCATACCCAAGCACGCTATGTACTGCCGCCGATAGTGCAAAAGTTCCGCAAAGGCTATCCGGAAGTCGACCTGCATCTGCATCAGGGAACCACCGAGCAAATCGGTGAACTGGCCAAGCTGGATCGGATCGACTTTGCGATTGCCACTGGCGGCGCCGAACTGTTCCCCGGTCTGGTCCAGCTTCCGTGCTACCGCTGGACCCGTAAAATCATCGTGCCCGTCGGTCACCCCATCACCAAGGAGCGGTCGGTCTCTCTGAGCACACTTGCCAAGTACCCGCTCGTCACCTACACCTTCAGTTTTGGCGGCCGATCCTCCCTGCCGGCCTTATTCGAAAGCAGTGGGCTAAAACTGAACGTCGCCCTGACTGCCAGCGACGCAGACGTCATCAAAACGTATGTGCGTTTAGGGCTGGGTGTCGGCATTGTCGCGAGCATGTCGCTGGATGCAGCAATCGATAGCGACCTAGTACAAATCGATGCATCGCACTTATTTACACCGCACGTCACGTGGATTGGTTTCCGTCGTGGCCGACTGCTGCGCGGCTATATGTACGAGTTCCTCAAATCCTTTGCCCCGCATCTGACGCGTCGCTTGGTCGATCAAGCGATACGCGCCGGCGATGGACCGGATCTGGACGCGTTGTTCGCTGAAGTAGAACTGCCGCTGCGGTAGGACTTATGCACGCGCGGCGGCGAGGTACTCGTCCTTGACCTTGACGTAGTGCGCGGCCGAGTAGAGCAACTGCTCTTTTTCTCGTACCGACAACGCGCGGACTTCGCGGATGGGGTTGCCCACCCACAAGGTGCCCGATCGCAGTAATTTGCGCGGTGGCACCAGACTGCCCGCCCCGATGAGGACGTCATTCTCAATCACGGCGCCATCCAACACGATCGCGCCCATCCCGATCAGACAGCGATCACCGATCGTGCAGGCATGCAAGGTCACGTTGTGGCCAATCGTGACGTCATCGCCAATCACCAGCGCACCGCCGCCAGGATGGAACGGGCCGTCATGCGTGACGTGCAACACACTGCCGTCCTGCACGCTGGTGCGCGCGCCCACGCGGATGTCGTGCACATCACCGCGCAGGACGGCCATCGGCCAGATCGAGGTATCCGCGCCCAGTTGCACACGACCGATCACACACGCTTGTGAATCGATATAGACCCGCGGGCCCAAGGCTGGCGTGCTCCCTTTGAACGAACGAATCGCAGCCATCACCGTTCTCCTCAACGCATAGTCACAAATTCTTCGGCAGCCGTCGGGTGGATCGCTACCGTTTCATCGAAGTCGCGTTTGGTTGCCCCCATTTTCACCGCCACCGCAAAACCTTGCAGCATTTCGTCGGCGCCCGGTCCGATCACGTGCAGGCCCACAATGCGTTCTTCGGCGCCCAGGCAGACCAATTTCATCTCCGTGCGTACTTTGCGCGTGGTCAGCGCGTGATACATCGGCACAAAGCTTGCTTTATAAATTTTCACCGAATCGGCGTACTGCGCGCGCGCCTGCGCCTCCGTCAAACCGATCGTGCCAATGGGCGGGTGTGAAAATACCACCGTGGGAATCAGGTCGTAATTGAGGCGCCGTTCTGGTTGGCCACCGAAGAGGCGGTCGGCGAGACGTCGACCGGCGGCAATCGCCACTGGCGTAAGCCAGGCCTGACCCGTCACATCGCCGATCGCGTAAACGCCAGGCACATTGGTGTTTTGAAACGCATCGGTGGGGATAAGCCCATCGACCGTCTGCACGCCGGTGTGCTCGAGACCCAGTCCATGGGTTGCCGGATCACGACCAATCGCAAATAACACTGCATCAAAGGAACCATGCCGCGCCCCGTCGGCCAGTACCAACTGATGTTGGACGCCCTGGGCTTCGAGCGCGACCGGCACGGCGTGCCGGTGCAGCACCACCCCGTCAGCGGCCATTTCGCGGGCAAGGGCCTCCGCAATAGTCGCGTCAAAGGAACGCAAGACGCCTTCGCGGCGTACAAATTGATGCACCTCGGTACCGAGCGCCGAGAAAACGCCGGCCAATTCCACGGCGATGTAACCACTACCGACGATCGCAACCCGCGCGGGGCGCTGTGGCAATGCAAAGAACCCGTCCGAGCTAATCGCGCGCTCAATACCCGGCAGCGTCGGCATTGCCGGATACCCACCCACAGCGATCGTGATGTGCGGCGCCGTAAAACGCTGCCCGGCCACCACAATGGTATGCGCATCGACGAACGTCGCGCTGCCCTGCACCCAAGCCACTTGCCGACGCTCCAGGTTCCCCGCGTACATTCCATTCAGGCGCGCGACATAGGCGTCGCGAGCAGCCTTCAGGCGCCCCCAGTCATGGCCATTGAGGGTCAGATCGAAGCCGTAGCCGGCCGCCTCCTCGGCGGTGTGCGCGATCGACGCCGCTGTCCACATCAATTTCTTCGGCACACAGCCGACGTTGACACACGTGCCGCCCAACCGGTCCCGTTCGATGATCAAGGCGCGCGCGCCATATTCTGCAGCGCGCTGCGCTGTTGCCAGCCCACCACTGCCGCCGCCGATGGCGATGTAATCGTATTCCTGCGTCATGGCTTCTATGCTCTATGTAGGCCCTGTACATGATATACGGTCAGCGGATCGGGCTCTGCTAGGATCCGCTTCCCGATCCACCACCGACCGAGCGCCGATGAATCCACTGCTTTGCGAGACCGCGCTACCTGACTATGCGGCTATTCGCCCCGAACATGCCGAACCGGCCCTGCGCGAGCAGATCGACCGCAATCGCGCCGCACTGGCTGCTCTGTTGACACAGCCTGCGCTGACCTTCGCGTCGCTGGTAGAACCCTTCGAGGCACTCCAGGCCCGGCTCGGGCGCGTATTCGCACCGATTGCGCACTTAAATGCAGTCCAAAGCGAGCCGGCCCTGCGCGCCGCCTACAACGCCTGTCTGGAAGTGCTCACCGACTACCAGTCGGAAGTGGGCCAGAACGCCGCCCTCGCACAGGCCTACGCCGACGTACTCGCAGCCGAAGGGCCAGCGCTCTCGGACGCCGGTCGGCGCGTACTGCAACACGCCCTGCGCGAGTTTGAACTGGCCGGTGTACGGCTGCCAGAAGCGCCGCAGGCGCGTTATCGCGCCGTGATGCAAGAACTGGCCCAGTTGCAATCGCGCTTCGAAGAGCAGGTACTCGATTCTACCCGCGCCTTCCGTCGATGGATCGAGGACGAAGCCCTGCTGGCCGGCTTACCCGCCGACGTGGTGGCCCAGGCGCGCGAGCGGGCGGTCGCAGAAGGCCGGGGCGGTTGGCTGTTTACACTCGATCAGCCGACGTATCTGGCAGTCCTCACCCACGCCGAGGCCGGCGCCCTACGGCAAGAATTTTACCAAGCGTGGACCACCCGAGCCGCGGATCCCGTTGCCGGCGCCGCGGGCTACGACAACGGCCCCGTCATGGGCCGCATTCTGGCATTGCGGCATGAACTGGCGCAGCTGCTGGGGTATGCGAACTACGCGGAACTGTCGTTGGCAACGAAGATGGCCCGCTCCGTACCCGAAGTCATCGATTTTCTGGACGATCTAGCCGCGCGTTATCGACCGGCGGCAGTACAAGAATTTGCTGCGCTCAGCGCCTACGCCGGGGCTGAGTTGCACGCCTGGGACGTGCCCTACTACGCCGACCGACTGCGGCGCGAGCAACATTCCGTGTCCGAAGAGGAGCTCCGGCCGTGGTTCCCCCTACCGCAAGTGCTCAAGGGCTTATACCTGCTGATCGAACGCCTGTATGGCCTCTCTATGACGGCACGCAATGACATGACACTCTGGCATCCAGACGCCCGCTATCTGGAATTGCGCGACCGCACCGGTCAACTCGTCGGTGGCCTCTACACTGACTATTACGCGCGCGACGGCAAGCGGGCAGGCGCTTGGATGGGCGAGATCGCCAATCGACAACGGCTCGCCGGTGACACCCGTCTGCCCGTAGCCAATGTGGTGTGCAACTTCTCGCCGCCCCGCGGTAACCAACCTGCCTTATTGCGACACAACGATGTCGTGACCCTGTTTCACGAATTCGGTCATGCCTTGCATCACCTGCTAACCGAAGTGGATTACCCGAGTCTCGCCGGCATCAACGGCGTGCCTTGGGACGTGGTGGAACTGCCCAGTCAGCTCATGGAGCAATGGGCGTGGCGGGAGGAGGTCTTACCGATGGTCTCTGCGCACGTGGACGATGGCACGTCGTTACCACCTGAGCGCTTGCAACAACTGCTGGGCTCACGCACGTTCCATGCGGGACTTGCAGCCGTCCGACAATTGGAATTTGCGCTGTTCGATTTTCGCTTGCATGCAGACACGTCGGTCGTCGAGGCAGCCGGGGTGCAGACGTTACTTGATCGCGTCCGCGCCACCGTCGGCGTCATCCCAGCACCCTCATTCAACCGCTTCCAGCACAGCTTTATGCACATCTTTTCCGGCGGCTACGCCGCCGGTTACTATAGTTACAAATGGGCGGAGGTCTTAGCCGCCGATGCGTTCGCTGCCTTTGACGAGGCCGGCGTCTTCGATGCGCAGACCGCCGACCGATTCCGCCGACAGGTGCTGGCCCGGGGCGGCGCCTGCGATCACCTCCAGGCCTTTATCGAGTTCCGAGGCAGGCACCCGGAAGTCGAGCCACTACTGCGACAGGATGGGCTGGCGGCATGAGCACCACACCGTTCCGACTGGCGACCTGGAACGTCAATTCCCTCAAGGTACGCCTGCCGCATCTAGCGCAGTGGCTCGACAGCGCGCCACTGGACGCGCTCGGGCTGCAGGAAACCAAAACGGTCGATGCGGATTTCCCCGCGGCCGAGATCGAGGGCATGGGATTATCCGGCGCCTGGTACGGGCAAAAAACGTATAACGGGGTCGCGCTGTTGGCGCGCAGTCCGGTGCGCGATCTAGTGCGTGGCATTCCCGGTTACGACGACCCGCAGGCGCGTGTGATCGCCGGCACCATTCGCGGGGTCCGGGTGATCGACTGCTATGTACCGAACGGCCAAGCGCTGGATTCGGAAAAATATGTCTACAAACTGGGTTGGCTGTCGGCCCTGCGCGACTATCTGGCCGAGCAGTTGCAACAGCATGCGCAGGTCGCGGTCATCGGCGACTTCAATATCGCCCCCGAAGACCGGGACGTCCATGATCCCAGGGCGTGGGAAGGCCAGGTGCTGGTGTCGGCGGCAGAGCGAGCGGCGCTCCACGGGTTGTTTGACTTGGGTCTAGTCGACGTCTTCCGCCGCTTCGAACAACCCGAGCGCAGTTACAGTTGGTGGGACTACCGGGCGATGGCCTTCCGTCGTAAAGCCGGGCTGCGCATCGATCTGATCCTCGCCAGCACCCCACTGGCGGCGCTGTGCAGCCAGTGTACCGTGGCGGTGGAACCGAGGCGCTGGGAGCGGCCATCCGATCACGCGCCGGTCGTCGCCACCTTCGATCTCCCAGGCGCCTAAGGTAGGGCCGGCTAGCCCGGTGTCATGGAAGCGTCACAAAATGTGAACTGGATCTCATTCACCGGCAAGCCCGCTCCCTAGACTGCGCAGCATGAACGCTGCGGTCTCTATACCGACGGGCACTTCGCGCTTCCGTCGCAACGACTACGACGTGACCAACACCGTACAGGTCAGTTCGACCGATTCGGTGAAGGCCGCAGTGACGGCGTTATTCCAGGACGAATGGCCGGCCGTGTCGACCGAACAGATCGCCCGCACCTTTGACACCCTGGATGCACTATTTTCCGGGCGGCTGCCGGGATTCCACGGCGTCGACACGGTCTACCATGACCGCCAACACACGCTGGATGTGACGCTGGCGGCTGCTCGCCTGATGGTCGGCTACGAGCGCACCATTGCGCCTGAGGCGCGTCTGGGTGGGGATCGCGCCCTAATGGGCCTGGTGACGGCCGCGTTCCACGATGCCGGCTACGTCCGCGAGATTGGCGACCCCATGCCCAATGGCGCGCGCTACACCAGTTCCCATGTCAGCCGCTCCGCGCGGCTGCTCGAACGATTTCTGCCCGCAGTGGGCCTGCAAGACTGGGCTTCGATTGCCGGTCGCATCGTCCATTACACCGGCTATGAAGTGCCCTTTAAGGACATTCAGGCACCGGATGAACGCGACCATCGCATCGGCTACTTGGTCGGCACCGCCGATCTGATCGCTCAGATGGCCGATCGCTGTTATCTAGAGAAGTGCCGCGACCGACTGTACCCAGAATTTGTGCTCGCCGGTGTGGCTACCGGCCGCAACGCCGAAGGCTACGTGGACACCCGTTACGGCTCAGGACTAGACCTCCTGCGCAAAACGCCCATCTTTGTGGAAACCATGCGTCGCGACCGCTTGGATGGTGCGTTTCAAGGCGCGTATCACTACCTCGAAGCCTTGTTTGAAGGCCGCAACCCCTACATCGAGGCGATCGACCAGCACATGGCGTTCCTGCGCAAAATCCTGCGCTCAGGCAACTTTGGGTTGCTGCGCCGCAATCCACCGGTTTTTACGCGAGACCCCGATCCGTTGCCGGGCGTCCGGCAATTAGTGGTTTCGCATATCAAAGGCGTCTGGTCGGAGACCTGACCTACCCGCGTGCACCGCGGCCCACCGCACGCGGTGGGGGATCGACCGCGCGCACATAGCGGGCATAAATCGCTTCAAAGTTGGCCAGCAGAGCGGCCTTGCCCTCTATCGCACTGCTCTGCAGCGCCCGCACCACGGTTTGTGGCCGTAGCCGCCGTGACGCCTCACGGGCAGTCGGGGCATGACTCAGGTGCCACGCCTCAGGCTGCACCCCACCCCGATCGGTTGCATAGGGGCGGTAAAAACCAAAACGCTCCATGTTGCCGTCGAGCCACGCGGTCAACGCCGCAAACGGGCCGCCGGCCGCATATTCGGCCGGCACGAGTCGAAGCGACTGCCCGGCCGGCAGCGCCGCCCGGTCGTAGACGTCTACCTCAGTGCCCCAATGATGCCGACTCGCGCCCGGCGCTGCCGACCAGATTAGGATGGCCCGCACCCGGGCCCGGGGACTCAGTTCGTGGGCCAGCAAAGGCCGCCCCTGGCGATCAAGCAAGGGCCGCTCACCGCGCCATTTTTGATTCCAGATGCGCACCTGCGTGGCGAAATCCCGATACGAAGACGCCGCGCATAAATCCAAGCCCGCCTTGCCCGCGGCCACCTGCATCCGCGCAAACGCACGCGCAGCCGCCGGCTGCAGTAGGGCGCCCGCGCAATCCACCACATGGCGGCGGCTGCGCCCCGTCAGCTCCAGCGGACCGATTAATGGCCTATTCCGACTTAGCGCGGTCATGGCCTCAAGGCTACCTGAGGCCGCACCGGATAGGGGGTGCAGATTGGGGTCGGGCGATACCCTATTTCGCGCCGGACCGGCCCCCTCGTCGCTTATAGTGCGGTGATGAAGTCTGTGCTGACCTTGCTGCGCCTGCTCGTCGCTACTGCAATGGGCTGCGTGGCGTTGGCGGCTGTCTACGCGAGCTCCTATACGGCGCGCGCGCTTCTGCTCACCGCACTGCTCTGCACAGCCGCGGCCTTGGAAATCAGCCGACGTCGGCACCGGTTACTGCGCGCCGCCTTGACCACTCTGACCCCCAGCACGGCGGCGACCGCAGACCTCGACACAACGATTGCGGCCATCGCCGTCCGGCTTGCAGCCGCCACGCGAGCCGAGCGCCATCTGGACTCCGTGGTCAACGGCATGGCAGCCGCCGTCTTCGTCGTGGATCCAGCGGGCCTGATCCTTGATAGCAATAGCGCCGCGACCCGCTTACTCGGCTGGACGGCCGCGTCATTGCGCGGACGCGCTCTCGTGAGCCTGCTCACCCCCGAGGACCGTCCGAGATTCCTACTCGATCAAGCCGTCACCGAGAGCGGCGACTACGTCATCGAGACGGCATCCAGCTCGGTACTCCCGGTCGCCATCACCGGGTCACGCGTTACCGACACCGACGAGTGGATCTTCGTGCTGCACGACATCACCGAGCGACGACGCGCCGAGCGACGGGTGAGCTATCTGGCCAAACATGATGGGCTGACTCGCGTTCCCAATCGCATGCAGTTCCAGCACTTGTTGCAGCAGGCCATTGCTCGCGGACGCCGCGAAGGACGGTCCGTCGCCCTGTTCTATCTTGACGTCGATCGCTTCAAAGACGTCAATGACACCTTCGGACATGCAGCCGGCGACCGTGCTCTCGAGATCTTGAGTAAACGCCTGTCTGGACTTCTGCCAGAGGATGCGGTCATCGGCCGACTCGCCGGCGATGAATTTGCGGCTTTCGTGCCGGACGTTGGGCCGGAACCTCGTGCGGCGATGACTGCACTTGCGCACGCACTGTTAGCGGATACCGGCCGCGCATTCTTCCTAGAAGAGACCGAGATCTATCTAACGATCAGCATCGGCATTGCGCTGTGCGACGCAAGCGTCGACAACACAATCGAGTTGATCCGGTGTGCGGATTTGGCGATGTATCACGCCAAGCAATCGGGTGGCGGCAGCTACGCTTTCTATGATTTGGCGATGAGTACTGCTGCGGTCGAACGCCTTGTGCTCACGAGCAAATTGCGCCGCGCCATAGAAATGGACGAATTGTTCGCGCTATATCAGCCGATCGTGGATCTGGAGAGTGGCCGCATCGTCGGGGCCGAAGCGCTGCTCCGCTGGCGCCTGCCCGGCCACGGCGACATCCCGCCGGCAGTATTCATTCCGCTGGCCGAACAATCCACTCTGATCGACGCCATTGGCGAATGGGTATTCCGTCGCGTATGCGCTGACTTCTGCGCATGGCGCGCGCTCGGTAGTGCGCCGGAGCGGATGTCGATCAATCTCTCCCTGCGTCAGTTTTCGCGCAGTGGCTTTGTCGATCGCATTGGCGCGCTGCTTCGCGAATACAACGTCCCACCCCAAGTCATCGAACTGGAAATTACAGAATCCACTCTATTGGAGTACGCACACTCCGAACCAATTTTTCGCGCACTGGCAGCGCTGGGCCTACGGCTCGCCATTGATGACTTTGGCACGGGCTACTCCTCATTTTCAGCGCTGCGACAAATGCCCATCCAAACACTCAAGATCGATCAGTCGTTCATTCGCAGGATGGTCGAGTGCGAAGCCGATGCAACACTGGTGAGAACCATCATCGAGTTGGGCCGAAATCTCGGTCTGCAGGTCGTCGGGGAGGGCGTCGAGACACTGGCGCAACGCGACCTGTTGGCGCTGCAGGGATGCCATCTGGGGCAGGGCCTTCTGTTCGGCGCGCCCATGACGGCGCAAGCCATCAGCGAGCGGTTGCTTGTACCCACCATCGATGCAGATGCCGCAATGCCGTACCGATTTCATGCCTGACGGCGGCGCTCGGGCGCGTTACCATGCGCGGCCCTAACGCCTCGCTGCCCTCATGATCACGTTTCGCGACGTTACCTTACGACGGGGTCCTCGAGCCCTATTTATTGGCGCCACTTTCAGCCTTTATGACGGCGATCGCGTCGCCGTGGTCGGTCCGAACGGAACTGGCAAGTCGAGTCTCTTTGCTTTAATCACCGGTGAGCTCGCCGTCGATGC
>CAIVRI010000026.1 GCA_903908265.1 uncultured Pseudomonadota bacterium
ACGCTTCTAGTTCTGGTCAGGGGGCCAGCACCGTCAAATCAGCCCGGCGCACCCGCCACCGCTCGACCAAAGCACGTTCGGCCTCACCGAGTAGTGCGCGGCCCAAGCCCGTGCCCTCCCCTGTTGGCCGCTTAGCAAGCATGTGGATGTCACTTAATTTTGTCGTCAATGTCATTAATTAATGTCGTCGCCTGAGGGCTCCTGAAAATCAATTAATGCTGATATTCACGATCTTTTCGACGTACGCGTGCCTTGAGGCCCGATATTCACAGGATTGTCGCTGGATCGTCAAATTGTCGCTTTAGTGTGTCGCAAACTTGGGTTTCCAAACGCGAGGAATCGCGTGGCCAAGCGACCTTCGCCAGCGATCCGGTATTCGAAGCTGCCCCAAGGCGTGCAATACGCTGGGGCGCTGCGGATCGAGCGTCAGCAGGCGCGCGGGAAGATCGTCGACGTCCTGCAGATCCCCGAAAAGAAGTGGCTGGAAGCTCGCTGGCGGTTTCAGTACATCAAGAGACTTGCGGAGGACACCGGACCTCAGCGGCTACAGATCGACTGGGTCGCGCGGATGCTGAAAGTGACGCCCCGGACGGTCCAGCGCTGGCTCCGGAGCTATCGCAAGAATCCTGACGTGATGGCGCTGATTCCTCAGGCCAGGGGCCCTACTATGGGTCACCGACGGGTTATTCCTGAAGTCGAGAATCTGCTTCGGGACGTCATCGACGACTGGGTTCGCTCCGGCCAGCGGTTGCCGATTATCTGGATTCAGGAGGAGTGCAGGCGACGGGGGAAATCGACAAAGACCAAGCCTCCAAGCAGAGGGTGCATCGTCGCCCGACTGCGGGATCGAGGCCTGGAGGCGCTCCGGAGACGCCATCCGCCTAGAACGGTCACGGAACCGGTTGTGTCTGGGCAACGCCCCCCGAGATCTCCGACGCCCCTCAAGATCGTTCAGATGGACCATACGCTCGTGGACGTGATGGTCGTCGACGAGATACGCCGGGAGTCGATGGGGAGGCCCTGGATCACGATCGCGTTTGATATCGCGACCCGAGCGGTACTGGGCTTCCATTTGAGTCTCCATCCGCCCTCTGCCGTTTCGGTGGGCATGGCACTCGCGATGGCCTGCCTTCCAAAGGACCGGTGGCTCGCGGAACGAGAACTTGAGCTCGAGTGGCCAATGCACGGGCTCCCGAAGACCCTACACCTCGACAACGGGGCTGATTTTCGAAGCGTTGCCCTCAGCCGTGGATGCGAGCGGCATGGAATCAACCTGGAGTACCGACCACCCGGCCGTCCGCACTTCGGCGGGCATATCGAGCGCTATCTCGGGACACTAATGCGCCGAATCCACGGGCTGCCGGGCACGACGTTCTCGAACCCGGTGAAGAAGGGGAAATACCGGAGCGAAGCCAAGGCGACCATGACGATGGCCGAGCTCGAGCGATGGATCGCCCTTGAGATCGCCGGTCGCTACCACTGCTATGTCCACAGCGGCGTCCATGCTGTCCCTAACCGGCTGTGGAAGCGGTTGCTTACCGCCCATCCCGTCGGCCGGGTGCAGGATCCGGACAGGTTTGTGCTGGATTTCCTGCCCGCCGAGATGCGGAAGGTTGGCCGAGACGGGTTCCAGGTCGGCCGGATCCGGTACTGGGATCCGCTCGTGTCGAGGCTGTTCCCGACGGGGACGAGGATCCTAGTTCGGTATAACCCCCGCGACCTGTCCAAGGTGTTTGTGCCGTCCCCCGACCAGTCGGAGTACCTGTCGATCCCGTATGCGGACCTCAGACGCCCTCCGATCACGAAGGCGGAGCTCGATCGGTCCCGGGCGGTTCTGACGACCAAGGGGGACGCGACGCCGTCGGAGGACGCCATTTTCGCGACCGCCAATGCACTGCGAAAGCTCGAGGACGCCGCCGCGAAGTCCAGCCGGAGGGCGCGGCGAAAGTCAGAGCAGCGGCCGCGTCAGCGGGCCGTCCGGAAGACCGAGCCGAAGGGCACCCCAATCAACTGGGACGAGCGGGTCGTCCCGTACACGGCCGAGGTCTGGGAATGACAAAGGTAGTCCGCCTCAAGGCCCCTCGACCGCCGCCACCCCCACCGCCGCCTCCGCCCCGGGCGCAGCTCGCTGCCCTGCAGCGTGACCGCTGGGTCAGCTATCCGGCCGGAGACGCTGGGCTCGAGCGTCTGGGCGAGCTACTTGCCACCCCCGCCCGCGTCCGAATGCCCTGCCTGCTGCTGTACGGAATGAGTGGCACCGGAAAGTCCATGCTGCTGGAGAAGTTCCAGCGCGACAATGCCACCAAGTCCTCGCGTGCGACCGGTGGGCGGATCATCGTGTCAACGCAGATGCCGCCGGTTCCGGTACTGCGGAGTCTCTACGCGGAATTTGTGCGGTCCCTGAACGCGAACGCTCGCCCGAACCTTCGGCTCCATGAGCTTGAGAGCACGGCGATCGCGATGCTGAAGCATGTGGCCCCGAGAATGCTGATCATCGACGAGATCCAGCACCTGCTCTCCTGCAACGCACGCGAGCAGCGGGCCGCCCTCAACGCAATCAAGTATCTTGCGAACACGCTTCGAATGTCGATCGTTGCCGCCGGAACGCACGAGGCGGTCCACGTCATGCGCTACGATCCTCAAATCGCGAGCCGGTTCGAGCAGATGGAGCTGCCGATCTGGGGCGAATCCGAGGAGTTCCGGCGCTTCGTGGCAGGATATATCCAAACCCTGCCGATCAAGACCCTGCCGAACGCCATCGACCGCCGATTCCTCGCGTACGTCCTTGAACTGACCGACGGCGTAACGGGTAGGGTCGTCGATTTACTGCGTCGGGCAGCGATACACGCTGCGAATTCGGACTTGAAGAATATCAGTCTCGACGTACTTCAGCGTGTGGGCGCCAGGCTCCCAGCAATTATTAGCCAGCGCGCGTAAAACATGGCTTCCGCAGAAGTCAACGACATTATCTAGTGACATTGACGACAAAATTAAGTGACATTCACAAAGCAGGCTGATTTCGCCAACACCCGGTGGCGGCAAGGCCACATCGACGCAGCCGAGTAGACGCTCTGCATCCCGCGCTACCAGCCATTGACCGTCCTGTGCACACCGGAGCGTCTGCGTCTGCGCCATCCGCAGACGAGGGCATTAGGTGCGCGATGCCAGGCCTGCCCGTTACCTGCGCTGCATCGCCGCGATAGGCATCGTTCACAAGGGTGAGGACAGAGGGGAGATCCTTAGGCTCAGCCCTGGCAATCGGGACCGATCGGTGGCTATGCGCGGTCAGGCAGACCGCGAATGCAGCAGGCGCAACCGGGCGCCGATGGTAGGCGCCCCACCTAGCAATGACCGAGGAGCCCTGCACGTCCAGTCCCCTGGGATTCGTGCTAAGGCGTCTCGAGGCGCCATTGGGACACGATCATCGTGCGTGAGTACATTTCGATGTTCGGCTCCATCCGAATGTCCGACAGCGCTATCGATACGGCATAGGCCAACAGGTGTCTATCAGGGTCGCAAAAAAGGCTCTCGAGCAAAGAGACTTTAACGAGTAAGCGTTGCCGCAAGGCTGTAGCCAATCATCGTCGCCGCCACGCAGGCACAAACTGAAAGAAGCGCATGGCAGAGCGCGCGAACGGGAAGTCCATCCTGCAACATATGCACAGTCTGCAGGCTGAACGCAGAGAAAGTCGTATAGCCACCGCAGAGCCCGACCATCAAAAAATAGCGCACGAACGGTGCCGTGCTCGCGGGCGAACCGGCGCTGAATGCACCGGCGGCACAGCCGATGACAAAGCTACCGGTAATATTGACGAGCACCGTGCCCCAGGGCATTCCAGCGCCCGCGACCGCAGTCAAAGCCAAGGTCGCGTAATACCTCGCCACACTCCCTAAGGCACCACCCGCCGCGATATAGATGAGATGCATACGCGGCTCCGGTGGCCTAGATCAGCGGTGATACGGTGGCGATAGTTCGTGCACCGCGTCAACCATCGCTGCCGCATGTTCAGGTGGCACATCGGGATGAATCCCATGACCCAGATTGAACACGTGCCCATGGCCCTGCCCGAAGGATGCCAGGACACGCCCCACCTCTGCACGGATTGCCGCCGGTGGTGCGTACAAAACGGACGGATCCAGATTGCCCTGCAAGGCCACGCGGTCCGCCACCGCAAGGCGTGCCGTACCCAGATCGGTCGTCCAATCAACGCCCAAGGCATCCGCTCCGCTGTCGGCCATGTCCGCCAGCCAAGCACCGCCGCCCTTGGTGAAGAGAATGACCGGCACGCGCCGTCCGTCCGCTGCACGGTGCAGGTTCGCGACGATCTCGGTCATGTAATGCAAGGAGAACTCGCGATAGGCCGCCGGTGACAACGCGCCACCCCAGGTATCGAAAATCATTACCGCCTGCGCACCAGCGGCAATCTGCGCATTCAGATAATCGGTGGTGGCGCGCGTGAGGTGCGCTAACAATCGATGCAAATCGCTCGGCGCCCCATAGAGCATGCCTTTAATGTGCTGGAAATTCTTGCTACTGCCCCCTTCAACGACATAAGTACCCACTGTCCAAGGGCTGCCCGCGAAACCGATCAAGGGGACCTTTCCATCCAATTCACGGCGAATGACCCGCACTGCATCCATGACGTAGCGCAGTTCGCGCTCGGGATCCAAGCTTGGCAACGCGTCAATATCACGGGCGCTGCGTACCGGACGATCGATGCGCGGCCCTTCTCCGGCCTCAAACTCGAGACCGAGGCCCAAAGCATGCGGAATAGTCAGAATGTCGGAAAAAAGAATTGCTGCGTCAAGAGCATAGCGACGCAACGGCTGCAAGGTTACCTCGCAAGCCAAATCCGGTGTCATGCACAGTTTGAGAAAATTTCCCGCCTGCGCCCGCGTGGCCCGGTACTCCGGTAGGTAACGTCCAGCTTGGCGCATCATCCAAACCGGGGTGCGCGGGGTCGGCTCGCGCAACAGGGCGCGGAGGAACAGATCATTCTTCAGCGGGGCGGACACCGTCAAACCCCTGGGCCGCAGGCGGCCAGGATCGACGACTGTATAGCGGCGGCGGCGGCGCGTGGATCAGCAGCATCGCGAATGGGGCGCCCGACCACGATGTAGTCCGCGCCGGCTGCAAAAGCCCGCTCGACCGTGAGCACGCGCTTCTGGTCGTCTTCGGCACGATTCTCGACCGGACGGATTCCAGGCGTCACGACCAACAACTTATCACCGAGCTCGCGGCGAATCGCTTCGGCTTCAATGCCGGACGACACCACCCCCGCACACCCGGTCGCCAGCGCCCGACGGGCCCGCGAGATCACCAGTTGTTGGACATCGCATTGGAAGCCAAGATCATCGAGATCACCCCGATCCAGACTGGTCAGGACCGTCACGGCGAGAATTTTCACATCCGTCGCAGCAGCAGCGGCCGCTTCCATGATGCCTTGGTTGCCGTGCACCGTCGCGAAGGTGACCCCCCGGTCATTCAGTTGACGGACCGCACTGGCCACAGTCGCCGGAATATCGAAGAACTTGAGGTCGACGAAGACTTTTTTGCCGTTCGCCACCATCCAGTCGAGCAACTCAAAATAACCGCCGGCCATCATTAGTTCGAGGCCGAGCTTATAAAAAACAACCGAGTCGCCCAGCGTCTCCACCATCTGGCGAGCCGCATCGGCATTCGGAACATCGGTAGCGAAAATCAGGCGTTCGCGCGCGGGAATGGCTTTCATTGGCCCATTATGCCATGCGAACTTCGGTACTGCGGTTATGGCCTCTAGCGGTATCTACTAGGAAACCGCGGCAGGGTCGTGGACCCGGGCATGCTCCAGAATAGCGTACCGATCGGTCATTCCCGCCACATAGTCCGCGACGGCCCGAGCGCGCCCATTAGTGCCATCCCGGGCTTCTAAGCGGGCGGCCGCCTCGCGGTGCTCATCCGGCAGTAGCCGGAGGTCTGCATGAAAGGACTCGAATAGTTCCCGGACGACCCGACGCGCCTTGGCGGTCATCCGGACGACGCGGTAGTGCCGGTAGAGGCGCTCACGCAGGAAGCGTTTGAGTTCTAAGTGCTCAGCGGCGATGCGCTCCCCAAAGCCGACCAGCGGGGTGCCAGCTGAGCGCACGTCGTCGATCGTCAACGGCGCCACAGTAGCGATCTGCGCACGGGTTGTTTCGATCAGATCATTCACGACCTCGTTGATCATGCGGCGGATCACCTCATGAATCTGACGGCGCTCACCAAGGCCTGGATAACGGCGCTCCACTTCCGCCTGGTGACGCGCGAACAACGCGACTTCTTTGAGTTCCGCAATCTGCAAAAGCCCTGAGCGCAGCCCATCATCCACGTCGTGATTGTTATAGGCGATTTCGTCGGCAATATTGGCTAACTGCGCCTCTAGGGAGGGTTGTCGACGCTCTAAGAATCGGCGCCCAATTTCGCCCAATTCACGGGCATTACGTGCAGAGCAGTGCTTCAAAATGCCTTCGCGACACTCAAAAGTCAGATTCAATCCGGAGAATTCAGCATAGCGTTCCTCCAGTTCATCCACGACCCGTAACGACTGCAAGTTATGCTCAAAGCCACCGAATTCCGTCATGCACTCATTGAGCGCATCCTGACCGGCGTGTCCGAACGGCGTGTGCCCGAGATCATGCGCAAGGCAAATGGCCTCGCATAAAGACTCGTTCAATTGCAGTGCGCCGCATATAGATCGGCCGATCTGCGCTACTTCTAAAGAGTGCGTCAACCGGGTTCGGTACAGATCGCCTTCATGATTTACAAAGACTTGTGTCTTGTATTCTAGGCGCCGAAAGGCGCCGGAATGGACGATGCGGTCCCGATCCCGCTGGAACTCGCCGCGGTGTCCTGCCGGTGGCGGTTCGGGGTGGGCCCGGCCTCGCGTAGCGGTCTCGTGCGCCGCATAGGGTGCCAACCGGTTCATGTACCCATCGCCTGCTGGAGAACAGACGCCAGTAAACCACGGTCATAGTCGGCCGTGACAACTGCCTCGCCCAGACTGCGTAACAGCACTAGCCGGATGCGGCCGCCCTGCACTTTCTTGTCCAGCGACATCAGCTCCAGAGCCTTCTGCGCTCCCAAACGAGGGGAAACGACCGGCAGGCCGGCCTGGGCGACCACAGAGCGAACGCGGGCGACGTCGGCGCCCGAGAGCCAACCGAGGGCCCCCGAGGTCTCGGCCGCGAGCACCATGCCCACCGCCACCGCCTCCCCATGCAACCAGTTGCCGTAACCCATGGCCGCCTCGATCGCGTGCCCAAAGGTATGCCCGAGGTTCAGCAAAGCGCGCGGACCGGTCTCCCGCTCGTCTAATGACACCATCTTGGCCTTTGTCGCACAGGACACTTGGACCGCGTAGGCCAGCGCCGCGACATCCCGCGCCAGCAAGCGGGGCATTTCCGCCTCCAGCCATTCGAGAAAATCGCTGTCTGCGATGAGGCCATACTTGATGACTTCGGCCAGTCCAGCGCGCAGTTCCCGCTCCGGCAGCGTCGCCAGGCTATCCAAGTCGGCAACGACTACGGCTGGTTGATGGAATGCACCAATCAAATTTTTGCCGGCTGGATGGTTTACCGCCGTCTTGCCGCCGACCGAGGAGTCCACCTGCGACAGTAAGGTGGTCGGCAACTGCGCCACCGCAATGCCACGATTCCAGGTAGCGGCTGCAAATCCGGCGAGGTCTCCAACGACTCCACCACCGAGCGCGAGCACCGCACCATCTCTAGTTACGCGAGCCGCCGCCAAGGCGTCGTATACCCGGCCGAGCGTCTCGACGGTTTTGTATTGCTCGCCATCCTTCAGAATGCACTCCGCGAGGGGCCGATCCCCCAGTGCCTTGCGTAATCTCGGCAAATACAGCGGCGCTACGGTTTCATTCGTAACCACCAACCAAGGCCCCATCGGCAGCGCTGCACTGAGCAAAGTGGGCTGGTCCATCAGGCCAGAGCCAATATGAATCGGGTAGGCGCGCTCACCAAGGTCGATGTGCAGGGTCTGGGATTCGATAGTCACGGGGGTCACGATAGCAAAGTTCCTTGCAAATCCGGCGCCAGAGGATCAGCCAATGCGTTCGGCATCCAGCGCCGCCAGTCCCTGAACGATCGCCTCTGCGACGGTTGCGACCTTGCGCCGATCAGTCGAAACAACCAAATGGGCAATCGAGCGATAGAGCGGTTCTCGCACAGCCAGCAGTTCCGCCAGACGGGCGGCCGGGTCCTTGTCCCAAAGGAGTGGCCGATGTCGGCTGTGCTGAGTGCGTTCCAACTGCTGGGCAACGGAAGCTTGTAGGTAAATTACCGTACCGCGGGCCTGCAACCGAGCACAATTTTCCGGACGAATCACCGCCCCGCCACCAGTGGCCAACACGATGCCCGCCCACTGCGTCAGGTCATCCAGTACATCCCTTTCCCGGACCCGAAACCCCATCTCCCCCTCGCGCTCGAAGATGAAAGGAATATCGACCCCGGTGCGACGTTCGATTTCAGTATCGCTATCGATGAACCGGAGGGTAAGTAACTGTGCCAACGCCCGACCCACCGCGGATTTTCCCGCTCCCATCGGACCGATAAGAAATAGATTGCAGGGCGTCGCCAATGTCAGCGAAGCGGGCGGCGCGGCGGTTGGGCTAGGATCGCTCATCTGGGCATTTTAGGGGCGGGACTACCCCCTTGGGAACGTCCACAGAGCCTGTCGTGTCCTAAAAAGGCTCCACACCCGCCGACGAGAACTTAAAATCCCTGGCATCGTTGCGCCAGATCGGTCGACCTTAGCCGGATTGCCGACGCCAAGCCGCCATCGCGACAACATACCGGCCGCACGCTAGTGGCGCACCCCACATCGCTGTCACGACTGTCCTCGCCACGAGGCCTCGCCCGCGGGCAGGGCCAAGAGACCGCGCACAACCGCCACCTGATGGGCGCCCGCATCGCAAGGGCCGGCCGCCCATCAGATCAATACAAGTTTCCACCGTCATGAAGAATCTTCGGCGTCACGAAGATCAATAATTCGTCTTTGTTGTTCGTCTTCGTTTGCGTCTTGAATAGATTGCCGAGCAATGGGATGTCGCCGAGAACCGGCACCTTGTTGGAAGAACGTCGATGCTCTGTTTCCATAATTCCGCCGAGCACCACGGTCTGGCCATCATTAACCAGCACTTCCGTCGTGATCGTGCGGGTATCTATAGAGGGCACTTGCCCACCGGTCGCGCTCTGTACTAACTGTCCGATACTGTCTTTGGTGACGGTGAGATTCAAGATCACACGATTGTCCGGCGTAATTTGCGGCCTCACCTTCAACGACAACGTTGCTTTTTTGAACTGCGTCGTCGTCGCGCCGGAAGATGCGGATTCTTGATACGGAATCTCAACACCCTGTTCAATCGATGCTTCTTTCTGATTGGAAGTAATCACATGCGGGCTTGAGACAATATCGGCTCGATCTTCGGCCTGGGCGGCAGACAGCTCCAGATCAACAAGATAATTACCCGATAGAACTGATGCCGCCAGTCGCCCCGCAGGATTTGCTGCCGGCAAGTTCACGTTGTATCGGTCAAGGTAGCTCGATGTGCCGGTAGGAATATTGACAGGGAACGCTGAGTTTCCGGACTGCAAATTGGTTAGCGCAGAACTGACGATGGCGTTATTCGCGGCCGCACTTCCGGAAACAGACACCAGCCCATTGGAGCCTTTAGCTTGCACGCTGGTCATGCCAAGTCTTACCCCTAACTGGCGACTGAAATCATCGTTAACGATCACAACCCGAGACTCGATGAGCACCTGCCGGACCGGCACGTCGAGCGTTCCAACCAACCGACGGATATCGGCAATGCGATCAGCTGAGTCCTGCAGTAACAACGTATTGGTGCGCTCATCAATCGCGACACTACCGCGCGACGAGAGCAAGGAGTTGCCTGATTTTCCCTTGATCAAGGTCGCCAAGTCGGTGGCTTTTGCATAGTTAATTTGCACGTATTCGGACCGCAGAGGAGCCAAATCATCGACGTCTTTGCGCGCTTGAAGTTCTGCTTTCTCTCGGTTAGCCAATTCATCAGCCGGTCCGACCATGATGACGTTGTCGCGCTTGCGCATCGCCAGACCTTTGCTACGCATCACGATATCTAAGGCCTGATCCCACGGCACATTCTGCAGACGTAACGTCACGCTGCCCTGCACGCTGTCGCTAACCACAATATTTTGGCCACTCGTATCAGCCAACAGTTGGAGCACGGCGCGCACGTCGATGTCCTGAAAGTTCAGCGTTAAGCGCTCGCCGGAATATTCCTTTTTATCTTCTGCAGTGCGGCCCTTGGCGTGCGCCTCGCGGATCTCGACAACGTATTGGTTATCGCTCTGATAAGCCAAAGTTTCGAATTCGCCCTTGGTTGCGATCGACAGTCGCGCGCCCGCATCGGTGCGTCGCGCGTCCACGGAAGCCGCCGGTGTCGCAAAATCCGAGACATCGTAGTGCTTTGCCAGATCTGGCCCTAGATCAGCGCCGGCGAGTTCGACAATGACCTTCGAGCCTTCCTGCAGCAAGTTGACGGGAATGTGTGGATCAGAGAGCCCCACGACCAGACGGCCCGTGCCATCTTGCGCGCGTCGGAAATCTACCGAGGACACATAGCGACCCGCGACAACAGTTGATGGCGTCGTCGCGACTTTAGCCACTGCAGACGCGGCAGCGCCCGAACCGACCGTCACCACGATGACATTGCCCTCAAGTCGTGTCTCGTAAGCAACCAGGTGATCCATATTGAGGACGATGCGCGTGCGCCCAGTCGATTCGACCGCCACCACGCTATCAATGCCACCCGCATGCACGTCAATTTTGCGTCGTTCGAGGCCGAGCGCGACGCCCGGGAGATCCAGTGAAATGCGCGCCGGACGATCAATTGTAAAGGTAAGCGGTGTGGGCGCCACGGAACTCGTATGCAATCGCAGCTCCACCTGGTGTCCTGGCAACGCCGCCACATCGATCGATTCCAAGCGGTTGGGAGCCTCGTCGGCATACGCAAGTGCGGAGTAAACTCCGAACAGCGCGGCGAGCAATAGCGCCCCTATGTGGCGAGAGCTCGTCGTGTAGTGCCTGTAGTGGGCTGTCATAGCCGTCCTCTCCCCAGTTTCTTTGTCAGTTGCCGGCCAGCAAAATAGAGGCCGGACGCTCCACGTAGCCGCCGGCACCATCCGACACCAGCTCCACGACGTTAATGCGTGCGTCTGTAATCGCGGTCACGCGGCCCTC
>CAIVRI010000027.1 GCA_903908265.1 uncultured Pseudomonadota bacterium
ATGGTGGCTAGGGGGGGAATCGAACCCCCGACCCCGGGGTTATGAATCCCGTGCTCTAACCGGCTGAGCTACCTAGCCACGCGGAAGTGCTACAAGCACCGCCGGGAAGGGGCCGAATTGTGTGGATGCGGGACCCATCCGTCAAGCGGAAAGGTCCTCCTGGGGTCGTTTAGAAGTGATATAGCCAGGCAAGCTGGGAATTGATCGAATTATTGGCATCGCCAATGACGACCAATTTGCTTGGCGAAATCACGTAAAACACGAGCCCGGTACCACCGAGTAGGTTACGGCTCACGGACCCCACCATGCGCCCTGTGGACGGATCAATCGCAAAGGTGCCCGTTACGCTGCCACCGATGGTACCCGCCGACAGGGACACCTGCGGCAAAGTGGAAATCGGTGAACTCGCGGCCGCGTAGACCGTACCGCCCACGTAGTAGGCCGCAGGGAAAGAAGTGAACGGCACCCCGATCTGAGGCTCCAAGAACCCGAAGTTATTGGCAAGACTCATCGGCTCGAGTACCACCGCGCCACCGGCACCATCGGCGTAGAGCACAAAATTACGCGCTGCAGCGCCCGTGCCTACGGTCAATGTGCCGCGACCATTACCGGTCACGGTGTAGGCCTGCGCCGCGTGGACAGAGTTGACCAGCGGGGTCGTGCGGTCCGTCACGTCGATGTTGACGTCAACGGTGCCCGCTCCTGGCACGGCACCAGAGAGCCGTCCGACGGCCACCGTAGCCGCTGCAGTGACCGGCTTCGTGCTAGAGGGCGACGATCCGATCAGACTAAGAACAGCAGGACCAGAAAGCGCCGTAGCATCCAATGCCGGCGCACCCGTCTGTGAGTGGATCTCACCCAAGACACGAGGTCCTGAAGCGGTACTCGAGGACGTCACAAAGAACGCATGGTGCGCATCGACCACGTAGTACGCGATAGGTAGCGATTGACTGCCGTAGACCAGCGTGCCGGTGCCACGGCCATTCGCATCCGCATTGGTAAAGGTCCCGGACAGCGCCGCGCCCGCGACCGGGGTCGCCGCGTCATCATCTGCCATGCCAGTCAGAGCGCCGTTCGAGCCCAAGGTATAGCGCCCTATGAGCGCGTAACGCCGGCCAGTGCCATTATCGCCCACACCGCCAAAGACATAGTCAGCCGCACGTGCTGCCAACGGGAAATCCGCCACGGTCTGCGCCAGTATCTGCCCCGCGCCGGCAAAGCCAGTGCCGTCGTTCTCTTGCACGTGACCGTTCTGCAAATTGCTCTGCATCACGTAATCAAAGCTCTCGCCACCACTCCAGGAAATCACACCCCGGTTATTGGCGTACGTCTTACACTGCCCGTTCGTTGGTACGACCGCCTGACGCGCCGTCTTTGCATCGGTGGAATCGAGGATGCCCGTGACGACCCCATTGGTGTCGACGGAGAACGAGCCGGCACGCACAGCCATCTCAGCGCCCTTGAAACCACTGAGGGAATACGCGTAATGACCAAGCAGCAAGCAAGCGGTCTTCGGATTCACCACTAGCGTGAAGGTCGTGGTCGCAGTCAAATTATTCGTATCAGTCACCGTCATGGTGACCGTTGCGCTACCGGTCGTCGTTGGAGTACCGGTAATTGCAGTGGATGCCGAGGTGCTGCCATCCAGTTTCAGACCCGCTGGGAGCGTCCCGCTGGTCACCGCCCACGTGTAGGGGGCGAGACCGCCGGCGACCGTGACGTAGGTGGAATAGGCGACGTTTTCATTTGCTGGAAACAGCACTGGCGGCAAGATCGTCGGCGCACCGTTGACGGTGATCGTCGCTGACGAGGCCTTGGTAGGGTCCATGATCGAGGTGGCGGTCAACGTCGCAAACGTCGATCCTACAACACCCGTGGGCGACTGATAGACCGCCTTCTTGGTGTCGCTGCTGGCGATCGTACCGTCGCCAACGATGGTCCACGTCACGCCCGCGGTACCGGTATCGTTAATAACGGCAGCGTCGATTTCAAGCGTGCCACCCTGTTGCACGACGCTAACGCCCGTGGCACTGGTCAGGCTAACGCCAATGCCGACACCAACCGTGGCAGGAGCCGTACTGCTCTTGCTACCGCCGCCACAGGCAGCGAGTGCAAGACCGAGGAAGACCGCCGCAAAGCGGACCGAACCAAATAGTTTCACCGATGTTCCTCGCTTCGACCCTGACCGATCGTGGGCAATCCTGAGCATAACGCCCCCGACGGTCAAACGTTGAACCTAAAATGCATGACATCGCCCTCGCGAACGATGTATTCCTTTCCCTCGAGGCGCATCTTGCCGGCTTCCCGGGCCCCCGCCTCGCCCTTGCCGGCGATGTAATCATCGTAGGCAATGACTTCCGCCCGAATGAACCCACGCTCAAAGTCCGTGTGGATCACCCCAGCCGCCTGCGGCGCCGTGCACCCCTTGCGTATCGTCCAGGCACGCGCCTCCTTGGGCCCAACCGTAAAGTAGGTCTGCAGCCCGAGCAGCGCATAGCCGGCTCGAATCACCCGGTTGAGACCCGGCTCAGCCAGTCCAAGTTCCGCTAAAAACTCTTTTCTATCCGCATCTTCGAGTTGGGAAATTTCTGCCTCGATGGCCGCACAGACCGCAACGACCTGCGCGGACTCCCTCTTAGCCAATTCTTCGACAGCAGCCAGCATCGGATTGTCTGTAAACCCACTTTCGCTGACATTGGCTACGTAAAGCACCGGCTTCATCGTCATCAACTGCAATTCCCGACAAATCAGGCGTTCCTGCTCATCAAGACCTTGCGCCCGTGCCGGTACGCCCTCATTCAGCGCATCGCGCACCCGTTTGAACAGGTCGCGTACCCGCACTGCTTCCTTATCTTGGGCCTTAGCGGCCTTTTCGGCACGCTGGATACCTTTTTCAACGGTTTCGAGGTCAGCCAGCGCCAGTTCCGTATTGATCGTCTCAATATCAGCAAGCGGGCTGACCTTGCCGCTGACGTGGATCACATCGTCGTTCTCGAAGCAGCGCACCACGTGGGTAATGGCGTCCACCTCACGAATATGCGCCAGGAACTTGTTCCCCAAGCCTTCGCCGGCGGCCGCGCCCTTGACGATACCGGCGATGTCGACGAATTCAATCGTCGTCGGGAGAATTCGCTCGGACTTGGCGATGGCGGCCAGGCCATCCAAGCGCGGATCCGGGACCGGTACGACCCCCACATTGGGATCGATCGTGCAGAACGGGTAGTTCTCCGCGGGAATCTGGGCGCACGTCAGTGCGTTGAAAAGAGTGGACTTGCCGACGTTCGGAAGTCCCACGATGCCACACTTGATCGCCACGATTCCCCCTAACCTTCCGTCACACGACGGTGTAGGCCGTTCATCACCTTTTCAGCACCATCCACGAGCACGCGCTCAATGGCGTCCGCGGCCACATCGACGGCATCGTCGAGCAGCCGTTGCTCCGGCGCCGAAGCGCGGCGAAGCACGAAATCAACCACCTGATCGCGGCTCCCAGGGTGGCCAATGCCAATCCGCAGGCGCCAGAAGCTCTCGCCGACATGGGCAATGATGTCTTTCAGCCCGTTGTGTCCGCCGGCCCCACCGCCTTGCTTGAGGCGTACCGCCCCACACGGCAGATCGAGCTCGTCGTGGACCACCAGTATCTGCTCCATGGGGATACGCAGGTAATCCCCCAAGGCGCGGACCGAGGTACCACTGCGGTTCATGTAGGTCATCGGCTTCAACAGCCAAACCTCCTGCCCCGCCAACTGCAACCGCCCCACATCGCCCTGATAGCGCGCGTGCGCGCGGACGCTACCACCGGCCTTGCGGGCCAGCGCATCCACACACCAGAAGCCGGCATTGTGTCGGGTATCGGCGTGCTCGGCCCCGGGATTGCCGAGACCGACGATCAACTTGACGGGCAGTCCAGCCATGCTTTGAAAGCCCCTGTCCGTGCATTCGTCCGCGACCTTGCGGTCGCGGACGAACACGGCAGGCACTCAAATGGCTTACTTCTTCGCCGCCGGCTTCTTCGCATCCGCCTTCGCGTCAGGCTTTGCTGCAGCTCCCTTAGGAGCAGCGGCCGCCTTAGGCGCCTCGGCTGCGTCAGCTGCCGGAGCAACTTCCTCTTCCGTACGCTGCGAGTGCACAGCCACAACGATCGGATTGCGACCGTGCACGATGTCCACCGCCACAACCCCTTCAGGAAATGGGATGTCAGACAGGTGCAAGGACTGGTTGAGATGCAGACCCGAGGTGTCGACCGTCAGGTACTCCGGAAGGTCCTTCGGGAGACACTCGACCATCACTTCGTTCTTGGCATGCGACATCATGCCACCCTCAGTCTTGATACCGGGGGCTGCAGCTTCGCCAACGAAGTGCAACGGCACCGGCAGACGGAGCTTCTCATCCTCGAACACGCGCTGGAAATCCAAGTGCACAATTTGGTTCTTCCACGGGTGACGCTGTACGTCACGCAGAATAGCCTGCTGTGTTACTTCGCCAACCTGCAGCGTGATGATGGTGGAATAGAAGCGTTCGTTTTCGAGCGCCAACGCCACCTTGTTGTGATCCAACGACAGCGCACGCGGTTCACGCGCACTGCCATAGAGGATCGCCGGCACACGTCCCGCGTGACGCAGGCGGCGGCTCGCACCCTTCCCCTGGTCCTCGCGAAATGCAGCGATCAATTCAAAAGAGGTCTTCATCGTCTTCTCCTTACTAAAACTCCGCTATGTCCCGCGACCAAGTTCATAGCAGATCCGAATGCGTCGCAGCACAGCGCCACAACGCGAACTATCAATCGATATACAGGGAACTCACCGACTCCTCGTCGCGAATGCGACGCATCGTTTCTGCCAGCAGTCCGGCAACGGAAACCTGTCTGATTTTCCGGCACGCCATGGCTGCCGGACTGAGCGGAATCGTGTCGGTCACCACTAACTCATCAAGAACGGACTTGGAAATACGTTCTACTGCGGCCCCCGATAGCACCGGGTGAGTAATGTAGGCGACAACATGGGGCGAGCCGCGATCTTTTAGCGCCTGCGCGGCCTGGCACAACGTACCGGCCGTATCCACCATGTCATCCACCAGCACGCAGGTTTTACCACGGACGTCGCCGATAACGTTCATCACCTGCGACTCGTTCGCGCGTGGTCGACGCTTATCGATGATCGCCATATCCACGTCGTTCAGACGCTTGGCTAATGCGCGGGCGCGGACCACACCGCCGACGTCCGGCGAAACCACCACCGTATCGGAGAAAGGCTGCTTCCACACGTCACCGAGCAACACGGGAGAGGCGTAGACGTTATCGACAGGGATATCGAAGAAACCCTGAATCTGATCTGCGTGCAAGTCGATGGTCAGCAAATGATCCACGCCGACCGTCGTCAATAAATTGGCCGCAACCTTCGCGGTAATCGCTACGCGGGTCGCTCGGGGACGACGATCTTGCCGCGCATAACCAAAATAAGGAATCACCGCGGTAATACGTGCAGCACTAGCCCGACGTAACGCGTCGACCATCACCAGCAATTCCATCAAATTGTCGTTCGCTGGCGGACAGGTCGACTGGACAATGAAGACATCGCGACCGCGCACGTTCTCCATGATCTCTACAGTGACTTCACCATCGCTAAAGCGACCGACATGCGCCCGCCCGAGCGGCACTTTGAGTTCACGCGCGATGTCCTGAGCGAGTACGGGATTTGCATTCCCCGTGAATACTGCCATCTGTGAATCAGACACTGATTGAGTCTCCACAAACGCCAAGAACACCGACGAACTGGCTGGGGCGGAAGGATTCGAACCTTCGAATGGCGGAATCAAAATCCGCTGCCTTACCACTTGGCGACGCCCCAACGGACCGCATCAAACTCCGGACCGGAAAGCCGAGTCCTACTTGCCCTCTACCTGTCGGTGCAGTCTGGAAAGCAACGGCGAACGGGGCAACCCCTGAACGACGAAACTCTGCCAGCCTTCCGGCAAGCCGACCAGTGCAGAGCGCGCGCCTTCACGGTCATCAAAGACTGCAAACACACACGCGCCAGATCCGGTCATCCGAGCGACACCGCGCGCCCCTAGCCAACTGAGCGCATGGCGCACAGCGGGATAGTGCGTGATCACGACGGGCTCAAGATCATTGCGGCCCGGCAGGAACACGCCGGAGGCACTCGGCAACGGCAAGCCGGCTATTGTTATGGACGGGGAATTTCTTGTCAATTCAGGCGCCTGGAAAACCGCTGCGGTGGGGACCGCGACGCCTGGAAAAATCACCGCAAACCAGCGAGTCGGCAGTTCCACCGGCTCTAATTGATCGCCAATCCCACGCGCCAAGGCATTCTGACCGAGCACAAAAACCGGAACATCCGCCCCCAATCGGGCACCCAGACGGGCCAATTCCTGCGCTGAGAACCCCAGATGCCAGAGCGCATTCAGTGCCACCAAGGTCGTTGCTGCATCCGAACTGCCGCCGCCGAGCCCCGCGCCCAAGGGGATCCGCTTGCGGACCCGCAGACGCGCGCCCAATCCCTTGCGCCCCGACTCGGCAGCCAACAGGCGGGCCGCCCGGACCACAAGATCGGCTTCTGGCAACACATCCACCGGCCCCTCTTCGCGCACGATAAGGCCATCTTCAGAGCAAATAACCTCTATTTCGTCGCAGATGTCGATTATTTGAAACAAGGTCTCGAGCTCGTGGTACCCGTCCGCTCGGCGCCCGGTCACATGCAAAAACAGGTTCAGTTTGGCCGGCGCCGGCCAGGGCTCCAGTCGCTCGCTCACGAACCGCCCCCTGCCCACCGGTCCACAATCACCCGGATTCGCGCAGCGCCCTGGGTGAGGGTGACCTTGCGCGGCAAAGCACCGGGCGCGACCGAGACCGCTTGCATTTGCTCGGGCTGAATAACCCACCCGCTCTGCTGAAAACCACCCCCATCGGTGGGCGTGACCGCAAGCTCTGGATCCGGCACCCCACGCAGCCAAAAACTCAGCGCCTGCAAAGGCACCGAAAAACCTACCCGCTCCAGGAGTGCCTGCGCAACCCCATCGAAAGGTGGCGCGAATTCGAGCGCGGGAACACCGCCTGATTCCACACGAATGCGTGTCGGGCTGGCCTGCAGGCGCGAGCGGCCCGCCCCAAACGGCCCTTCCACGATCAATTCCGAGTCCAGGCCACGCTGCCGCCAGTCAAAACTGGCATTAAAGCCAGACCCTCCCGACTTGACGGCAATTCGCCCCACCGCCTGCCACGCCGGCCAATGCTGCAGCGCAAACACCGAATCATTGGCGCTCGTCGAGCTGTCCTGCGGGGTCACAGGCCGTAGGGTGGCACACCCAGCTAGGCTGACCGACAGGACGACCAGCAGCAACGCACGCATCAGGGCGCAGCCCCTCCGTGGGCATTCAGGACGGCCAGCAGATGACGGTCGCCCGGCGCCCGCTCAAGCGCAGAGCGCAGGAAGCGGGTGGCCGCCTCGGCATCGCCGGCCGCATACAACACCGCGCCGTAGTGCGCACCAATCTCAGAATCCGGCTGCAGCCGATAGGCACGCTCGAGTTGCGTGCGGGCTTGCTGATAGTCGCGCTGCCGATAACGCAGCCAACCAAGACTATCCAGATAGGCGGCATTGTCAGGTCCTTGTGCGCAGGCGGCGCTCAACAAGCGCTCGGCACGGCGCAAATCGCGGCCGACATCGGCAAGCGTATACCCCAGCGCATTCTGCGCGGCAGGGTCTTCCGGGCGCAGGGCGTACAGACGCTCTAGCAGCGCAATCGCCTCACCGATGCGCCCCGCGCGCACCAACACCTCGGCATGGACACGCACTATTTCGTCGGCATCGGGATAAGCCTGTTCGGTCCGATGCGCCAAGGAAATCGCCGCATCCCATAGGGCGCGATCAGCCAACACAAGCACCCGTCCCACCGCCATCTCACGACGCAGTGCAGGATTGGTCAACACAAAGTCGTCGAGGACCCGATCCGCCATGTCGAGGCCTTCCCCCTCGATACGCAAACGATAGGCCCGCAACTGTGCATCCGCTGCACGCGAGCCGGCCGTGATATTTGCATACAGGGCAATCGCACGATCCGGATCACCACTGCGCTCGGCCAGCATTGCCAATCCAAATTGGGCTGCGTCGCGCCCTCCAAGGTTGCCTAGCTCCGTGTAATGGCGCGCCGCCGCTTCGTTACGATGGCTATCGAGCTCGCGCCCAGCCAATGCTTCGATGGCATCGGCGCGTGCTGTGGAATGCTGCGCCAATTCATGAAAGATCGACTCGGCCTCAGCGGCACGATCACAGGCCATGAGCAGCCACGCTTCCGTCAGCCGATCCGCATCCTTAATGTCGGTGCCCAAGGGAGCTGCCAGCGCGAGACCATGCACACAATCACCGGCCAAAACACTGGCACGCGACTCTAAGGAGCGCCCTAAGCGACGCCGCCCCAACTCCCGGGCACTGCGCGCCTCTGCGATCGCATGACCGGCGTCGCCGGCCGCCAACGCCAGACGCCCCGCCTGCAGGTGCCCTTCCCCAGAATCCGCATGGCGCAGGGACACGGATCGCATGACCGCCGCCACACCGGCCCGGTTGTGTAGTTCGGCGAGGCTACGGCCAAGCGACTCAAAGCCATCACTCACCGTCGGATACGCGTGCACCAAAAGCCATTCGAGTTCGCGCCGGGCAACCTCTCGGCGGTCCAGTTCCAGCGTCGATACCGCAAGAAAGCGATGCGCTTCCTCACTTTGCGGGTCCTGACGCAGCCAATCGCCACCAATCAGTGCAAGGACCTGATACTGGGAAAAATCGTAGGAAAAGCGCGCCGCCGCCGCAAAATCAGCCCGATCCCGCGAGCGACCCGCCGCCTCGCGCCAGCGCGTGGCCGCCAATGAGTATTCGCCGCGCTCAAGGGCAATCGCGACGGCCGCAGGTGGAGAATCCGTCGCACGCGCCACCGGGGCCGCAAGGGCGGCCACCAAGAACAGGACGGCCCCTAGGAATCGAACCGAGGAATGTAAGTACAGTACAGTTGCCATAGGTACACTATACGGTGACTGCGACGCTGTGCGAACGCTTGCTCTTGACCGGCAACGTACAGGACAATCGCCGGGAAAATTCGCCCATTTTCAGGCCACTCATGCCACTCGTCGTCGTCGGGATCAACCATCGCTCAGCGCCTGTAGAGGTCCGAGAGAAGGTGGTCTTCGACTCCAATCACCTGCCGAAAGCCCTCCAATCACTCGCCGCAGAGGGAGCCCATGAGAATGTCATCGTCTCAACGTGCAACCGCACTGAGTTGTACTGCGTAGCCGATGACCCACAGGACCTCGGTCGCTGGCTCGCGGAGTATCACAACCTGCCACGTGGTTTGGAGAGTTGTCTCTATCTGCACCACGGTGACCGCGCCGTCGAACACGCCTTTGCCGTGGCCTCGGGGCTGGATTCCATGGTACTCGGCGAACCCCAGATTCTGGGTCAACTGAAGGACGCCTACCGCGCAGCCCAGGAGCACGGGACCACCGGTCCGATGCTCAATCGGCTCTTCCAAGCCACCTTCTCGGTCGCCAAACGCGTACGCACCGAGACGCGCATCGGCGCCAACGCGGTTTCCGTCGCCTATGCGGCCGTCAGTCTCGCGCGCCAGATCTTTGCGGGTTTCCAATCCCATACCGCCTTACTCGTCGGTGCCGGCGACACGATCGCACTGGCTGCGCGACATCTGCACTCGCAAGGCCTCAAGCGGATGATTATCGCGAATCGCAGTCTCGATCGCGCGCAGGGCCTGGCTGCTGAATTCAACGCCTCAGCGATCACCTTAGACGCACTACCAAACCATCTGGCTGAGGCGGATATCGTCATCACCTCCACCGCCAGCCCGCAGCCGGTCATTCTGAAAGCCGATGTTGCCGCTGCTCTGGAAGCGCGCCGTCGCAAGCCCATGTTCATGGTGGACATCGCGGTTCCGCGCGATATTGAACCCGGTGTCGGCGACTTCGAAGACGTCTACCTGTACTCCATCGATGACCTGCAGGGCTTCGTCAACCAGAACCTCAAAGCGCGCGAGGATGAGGCACGCGAGGCGCGTCTGCTGATCGACGAAGAAGTCGGTCGCTTCATGGCCAGCCTGCGCGGCCAACAGGTCATTCCAACGATCCGCGAGCTGCGCACAACGGCTGAAAAAGTACGTGCCGATACGCTCGAGCAAGCCATGAAATTGCTCGCAGCCGGGCGCTCGCCTGCCGATGCGATGGCGTTTTTGGCGGACACCCTGACACACCGTCTCGTCCATGCGCCCACACACGCACTGCGCGCGGCGGGATCCGCCGGCGACGAGGCACTCGTCCACGCAGCGCGGCGGCTCTTCCATCTGGATGCGGACGAGGAATGAGAGACTCTATTCGTCGACGACTGGAGCGCCTGACCGAGCGCCACGAAGAAGTGGGTCGCCTGTTAGCGGACCCTAGTCTACAAGGACGCAGCGATCGCTTCCGTGAACTGTCCATGGAATACGCCCGGATCGAACCGTTGACGATCGGCTTTCAGGCATTTCTAACGTTGGAGCAGGATCAACGCAGCGTGGCGGCCATGGCGAGTGACGCGGACCCAGAGATCCGTTCGATGGCTGACGACGAGCAGCGCGCGCTGGCCACACGGATCGCGCTTGCCGAAGCCGAACTGCAACGCCTGTTGATTCCGAAAGACGTCCACGATGAAGGCAATATTTACCTCGAAATTCGCGCCGGTGCCGGTGGCGACGAAGCAGCCATTTTCGCCGGCGACTTATTCCGGATGTATAGCCGCTACGCCGACAATATTGGCTGGCGTGTCGAAATCGTGTCCGAAAACCGTGGCGAACATGGCGGTTACCGAGAGGTCATCTCGCGCATCGTAGGCCAAGGTGTCTATTCCAAACTAAAATTTGAGTCCGGCACCCACCGCGTCCAGCGAGTTCCGGCAACGGAAGCACAAGGGCGCATTCATACGTCCACCTGTACGGTCGCTATTCTCCCCGATCTGGCAGAAATCGAAGACATCCCGATCTCAGACGCCGACCTCAAGGTCGATACCTATCGGGCGTCTGGCGCCGGCGGACAACACGTCAACAAGACGGATTCTGCGATTCGCATCACCCACCTTCCGACCGGCGTCGTGGTCGAGTGTCAGGAAGAACGCTCCCAGCACAAGAATCGCTCCCGCGCCATGTCGCTGCTTAAAGCGCGCCTGCTGCAGGCGGAGCGGGAAAAGCAGGCCAACCAACAGGCCTCCGCCCGCAAGTTGCAGGTCGGTCGCGGGGATCGCTCAGAGCGCATTCGTACCTACAACTTTCCGCAAGGCCGCCTGACGGACCATCGTATCGAGCTCACGCTCTATAGACTGGAAGCCATCGTTGGCGGCGCGCTGGACGAACTATTGGCTCCCTTGGCGCGGGAATACGAGGCCGAACAGCTCGCTGAGCTCGAATGATCCGCGCGGCTTTGGCGTTGGCAACGAGCCGTCTAAAAGGCCTGAGCGAATCCCCACGGTTGGATGCGGAAATTCTTCTCGCGCATCTCTATGGCTGGAGCCGGGCCCAACTGATTACGCGCGACGAGCAGCCGCTGTCTGCCGAACGGGCCAGCGATTACGAACAGTTGCTGACCCGGCGCGGCACGGGAGAACCGGTCGCGTACCTGATCGGCTATCGGGACTTCTGGACCAGCCGATTCGCCGTAGGCCCCGGCGTGCTCGTGCCGCGCCCCGAAACAGAGCTGTTGGTAGAAATAGCGCTCGAGTGGCTAATCGACCACCCACAGCCCCGCCTACTCGATTTGGGTACCGGCTGCGGCGCCGTTGGCCTGTCGATCGCGCTGGCCCGCCCCGAGGCCTGCGTCGATCTGGTTGAACGCAGCGCGCCAGCCCTTGCTATGGCAGCGACGAACCGCGCCGGACTGGGCGCCAAAAATGCCCGCCTCCTCGCCGGTTCGTGGTTTGCACCGATTGGTGAGGCCCGTTACGACGTGATCTTGGCCAATCCGCCCTATATAGACCCCAACGACCCGCATCTGGCCGCGCCCACGCTCCGCCATGAACCCCTCGAGGCCCTGGTCGCCGAGGAGGCGGGACTGGCCGATTTGCGTTGGATTGCCGGACAAGCCCCCCGCCATTTATTACCTGGGGGGCGATTGCTGATGGAGCACGGCCATGACCAGGGTGGCGCCGTGCGGCAGATGCTAAAAACCGCCGGATTCCGGTCGCCAGGGACGTACCGGGACCTTGCCGGACGCGAACGCGCGACGGGAGGGGCTCTAGGCGACTAGAATACCCGCGGCGGAACGTTCCCGCCTGGAGGATCGCAGTGCTCAAGTTCCAGACCTCGCTTGGCGACTTCTTTGTCGAGCTACATACCGACGACGCCCCAATCACATCTAAGAATTTCATGGAATACGTGAATTCGGGCCACTTCGACGGCACCGTGTTTCACCGGGTCATTCCCAACTTCGTTATTCAAGGCGGTGGGCTTACCGCTGACATGAAGCAGAAGAAGACCCGCGCGCCGATCAAAAACGAATCGTCCAATGGTCTGAAGAACCGCCGTGGCAGCCTTTCGATGGCGCGCACGCAGGACGCCAACAGCGCGACCTCGCAATTCTTTGTCAATCTGAAAGACAACGCCTTCCTCGACCCAGGCCCGGGCAATGCCGGCTATGCGGTATTCGCCCACGTCATGAAGGGACTGGACGTCGTCGACAAGATCGCCGCCGTGCAGACGGGCAGTAAGGGCGGCCACGAGGACGTGCCAGTCGAACCGGTTGTGCTCGAGTCGGTCACCCTCGTTAAGGCCTAACGGCTGTCGTGCGATGTGGCGGCGGCTGCGACGATGGCTGCTCTGGACGCTGGGGGGCTTGGTCGCCCTGAGCGTCCTGTCGGTGCTACTGCTTCGTTATATCCCACCTGTCAGTAGCGCCTTCATCGTCCACGCCTACGTGACGGCGTGGTCCAAAGGGGATTGGGGTTGGCGCGCGCAGCATCACTGGACGCCCTACGAGGCGATCTCCCCCTACGTCAAAATTGCGGTCATCGCCTCGGAAGACCAAAAGTTCCCGGCGCACTACGGCTTTGATCTAGACCAAATCGATCATGCCCTCGAAGAGCGAGAGAGCGGACGCCGGGTGCGCGGCGCCAGCACGATCTCGCAACAGGTCGCCAAGAATTTGTATCTCTGGCCCGGCCAGAGTTTCTTGCGCAAGGGGGTCGAAGCGTATTTGACCGTACTGCTCGAGACCTTTTGGTCGAAGCGGCGAATCCTTGAAATGTACGTCAACCTCGCCGAATTCGGCCCAGGCATTTACGGCGTGGGTGCGGCCGCCCCGCGCTTCTTCGGTCACGCGCCCGCGCGCATCACGCCAGCCGAAGGCGCACTACTGGCCGCCGTACTACCGAGCCCCACCCATCTCAAAGTCGATCGTCCAAGCGCCTATGTACAACGACGGGTACAGGAGATCCTCGCGCAGGAAGCAGCGCTCGGTGGCATCGGCTATCTAAAGAAAGTAGAGGGCGAACCGCCCCAATCGGCTATTGCAAAGCCCGCGTCGAACCGACGTCGGGGGTCGGGCTGAATAACAACCCGATATCGACCGGATCATAACGCCACGCACGATTGCAAAATTCACACTTCACTTCGACTTCACCACGCTCCAACAACACGGCGCGCGCCTCAGCCTCTCCTAGCGAACGCAGAATGCCATCCACGCGCTCGCGTGAGCAGGCGCAGCGGAATGAGACCGGTGACGGATCGAAAATGCGCACATCTTCCTCGTGGAACAAGCGGCGCAGCAGTTCATCGGCAGGGAGCCCGGCAAGTTCCTCGTCGGTCAGGGTGCCGGCCAGATGCAGAATGCGGTTCCAGTCTTCGTCCGCGTCGTTGAACGCAAGATCCGACGTCGCGCTCGATGCGCTGGCACCCGTAGGCAACCGTTGCAATAAAAGGCCCGCAGCGCACGTCTCGTTAGCGACTAGCCACAAACGGGTTGGCAACTGCTCGGAGCGGGTGAAATAAGTCTCGAAGGTTTCTGCCAAACGCGGCGACTCGAGCGGCACAACGCCTTGGTAACGTGACGAACGATCTTCATTTTCGATCGTCACAACAATCTGCCCACCGCCAACCAAGTCAGGCAATGGCGCTCCAGGATCTGGCAATTCGCCAGTCCAACGGGCCACGCCACGCAAGGAATACCCAGGCTGCGCCTGCACCACCAGCAAGTGCATGGGGCCTGCCCCCTGTAACTGCAGGGTCAAGCGGCCGTCGAACTTCACGGTGGCCGCTAGCAACAGCGTTGCCGCCGCGGTTTCGCCGAGCGCCGTCCTGACTATTTCCGGATAACCGTGATGCTCTATCAGCGCGCGCCACGACGTATCGAGACGCACGAAGTGTCCACGGACTGGGAAGCGCTCGAATAAGAAGCGCTTCAGCGTATCGCCACCGTCCACCGCGTTCTCCTCTAGGGCGCCAACATGCGCTTCAGGAGATCATTGAGCTGCGCGGGATTGGCCTTGCCTGCTGTTGCCTTCATGGTTTGACCGACGAAGAAGCCAAACAGCCGATCCTTGCCAGAACGGTATTCCGCAAGTTGCCCCGGGTTGGCAGCCATCACCGCTTCGATGGCCGCTTCAATCGCGCCGGTATCGGTGATCTGCTTTAATCCCTTGGCTTCGATCACCGCATCAGCGCTTGCGCCGTCGGCCCACATGGACTCGAAGACCTCCTTGGCAATCTTGCCGGAGATCGTGTCGTCCTGAATACGCGCAAGCAGACCCGCGAGCAGATCGGTCGAAACGCGCGCCGTGGCAACTTCCAGGTTGTCGCGATTGAGCGCGCCAGAGAAGTCACCCATGACCCAATTGGCCGCCAACTTGGCGGCCGGGATACCACCGGCGGCGCGCACAACCGACTCGTAATAGTCGGCCAGATCCCGGCCCGAGGTCAGCACAAGGGCGTCGTAACGCGACAAGCCGTAGGCCGAGCAGAAGCGATCTGCCTTCTCGTCGGGCAACTCGGGCAGAGTCGCGCGCACGGTCTCGATGAAATCTTCAGCCAATTCGACCGGCAACAGATCTGGATCCGGGAAGTAGCGATAATCATTCGCCTCTTCTTTAGAACGCATCGGCCGGGTCTCGTCTTTTGCAGAGTCATAAAGACGCGTTTCTTGGACAATTTTGCCGCCGCCCTCAAGGACATCAATCTGACGAACTACTTCGTAGTTGATTGCCTTCTCAACGTAACGGAATGAGTTGACGTTCTTAATCTCACAACGCGTACCCAACTCCGCACCAAAACGTCGGACCGAGACGTTGGCGTCGCAACGGAAGCTGCCTTCCTGCATGTTGCCGTCGCAAATCTCCAGATACCGCACCAGTGTGTGGATCTTCTTCAGGTACGCCACCGCTTCCTTGGCACCTCTTAGATCCGGTTCGGAGACGATCTCAAGCAAAGGCGTCCCGGCGCGGTTTAGATCAATACCACTCGCCGCACCTAGACCCTCGTGGGTCGACTTGCCGGCATCTTCTTCAAGATGCGCACGCGTGATGCCAATGGTCTTGATGGAACCGTCCTCGAGCAGAATGTCGAGCGCCCCCTTCGCCACAATCGGCAACTCGTACTGACTGATCTGGTAGCCCTTGGGCAGATCAGGGTAGAAGTAATTTTTGCGCGCGAACACCGAGCGCCGGGCAATCGTCGAGCCTGTGGCGAGCCCGAATTTCACCGCCATCCGAACCGCTTCTCGGTTTAGCACCGGCAGCACACCCGGATACCCCAGATCTACGAGGTTCGCCTGGCTATTCGGTGCCGCACCATAAGCCGTTGGCGAGGAGGAAAATATCTTCGAACGCGTAGCGAGTTGGGCGTGGATCTCCAGTCCGATCACCACTTCCCAACCGGCGTCTACAGACTGCTGGTTCATCTCGTTCCCCTCAGACGTAGGCCGCCGGAATCCGGCGGTGAAAGTCGGTGACGCTCTGATAGGCATGCGCGGCGGACAGCAGACGGCTCTCGCCAAAATGAGGACCGATCAACTGCACACCAACCGGAAGATGACCATCAAAGCCGCAGGGAATCGACATCGCAGGCAGACCGGCCAGATTTGCGCCAATCGTATAGATATCATTGAGATACATCGTGATCGGATCGTCCACTTTCGCACCCAGATCAAACGCAGGCGTCGGTGACGTAGGACCGATCAATAGGTCTACTTTCGTAAAAGCAGCCTTGAACTCGGCCGTGATGAGACTGCGGACCTTCTGCGCCTTCAGGTAGTACGCGTCGTAATAGCCGGCCGACAATACATAGGTGCCGGTCATGATGCGGCGCTTAACCTCGGCGCCGAAACCTTCGCCACGAGAACGCTTGTAAAGGTCCATGAGATCGCGCGGATTCTCGCAACGGTGACCGAAGCGGACCCCGTCAAAACGCGACAAGTTCGAGGAACATTCCGCGGGTGCTACGACATAGTACGTAGGCACTGATAACGGCAAACTCGGGCAACTGACCTCGACCAGTTCAGCGCCGAGCGCTCGATATTGCTCAAGTACGGCGTTCACAAGAGCGCCCGTCGGACCCTCTAAGCCGCGTTCGAAGAACTCTTTCACAATCCCAATACGCAGCCCTTTCACGGGCGTCGTCAGCTCAGCCGCATAATCTGCAACGGGGCGCTCCACAGAGGTCGAGTCACGCGGGTCAAAGCCGGCAATTGTCTGCAAGAACAGCGCGCAGTCCGCCGCCGAGGGCGCCATGATACCCGCCTGATCTAGGCTCGACGCGAACGCGATCATGCCGTAGCGCGAGACCCGACCATAGGTCGGCTTGATGCCAGAAATGCCTACCAAAGCCGCTGGTTGGCGGATCGAACCACCCGTATCGGTGCCCGTAGCGACCGGCGCCAAGCGCGCAGCAACCACCGCCGCACTACCACCGGACGAGCCCCCAGGGACCTTGGAGTGGTCCCACGGGTTGCGCACCGGGCCATACCAACTGGTTTCGTTGGACGAGCCCATGGCAAATTCGTCCATGTTGGTCTTGCCCAACAGCACAGTACCCGCAGCACTCAGGCGTTCGACCACCGTCGAATCGTAGGGCGCCACGAAGTTATCGAGCATGCGCGACCCGCACGTCGTCCGAATCCCGTCGGTGCAGAAAATGTCCTTCTGGGCGACCGGAATGCCCGTCAGAACACCGGCTGTGCCCGCAGCACGGGATGCATCCGCGGCACGTGCATCCGCCAGCGCGCGCTCCGCCGTAATCGTGACGTAAGCGTTCAGGACGGGGTTCGACAGCGAGATCCGGTCCAGAAAGTGCTGGGTGAGCTCCACCGCCGAATAGTCCTTGCGGGCGAGTCCAGCCGATAGTTCGGCCACCGAAAGCGTATGCAAACTCACTCGATCACCCTCGGCACGATGTAAAGGGCGCCACTCACCGACGGAGCGTTCGCCTGATATTTCTCTCGGCGATCGGTTTCGGTGGCGTCGTCCGCACGCAAGCGTTGCGACTCGCCCTCGAGCGGGTGCGCCATGGGCTCGACGGAACCGGTGTCAACGGCCGACAATTGCTCGACGAAGGACAGGATCTTGGACAAGCTGTCGACATAGACCGGCAGCTCGGCTTCGGTGATCTGAAGGCGCGCAAGATGCGCAATGCCCTCGACCTGTGGACGGGTAAGGCTCATGATGGGTACTGGAAGAGGTGAAAAAGCCTTAACAATCATACACGTCGCCTTGTACAAAGTCTCGCCTCTTTGGTAGATTAGACCCCTTTTCCGGGCCAACCCGCCTTCGGCCGGGTCGACCACCACCCTCAGTTGCAATCAATAGATCGAGTCCTCATGTTCAAGCGCCTGCGCGGCTACTTTTCCAACGATATTTCCATCGACCTTGGTACCGCAAACACACTGATTTATGTGCGCGGCAGAGGGATGGTTTTGAACGAACCGTCCGTGGTGGCCGTGCGTGACGAGCCGTCGCGCGGCGGCAAGACCATCATGGCGGTCGGCGTCGAAGCTAAAAATATGCTGGGGCGCACCCCTGGCCACATCACAGCGGTACGCCCGATGAAGGACGGCGTAATCGCCGACTTCACCTACACCGAACGCATGCTGCAGTACTTCATCAACAAGGTACACGGCAATCGATTTTTACGACCAAGCCCACGCGTGCTGATCTGCGTACCGTATGGCTCCACGCAGGTTGAGCGCCGCGCAATCAAAGAATCCGCTGAGGGCGCGGGTGCGCGCAGCGTCTACTTGGTCGATGAACCGATGGCAGCTGCGGTCGGCGCGGGTCTGCCCGTGCACGAACCCTGTGGATCCATGGTGCTCGATATTGGCGGCGGCACCTCAGAGGTCGCCGTTATCTCCCTAAACGGCATTGTCTACGCCGCCTCGGCCCGTATCGGCGGCGATCGTTTCGATGATGCCATCGTCAACTACGTGCGCCGCAACTACGGCATCTTGATCGGCGAACAGACCGCCGAACGCATCAAAATCGAGATTGGTTCGGCCTATCCGGGTCAAACGGTACGCGAAATGTCGGTCAAAGGCCGCAATCTGTCCGAGGGCGTCCCGCGCAGTTTCACGCTGAACTCAAACGAAATCCTAGAAGCACTGCAGGAGCCTTTGCAGGGCATCGTCAGCGCCGTGAAACAAGCGTTAGAGCAAACCCCACCAGAACTTGGCTCAGACGTGGCCGAACGCGGCATTGTACTGACCGGTGGTGGCGCGCTACTGCGAGACATCGACAAACTGCTGATGGAGGAAACCGGTCTCCCGGTACTCATCGCAGAGGACCCGCTGACGTGCGTTGCCCGCGGGGGTGGACGCATTCTCGAACTGTCTGAAGAACATCCGGGATCCTTCGGGTTCCGCTAACCGCTGACCGGGAGCAACCGCCTTGGTGGCACTGAGAGATCGCGGTGCCCGCTTCGCACCCACGCGCGTCTCGCCACTATCATGGCGAGCGATTGCGCTGATGGCGCTATCGATCGGAATTATGGTGCTCGACGTCCGGCGCGATGGTGCCGGACTGCTGCGCCGCTCCTTGGCGCACATCGTCGCGCCGCTGCACCGTGTCGTCGAAGCCCCCTCCGCCTTATGGGACGCCGCATTGACCTCGGTCAACACCCGCGACTCCCTGCGCACGAATATCGCCGCCCTCGAGGCCCGGGTTCGGGAAGACGCATTAACGCTAGCGAAATTGCGGGCCTTAGAACTCGAAAATGAGCGCCTACAACAACTACTCGGTGTTTCCCCACGAGACGCGATCCGGACTCTGACTGCACGTGTGCTGCAAGTGGATCTCGATGCTTTGCGCCAACGCGTGTTGATCGATCGTGGCTCCGTCGATGGCATCGAGCCGTCGCAACCGGTCATGGATGCGCACGGCGTGTTTGGCCAGACCACCCGTGTCAACGCTTCGACGACTGAAGTCATTCTCCTATCAGACCCTGATCACGCCATTCCAGTCCAAATCGAGCGTAGCGGACTGCGGACCATCGCTATGGGACTCGGTGACCCCTCCCGGCTCGCCCTACCCTATCTGCCTCGCAACACCGACGTGCAAGTAGGCGACTCTCTCGTTACCTCCGGTCTCGGTGGTGTCTACCCGCCCGACTTACCTGTCGCAATCGTCACAGAAGTACGCCGCGATCCGAGTCAACCTCTCGTACAGGTGCGCGCAGTGCCTCGAGCCAACTTGGATCGTGACCGCGAGGTGATGATTATCTGGTACAAACCACGGGTTACACCACCGCCTAGCCCTGTGCCTAACGCGCATCCGACCCGGGCCAGTGCGCAATGACGGATTCGTACGCCACGCACCGATTACCGGCCTATGTGGGGGCCCTGATTGCACTGTTGATTGGCGCCATGCCGTTGCCGCACTGGTTAGGCCTGCTGCGTCCAGATTTTCTGCTCCTAGTAATCATGTGGTTTGCTCTTATGAGCCCCCGCAGCACAGGGCTGCTCTTCGCCTTCTCGTGGGGTTTGCTCTTAGATGCGTTTTCAGGAATTTTGCTCGGCCAGCAAGCGTTGGGCTTCGTTGTCGTCGCCTACTTGATGCATCACTTCCACTTACGGATGCGCATGTACCCGTTGCTGCACCAATCTCTGATCATCCTGAGCCTGTTGTGGCTCTACCAATTTATTCTGTTCTGGATCGATGGGGTCACGGGGCACCCGGTAAACACGTGGATGCGCTTACTCCCAGGACTCGGAGGCGCGCTATGCTGGCCTCTGGTATCCGGTTTCTTTGGTCGTATCGTGCAGCGCCACTGAGTTCATGTTCGGCAGCACGCGGATCAAGGATCACTACGGCGAACAACGACTGTACGCTGGCAGGATCATATTCATGGGCATCGCCGCGGTAGCCCTGTTACTGATCATCATTGCTCGTCTTTTCTTTCTGCAAGTAATCAAACACGCCTATTTTGCCGATCTGTCACAGGGCAACCGCGTTCGGCTCGAACCACTACCTCCAGACCGCGGACTCATCTACGACCGCCAGGGAACAGTGATCGCCGAAAATACGCCGGCTTATCAGCTGGAACTCATTCCTGAGCAGGTCGCCAATGTACCGGACACGCTCGCTCGCCTAGCGGACTTGCACCTGATCGATCACGAAACCGTCCCGGGGCTGACTCGTCTGATCAAGACCGGCCGCCGTTTTCAGGCAGTACCCCTACGGCTGTCGCTGTCAGAAAACGATATCGCAGTCTTCTCGGTGCGACAGCACACCTTTCCGGGCGTTGAAATCCGTACCCGACTCGCGCGCTGGTATCCCTTTGCGAGTGAAGCTGAGCACGCACTCGGGTATGTCGCCACAATCTCCGAAGAAGACTTAAAGCATATCGACCGAGACCAGTACTCGGGTTCGGCTCTGATCGGAAAAATTGGACTTGAGAACACCTACGAGCAGGCCTTACACGGACTGTCTGGCTATCGTCAGGTCTTGGTGAACGCGCAGGGGCGACGGGTCGATAAACTTGGCGGGGCCGCCGTCCGATTAGAAACGCGCAAACCAACCGCTGGCAGCGATCTCTTCCTCGGCATCGATATGCGACTGCAGCACATCGCTGAGGTGGGGCTCGCCGGGCGCCGCGGCGCCGTCGTTGCCATCGATCCGACCACCGGTGATGTGCTCACGCTCGCCTCCGTTCCCAGCTACGATCCCAATAAATTCACGCGCGGAATCTCCAGCCTAGATTATGCCGCACTGCGCGACGATAGCGACCGCCCCTTATTTAATCGTGCACTACGTGGCACTTACCCACCCGGTTCTACCGTCAAGCCCATGATGGCGCTAGCGGGCCTGCAGTACGGCATCATCGACCCGAACGCAGTCCGCAACTGCACCGGCGGGTTTTCTTTACCCGGTTCGAGCCACGTCTATCACGACTGGAAGCCCAGTGGGCACGGCCCGGTTGATATGAAACG